>NZ_JBDQQP010000024.1:0-100840 GCF_039888735.1 Streptomyces sp. CAU 1734
CAGTGCGTGATGACCGTTGTGAGGGTGCCCGTGCGTCCCGAGACGGTTTCACAAGGCCGGGAACCCCGCTCCGGAACGTCACCCAGGGGTGAGTGGGTGATGGGCGTCAGAGTGGGCGGGTGCCGCTGGGCGGGCGCTCCCGAACCAGAAGCACCACTGCAAGGCGCCGAAGGTGCCTGAAGGCCCGCACCCCGGGCAACCCGAACAACACAAGGCGGACGCGACACCGCCCACTCACCTGCCCGCACCCGCGAACGAGAGCAAGCAAATTCAGCCCCGCTGGGGGTACCTCCCAGGCGAAGCTCTGGGGGAGTTTGAGGCGCCGGGGCCGGGGCGGAGCCCCGGGAAAGCACCCGCACCCCGGGCGAGGGCGCACCACACCCCGCCCCGCCGGAGGCAGACGTATCCGGCGCGCAGGGATACTGGTACCCCATGGAAACATGGGGCGCACACCTGTACGGAAACCCTTGCCGCGACTGCGGATACGACTGGTCCGTCACACCACCCACCGCAATCCGCCAAGTCGCCGCGCTGCCGGACGCGTACAACGGCCTCCTGACCGGCCGCACCGGCCGCGAGCGGCACCCCGGTCTCGGGTGGACAGCGGCCGGATATGTCAGTCATGTGACGGACAATCTGCGAATCTGGGCCGAACGGCTGTCCGGCGCGCGGCTGGCCGGAGATGTACGGGTGCCGGGGTACGACCCGGATCTGCTCGCCCGGGCGCGGCGGTACGACGAGATCGGGGCCGCCGCGGCGCTCTGGTCGCTGCGGGGCGCGGTCGACGGCTGGGTCGAGTCCGTGTCGGCGGCGCTGGCGGACGGGGTCGTTCTCGAACACGCCGGCCGGGGCGCGCAGCGCGCCGAGGACGTCGCCCGGAACAACGCGCATGACGCGACGCATCACTTGTGGGACATCCGGCGGATCCTCGCCGCGGCCGACGCCGTCCCCGATCACACCGAGGAGAGACATTGACGAAGCCGCACAACGCCCTCGCGGCCTTCGGCGCGCTGCTGGACCAGTCGCTGGCGGAGCTCTCCGAGGCGTCCTCGGATGCCAGGACCTTCGACCGGCAGCGGGTCGTCAGGGTCTCGGATGTGTGGGACAACAACACCTGGCCGCTGTTCCGTTCGGCGACCGCGCGCACGCGCTGGGGGCGGGAGCGGCGGGCGCGGGCCGCGCTGAGGTGGATGGCCGGGATGGGGGCGGAGCGCGCCGCCTGGATGGCGGAGCGGACCGCGGCGGCCGGGTACCCGGTCCAAGTGCCGTGCAAGGAAGAGCCGGAGGGGCCGGCCCGCCGGGACTTCACGGGCAGGGTGTATCCCCGGCCCGTGGAGATCACCCCGGCCGCGGCGACGGACGTCGCCGGGGACTACGCGCTGGGCACCGCCGAGGTCCGCGCGCTGAGCGTCGAGCGGGCCGGGTCCCGGCTCGACGGGGTGCTGTGCCTCGCCGTGGAGCGGGCGTACTCCGGCGGCCATCCGGAGGCCGCGCGAGCGGAGTTGCTTCTCTTCCTGACGGACATCGGCGATCTCCGCTTCGACTCGGATCACTCCCGGGGCGCCGCTCTGATGTTCGGCGCCGGCGGAATCTCGGTCCGGCTCGGCGCGCGGGGCGTTCTGTCCGCCGCGTCCGGCACGCTGCGGCTGGAGGACAGCGAGTGGCATCTCTCCGCGGCGGGACGGCGGGCCGACGCCGTCACCCCGCCCTCCGGCGGGAGAAAGCGCGCGCGATGGTCGCGGCGGGAGCGGGAGCTGGAGCCGGCCGCCGGGACCGCCGCCCGTCTGCTGCGGGAGGGGATGTGGGAGATCCGTGCGGTGCGGTACGCCGAATACGCCCGGCCCGCGCTGGTGCGGGGGTTCTGCCGGGCCTTCGAGGGCGCGGGCGCCGCGATCCTCGCCGCCGGGGCCCATCGGACGGCTCGGGGCCGGGACGCGGCCTTCCGGGAACTGGTCGGGACATGGCGGAGGCAGGGGGGAGCCGCCTTCGCCCGCCGGGCGGACGGCCCCGAGGGCGGCGAAGGACCGGGTACGGCCGCATCCCCACCCGCCCCGGCCCCCGGGGCCGCGCTGCGCATGGTCTCGTACACCGCCGCCGCGAACTCCCGTTACGACGGTTCCCCGGTCCCCGCGTCCGTACTGGTCCAGCTGGCTCTTCCCCGCCGCGGCGCTCCGGCGGCCGGACCGTGGGCGCTGTCGCCCGTCATGGGACGGGGCGCGGTCCGGGTGCGGGTGCTCGGTGAGGCATTCGAGGGGATGGGGCGGCCTTGGGTGATCCACGGCACGGGTACGGACGGGGCCTTCGGACTGGGGGACGGCGCCCTCGTCGTGGAGGCCGATCTGCGGGAGGAGTGACGGTGACCGGAACGGCCGCGGGCCATTCTTGATGAATACCTGTCAAGACAGAAACGGGCCATGCCGCGCGGCGATGACGCCGCGGGCATCGGGATCCGGTCAAACTCCACCGCCGGATCACCCTGTGATAGCGGAACCGGGCGCAATTCGGAGCGGGTTGTTCCATATTCGGCGGGGCGGCCCGGCCCGATCGCGCCGCACGAGATCATCACGTGACATATCGCGGCGTATTGGGGCTCATCGCGGCATCGAATTGGGCGGGCAATCAACGATAAATCGGCACAGAGAACCAAATTACGCGCCCCGCGGGCCGGCGGGCGCTCCGAATTCCTATGACTCCGAGATGGCCGGCGGTACCGTCGATTTTCCGAACAGTCGGCAGACCCTGCACCGGGAAATGGAGCCATCTGTATGGCCAAGCAGCTCGGGAAAAAACGGCTCGTGATCGGCGCCCTCACCGCGGCACTGGCGTGCACCACCATGACATCGGCCGCATTCGGGGACGACTCCGTGCCGCGCGAGAAAAAGCCCACGGCACCCGCCGCGGTCAATCCGTATACGCCGATGGAGAGATCGGAATGGACTGTGGAGCCCGGCCCGGTCCCGGCGGGGCTCAGCGCCGCCTCACCGGCGGAAGATGTCATTCCCGTCGTGGCCGACCGCATTTTCACACTGGGTGCGGATTCCGGTTTCGCCCGTCAGGAAACCAACTACGCGAAACGTTCCGTCAAGGTCCTCTGGAAGGGTGAGCCCCCGGCGAACGTCAGGGCGTACGCGGCGGAGAAGCCGCTGGGGGTACGGATCACCCTCACGAAGGGCGCCAAGTACTCACGGGCGGAGGCGGAGGCCGCCCGCACCCGCGTTCTCAACAGCCCGCTCAGCAGGTCCATGGGTGTGACCTGGAGCGAACTCAACAAGGACGGCAGTGGTGTCACGGTCGGTGTCGCCTCCCGGGCCCGGATCGCCGGCGCGCGGGCCGAGGAGGTGCGCGAGACCGCGGGCATCCCCGACGTCGAGATCAGGACGGGTGTGCCGGCGGCCGAGCCGCTGTCGCGCCAGAACGACTCACCGCCCTGGAGCGGCGGAATCCGCCTCCGCCACCCGCAGGGCCTCTGCACCTCCGGATTCTCCGTGCTCGCGGGCGGCGGGGGACGCCTGCTCAGCGCGGGGCACTGTGACACGACCGGAAACGGCGCCATCACGGACGGGGCCGGACAGTCGATTTCACCGGGCGGCACGGCGGTGGCCCGGCTCGGCGAGATCGACTCGCTTCTCATAGACCCGTCGGCCTCTCCGGCCACCATCGCCAACATCTTCCGCGGCGGATACAACAGCAACACGAAGTCGAATGTGAAGAGCTGGGCCTCCAATTGGCCCGGTGATTCCGTATGCTCCTCAGGGGCCAGTACCGGAGAACACTGCGGAACGGTTTACGACGACAGCGATGTGTATTTCATCGAGGGTCACTATGTCGGGGTCGTCCAGGTGGCCGCACCGGCCGGCCAGATCTTCGGCGGACAGGGTGACAGCGGAGGCCCTGTCTTCAGGACAGTGTCCGGCGGAGTGCAGGCCAGAGGCATTCTGATATCGGCCGACCTCACCGAGGGGTCCATGACCTACGCATGCGGGACAACCGACCCGGCGGCAGGCCCGATTCAATGCTCGCGATGGGTCAACTACGTGCCGATCAGTACCATCCTCAACACCTGGGGTGCCACCCTGGAAGTCGGGTGATGAACACCCGGCAAGATCCCTGAGATGCGCGTCCCCCCGGTGGGCACGGAAAAGGTCCCGCACGGATCGGAGAATCCGTGAACGCGGGAATGACGCATCACGCGGAGAACGGAGAAGCGATGGACACGGACACAAGGCGGTTCGGCCCGGGTGGCGGCGGCAGAGCGCCGTCCGAACAGCTCGGCAGGGGCCTGCGGCTCTCCGGCGTCGTCATCGCTTCTCTGCTGATCGCCTCGACGGCGGCCTGCACGACATCGGATCCGGGCGCGACATCGGACGCGACGTCGGACGGGGCTTCCCGGGTGGTCGCCGCCGCGGAGAAGAAGGCCGAGAAGAAGGCCGAGAAGCCGCCACCGCGCATAGTGACCCGGTCGGCCTCGGATTCCGAGGTCGCCCTCTACGCCGTCTTCGTCGGCAAGCTGGCGGTCAACGCCGACGGGTGTGTGGTGGTCCGGGGTGATCGCGGCGGGGCGCCGACACCGGTGGTCTGGGCCCACGGCTGGACCGCGAGCTGGGAGAACGGCAAGGCGGTCGTCCACGACGACACGGGCAAGGTCTTCGCCCGCGAGGGCGAGAAGGTGAGCATCGGCGGCGGATCGAACCAGTCGTACAAGGGAAAACCCTGTGTCACCGACGTGGCCTGGACGGCGAACCCCGCCTAGACCCCGGGCACGCGCCGAGCCCCGCACCGGCACCGAGCCGGTGCGGGGCTCGGCGCGTACACACCCCCTATTCGCCGGCCGCCTCCACTCCCTCGGCCAGCACCTCCGCCAGATGCCGGGCGCGGCGTCCCGCGAGATGGGCCAGTTGCGTACGGCAGGAGAATCCGTCGGCCAGCAGCTCCGTCCCCGGGGCGGCGGAGCGGACGGCCGGGAGGAGCTGTTCCTCCGCGCAGGCGGCCGACACCTCGAAGTGGCCATTCTCGAAGCCGAAGTTGCCCGCCAGACCGCAGCAGCCGCCGCTCAGTTCGCCGTGCAGCCCGGCCCGTTCGCGCAGCCGGCGCTCGGCGGAGTCGCCGAGGACCGCGTGCTGGTGGCAGTGGGTCTGGCCCGCGGCCGGCGTGTCCAGACGGGGCGGATCCCAGTCGGGCGCGTACTCCTCCAGGGTCTGGGCGAAGGTGCGCACGGAGCCGGCCAGCCGGGCGGCGCGCGGGTCGTCCGGGAGGAGTTCGGGGAGGTCGGTGCGGAGGGTGGCGGCGCAGCTCGGCTCCAGGACCGTGACGGGGGTGCCGAGGTGCGGTTCCATGGTGTCCAGGGTGCGGCGCAGGATCGTGCGGGCCCGGTCCAGCCGGCCGGTGGAGACATGGGTGAGGCCGCAGCAGACCCGGCCGGGCGGGAGGACGGGGGCGAGACCCGCCGCCTCCAGGACGGTCACCGCGGCCCGGCCCGCCTCCGGGGAGAGATGGTTGGTGAAGGTGTCCGGCCACAGGACGACGGCCCGGCCGGGCGGCCGGGCGCCGGGCCGCGCCGCCCACCACGCCCGGAGGGTCACCGGCGCCAGCACCGGCAGCGGGCGCTCGGGGGTGATGCCGGCCGCCCGTTTCGCCAGTGCCGCCAAGGGGCGTACGCGGGCCAGGGAGTTGAGGAGCGGGGCCAGCGGCGCGGCCAGTCGCAGCCAGTCCGGCAGTCCGCCCATCGCGTAGTGGGAGCGCGGGCGGATCCGGCCCGCCCAGTGGTGGTGCAGGAACTCCGCCTTGTAGGTGGCCATGTCCACGCCCACCGGGCAGTCGCTGCGGCAGCCCTTGCACGCCAGACAGAGATCGAGCGCGTCGCGGACCTCGGTGGAGCGCCAGCCGTCCCGGATGACGTCCCCGGCGAGCATCTCGTGGAGCAGCCGGGCGCGGCCCCGGGTGGAGTGCTCCTCCTCCCCGGTGACACGGAAGGAGGGGCACATCACGGACGGCCCCGAAGCCGTCTCCGTACGGCACTTGGCGACGCCGACACAGCGGCGGACCGCGCCCGCGAAGTCCCCGCCGTCCGCCGGATAGCCGAAGACGACATCGACCGGTTCGCGCGGCAGCACGGCGAAGCGGAGGTTGGCGTCGAGCCGGTCCGGGCGGACCAGCATGCCGGGGTTCATGCCGCCCGCCGGGTCCCAGAGGTCCTTGACGCGGCCGAAGAGGGCGACCAGGTCGTCGCCGTACATCCGGGGCAGCAGCTCGGCCCGGGCCTGGCCGTCGCCGTGTTCGCCGGAGAGCGAGCCGCCGTGCGAGACCACCAGGCCGGCGGCTTCCCCGGAGAAGCGGCGGAAGGCGCGTACGCCGGTGTCGGTCAGCAGGTCGAAGTCGATCCGGACATGGACGCAGCCCTCGCCGAAGTGGCCGTAGGGGGTGCCGCGCAGGCCGTGCGCGGTGAGCAGGGCGCGGAAGTCGCGCAGATAGGCGCCGAGCCGGGCCGGGGGTACGGCGCAGTCCTCCCAGCCGGGCCACGCCTCGGCGCCGTCCGGGGTGCGGGTGGCCGTGCCGGCGGCGTCCTCGCGGATCCGCCAGAGGGCGCGCGTGGCGGCCGGGGAGGTGACCACCGTGCCGTCGAGCGCGCCGGCGGCGCGGACGATCGCCAGCGCGCGGGCGCGGGCCTCGGCGGGGGTGTCGCCGCCGGTCTCGGTGAAGAGCCAGGCCCGGCCGCGCGGCAGCTCCGCTCGCGGGCCCGGCGGCAGGAGGTCGTCCGCCATCCCCTCGACGGTGAGGGGGTGGTGGGCGAGGAGCCCGGCGGCGGCGTCGGCCGCCGCGCCCTCGTCGGGGTAGCCGAGGACGGCGAGCGCACGGGCGCGCGGGGCGCGCACCAGGCGCACGGTGGCTTCGGTGAGTACGCCGAGTGTGCCCTCGCTGCCGCAGTACGCCCTGGCGGTGTCGGTGTGGTTCTCGGGCAGCAGCGCGTCCAGGGCGTAGCCGGAGATCCGGCGGGGCAGTCCGGCGGGGTAGCCGGTGCGCAGCAGGGCGAGGTGGGGCTCGATGAGCTCGCGCAGACCGGGCGGGCCGGTCTCCCAGCCCCGGCCCAGGCGGTGCGAGGTGCCCTGGTAGGTGGTGACGGCGAGGGCGCGCACATTGTCGGCGGTGGTGCCCCAGGCGACCGAGTGCGGGCCGCAGGAGTTGTTGCCGATCATGCCGCCGATGGTGCAGCGGGAGTGGGTGGAGGGGTCGGGCCCGAAGGTGAGCCCGAGGGGGCGTACGGCGTCGCACAGGGCATCGAGGACGACACCGGGCTGTACAACAGCCGTACGGGTTCCGGCGTCCACGTCAATGATCGTGTTCAGATGGCGGGTGAGGTCGAGCACGACTCCCGTCCCGGTGGCCTGGCCCGCGATGGACGTACCGCCGCCGCGCGGGACGACCGGGAGTTCAAAGCGCCGGCAGACCTCCAGAGCCGCCGCCAGGTCGTCGGCGTCGCGCGGGGCGACGACCCCGGCCGGAACACGCCGGTAGTTGGACGCGTCCATGGTCACCAGGGCTCGGGCGGTCGGGGAGAAGTCGGCTTCGCCGCGTACGACACGCCCGAACGCGCGTGCCAGTTCGGCACCGCTCGGTTCCTTCCGGCGTTCTTCGGTCATGGGTCTCAGGATGCCCCGCTCCCCGTATCCCTCCGCATCCATACAGGGTTCAAACATGCCGGATGAGACCATTGCGTCTGCGTACCCCTTGGCAAAGGCGCCGGGGAGCGCCCAAAGTGATCGTCAACTCTCCTATAGTGACGAACACTTGATCAGGAACTAGCGGCTCCAGTTATGCCCCCGCCACCCCTCGGAAGGCAACACTCGATGACCGGCACCGCCCAGAAGCGATGACCCGCACCCAGCGGGCGGTTGACCCCGCCGAGCCGCACCCGGTGTTTCCCGGGCCGGACGAGAACGCGCTGAAGATCGCCGTCGTGGGCGGCTTCGGCGTCGGCAAGACCACGATGGTCCGCTCCGTCAGCGAGATTCGCCCGCTGCACACGGAGGAGGTGATGAGCCGCGCCGGCCGCAGGCTGGAGGACACCAGCCGGATCAGTGCCAAGAACGCGACCACGGTCGCCTTCGACTTCGGGCGGATCACCATCGCCGACCGGAGTGTGCTCTATCTCTTCGGCGCCCCCGGCCAGGAGCGGTTCTGGTTCCTCTGGGAGCGGCTGCTGTCGGGCACGATCGGCGCGGTGGTGCTGGTGGACACCCGCAGGCCGGCGGACGCGTGGTACGCGCTGGACCGGCTGGAGCACCGGGGGATGCCGTACATCGTCGCGGTCAACGACTTCGGCGGGCCGCTCCACAGCGATGAGCAGATACGGCAGGCGCTGGCGCTCGGGCCGGATGTGCCGCTGGTGGAGTTCGACGCGCGGGACCATTCGTCCAGCAAGTTCGTCCTCATCGCACTCGTCGAACATTTGCACACGCTATCCCTGCGCCAGAAGGGGTGACCGGGGGGCCGGCGCCCGCCCGGCGGTCCGGCTCGTCCGGATCGTGAGTCGGGCGTCTCACCCACCGGAACGCCCGTCCGCGCCCCGCCCCGATCGGGATACGCTCCGCTGCGTGGCTGATATCCAGATTCCCGCTGACATCAAGCCCGCCGACGGCCGTTTCGGCGCGGGCCCCTCCAAGGTGCGTACGGAGGCGCTGGACGCCCTCGCCGCCACCGGCTCCTCCCTTCTCGGCACCTCCCATCGCCAGGCCCCGGTCAAGAACCTGGTCGGCTCGGTGCGCGACGGTGTGCGCGACCTCTTCCGGCTCCCCGAGGGTTACGAGGTGATCCTCGGCAACGGCGGATCCACCGCCTTCTGGGACATCGCGACGCACGGACTCATCGAGAACAAGTCCCAGCACCTGACGTTCGGTGAGTTCTCCTCCAAGTTCGCCAAGGCGGCCAAGCTGGCGCCCTGGCTGGCCGACCCGTCCGTGATCTCCGCCGACCCGGGCACCCACCCGGACCCCGTGGCCGAGGCGGGTGTCGACGCGTACGCCTTCACCCACAACGAGACCTCCACCGGTGTCGCCGCCCCGATCAGGCGGGTCGCCGGCGCCGACGAGGGCGCGCTGGTCCTGGTCGACGCGACCTCCGGCGCGGGCGGGCTGCCCGTGGACATCACCGAGACGGACGTCTACTACTTCGCCCCGCAGAAGTCCTTCGCGGCCGAGGGCGGCCTGTGGCTGGCGGTCTTCTCCCCCGCCGCCCTGGAGCGCGCGGCCCGGGTGCACGCCTCCGGGCGGCACATCCCCGAGTTCTTCAGCCTGCCGACCGCGATCGACAACTCGCTGAAGAACCAGACGTACAACACCCCGGCCCTCTCCACCCTCTTCCTGCTCGACCAGCAGCTGAAGTGGATCAACGGCCAGGGCGGCCTGGACTGGGCGGTGGAGCGCACGGCGGCGTCCGCGCGGAATCTGTACGGATGGGCCGAGGCGTCCAAGCACGCCGAGCCGTTCGTCACCGACAAGGCGAAGCGCTCGCAGGTCATCGGCACGATCGACTTCGCGGACGAGATCGACGCGGCGGCGATCGCAAAGGCGCTGCGCGCCAACGGCATCGTGGACACCGAGCCGTACCGGAAGCTGGGCCGCAACCAGCTGCGGGTGGCGATGTTCCCGGCGGTCGAGCCGTCGGACGTCGAGGCGCTGACGGCGTCCATCGACTATGTGATCGAGCGTCTGTGACACGTCCGCACCGGCGCTGACCTGGTGTGAGTGAGGGCCCGGCGGGGGCAAACCCGCCGGGCCCTCACTCGTATGGGTGGCACCCCGGATGTGGGACATGGGCGGGCAAGTGGTTCTACGATGATGGTCTCGACACCAGCCCTTCAGGAGGTCGGCATGTCTGCCGCAGCAGCAGAGCTCCCCTGGGACGGGCCACAGGAATCCCTGCTCGCTCAGGCGCATCGCCTGAGCGAGCAGAATCCCGGCTGGCGCGTCGAGATCATCGGAGGCGTTATCACCGTGACCCCACCACCGGACGGCCGTCACGCCAAGGCGCTCACCAATCTGATGATCCCGTTTCTCGGGGCAGGGCTCCACGGCGATGAGAGTCAAGTGCTCCAGGCTCTCGGTCTCTGGCTGCCGAACGGCCCCTCGGACTTCGCCATCCCCGATCTCGCCGTCGTCGACGCCGACTTCGAGGATCATCTGATCCAGAGCAACTGCCACGACCCCGCCTGTTTCCGGCTGGTCCTGGAGGTCACCTCCGGCAATTACCAGGCGGATCTGCGGGACAAGGTCACCGCCTACGCCAAGGCCGGCATCCCCGTCTATGTGATCGTGGACCGCAAGTATCAGCGGCTCCATGTCCTCACCGATCCGGACGGCACCGCCTACGGACACCACCGGATCCATGCCCCCGGTGAGCACATCACCCTCCCCGAGTCCATCGGGGCCGAGGTCAAGCTCGATGTGGAGGCCCTGCTCGGGGCCGGGATCCCGAAGAACTGACGGGCGGGGGTCCGAGCCCCCCGTGCGGCTCGGACCCCCGGGCCGGGAAGCGAGCCGGTCAGCCCGGGTCCCAGCTCTCGTCCGCCGGTCGGGTCACCTGCTCAGCCGCTGGAAGCGGCGGATGGCGATCGGGGCGAAGACGGCCGTCAGGACCAGCGGCCAGATGACCGCCATCAGGATGGCGTTCTCCTGGATCCAGCTGCCGTCACTGGCCACCGGGTTGCCGAAGAGCTCGCGGCTGGCAGCCGCCGTGGAGGAGATCGGGTTCCAGGCCGCGATCGTGCCCAGCCAGTCCGGCATCGTGGACGGCGGGGCGAAGATGCTGGAGATCATGGTCAGCGGGAAGACCACCGCGTACAGACCGCCCGCCGCCTCCGGGCTCGGCACCAGCAGGCCCAGGAAGATGCCGATCCAGATCAGCGCGAACCGCAGCAGCACCAGCAGCGCGAAGGCGCTGAGCGTGCGCACGAAACCGCCGTCCGCGCGCCAGCCCATCGCGACGGCGGTCGCCGCCAGGATGGCGAGCTCGGCGGTGGCCGCCAGCAGATCGCTCACCCCTCGGCCGGTGACCACGGCGGACGGGGCCATCGGCATCGACCGGAAGCGGTCGATGACCCCCTTCGAGGAGTCGGTGACCACCGTCATCGCCGTGGCCATCAGGCCGAAGGCCATGGTCATCACGAACATGCCGGGCATCAGGAAGTCCTTGTAGTCCCCGCCGTCGGGGGACTTCATGGCACCGCCGAAGACATAGCCGTACAGCAGGACCGACACGATCGGGAAACCGAGCTGCCAGACGATGAAGGAGGGGTGGCGGCGGTAGGTGAGCAGACCGCGCCGGACCACGGTCCAGCAGTCCGCGACCGCCCAGTACAGCCTGCGCTCATTGCCGTCCTCCGTGCGGAGGTCGACCTTCTCCCGCCCGCCGGCGGCCGGGGCCTTCGCCGGTGTGCCCTTCTCGATGACCGAGCTCATGCCTTCGCCTCCGTGTTCACTGTCTCCGTGCGGTGTCCGGTCAGGCGCAGGAAGACATCGTCCAGACTGGGCCTGCGCAGACCGATGTCCTCCACCGATATCCCCTGGTCCTGAAGGGTGCGCGCCACCTCGGTGAGGGCCGCGACCCGGTCCTTGACCGTGGCGTGGACACGCCGCTCGGTCTCCTCGGTCTCCGGTACGGACTCGGCCACCCGGGCGACCGCCGCGACGGCGGCCGGGAGATCGGCCGGGGTGCCGACCACGACCTCGATCCGGTCGCCGCCGACCGTGCTCTTCAGCCCGTCGGGGGTGTCGTCGGCGATGGCCCGGCCCTGGTCGATGACGGTGATACGGGAGGCGAGCTGGTCCGCCTCCTCCAGATACTGGGTGGTCAGCAGGACGGTGGTGCCCTCCGCGACCAGCTCGCGGACCGCCTTCCACACCTCGCCCCGGCCGCGCGGGTCGAGACCGGTCGTCGGCTCGTCCAGGAAGAGCACATCGGGGGCGAGGATCATCGAAGCGGCCAGGTCCAGCCGGCGCCGCATACCGCCGCTGTAGCCGTCGACGCCCTTGTCGGCCGCGTCCACCAGATCGAACCGCTCCAGCAGTTCGGCGGCGCGCAGCGCGGCCCGCCGGCCGCCCAGATGGAAGAGGCGGCCGAACATCTCCAGGTTCTGCCGGCCGGTGAGCAGCTCGTCCACGGCCGCGTACTGGCCGGTGAGCCCGATCCGGCGGCGGACCCGGCGCGGCTCGCGCGCCACATCGATGCCGGCCACCCGGGCCTGCCCCGCGTCGAACTTCAGCAGGGTGGCGAGGGAGCGCACGGCGGTGGTCTTGCCCGCGCCATTGGGTCCGAGCAGGCCGTGGACGGTGCCCCGGCGGACGGTGAGATCGAAGCCGTCCAGGGCTCGCTTCTCGCCGTAGCGCTTCTCCAGCGCCTGGGCCTGTACGGCGTACTCGGTCATGGCTCCTCCATGGGGCAGGGGACGTCTCACCGCACAACTGGGTACGGCGTACTCAGCGGAGAGTACACCGTACCCAGTTTTTATCTCAACGAGATTTCGCCCGGGCTTAAAGTGATGTCATGACGACGGAAACGACCGGCAGCGGCGATATCACCCGCAGCCTGGAGCTGCTGTGGGGCACCGGGGAGCGGCCCAGTCGCGGCCCCAAGCCGGGGCTGACCCTGGACCGGATCGTGGCGACCGCCGTCGAGGTCGCCGACGCGGAGGGGCTGGGCGCGGTCTCGATGCGGCGGCTCTCCACCGAGCTGGGCACCGGCACGATGAGCCTCTACCGGTACGTCCCCGGCAAGGCCGAGCTTCTCGATCTGATGCTGGACCGGGTCAGCGACCCCGGCCCCTGCGATGCGCCCGGCCCCGAGGTGTACATCGACTGGCGCGACAGCGTGTGGGCCATCGCGCGGGGCTTCCGCGACCTCTACCGGGCGCACCCCTGGCTGCTGAAGGTCAATCAGGTCCGCACGGTGCTCGGCCCCAGCGCGCTCCAGTCCCTGGAGGCCGCGCTCACCGGGCTGCGGGAGATCGCGCTGAGCGACGCCGAGAAGATCTCGGTGCTGATCTCCGTGCAGAGCTTCGTCACGGGCATCGTCCGGATGGAGTCCGAGGCCGCCGAGGCGACCGAGGCGACCGGCCAGAGCCATGAGGAGTTCTGGGAGGAACAGGAGCCGTTCCTGGACCGGGCCATGCGGTCCGGCCGCTATCCGACGGTGGCGAAGCTGGACCCCAACGCGTTCGGGGACGAGATCGACCACTTCGACTTCGGGCTGCGGCGGCTGATCTCCGGCATCGAGGTGCTGATCCGCGAACGGGGCGCCGTGCCGCCGGCCCCCGGGAAGGACGGCTGCCGGGGGCCGGCGTCCTGAGAACGGCCGGCGCCATGCGGACGGCCGGCGCCATGCGGACGGGCGGGGGCATGCGGACGGCCGGGGGCATGCGGACGGCCGGGGGCACCGGCGCCGCGAGAACCACCGGCACCGTGCGGCGCGGCGGGCGGGGCGCCCCCGCCCGCGATCCGCGCTACTTCCGGCGGAACACCCGCTTCAGCCCGAGGATCAGGGCCGTCCCGGCGGCCAGCACCAGCACCCCGTAGGTGAAGCTGCTCCGCTCCCCCTCCCCGCCGCCGTCCGCCGAGCTCCCCGTCCCGGAGCCCGGCTTGCCGTCGCCGCCGTCGCCCCGGTCCAGGCCGACCCGCTTCACCTCGCTCCGCTCGCCCTCCGAGCCGAACATCAGCGCCGAGCCGTCCGCCGTGTACGTCACCGACTCCGACTGTCCCTGGATCGGCGCCCTCACCCGGTGGTCCGCGCCGAGCCGGCCGTTCCCGAAGGCATAGCCGCGCGCGCTGAAGTACGAGCGGAGCACCAGCTCCCCGCCGTCGGGCGAGAAGGCGCCGTCCGTCACCCAGGGCACCTCCCCGACCCGGCGGAAGGTGTTCGTACCGGCGGACGTGAGCTTCGCCGGGCCCTCGTACAGCCCGCCGCCGTCCTCGTTCTTCGAGGCGATGTAGACCCGGCCGGTCTTCGGGTGCACCATCAGCGCCTCCGCGTTCCGGGGGCCGTCCTCGTACTTCACGGTGTACTGCGTCGCGCTCACCGTCATGTCCCTGAGCGCCTTCGGCTCCGGGAAGGTGTAGATCCAGACATGGTTCCAGCTGCCGTCGAGGTTGTCGCCGATGTCCCCGACATGGACATTGCCGTCCGGGCCGATCGAGATCGCCTCCATGTCGCGCGGCTTGCCCACCCCGCGCAGGGTGACCGTCGCCACCGTCTTCCCGGTCCTGGAGTCCACCGCGAAGACGCGCGGCTCGTCCTGGTCGTTGTGCGTCCAGTACACGCCCGGGTGGGCCCGGCTGGCGGCCAGCCCGCTGGACTCCTTGATCCGGGGGTCCTCGATGGTGAAGTCCCCGTCGGCGGCGGACGCGGCCGGAGCGGCGGCGAGTGCGAGCAGCAGCAGGACGGCGGCGGAACCGGTGGCATACGGAAGCGAACGCATGCCCCAAGCCTGCCATCCCGGCCGCCCCTCCCCCGCACAACGCCGGGCCGGACCGGGCGCCGCCGCCCGGCCCGGCCGGTGCCCGGCGGCGGAAACGGGCAGGCGGGAGGCAGGGGCACCCTCGCCCGCGCGCGGTCCGGTCGGCCATCATGGCCCCATGCGTTTTATGTTCGTCGGCGACAGCATGACCGTGGGCCGCACCGGCGACTTCACCTGGCGGTACCGGATGTGGCAGCACCTCGAAGCGGTCTGCCGGGGGCGGTACGAGATAGTCGGGCCGCGCTCCGGGCTGTACGACGCGGCGGCCGGCGCACCGGTCTCGGCCGCGTACGCCGCGCCCTTCCCCGCCGCCGCCCGCCGCCATCTCGCGGGCTGGGGCGAGGGGTGGCTGCACATGGCGCCGCTGATCCGGGAGACCGTCGCCGCCGAGCGGGCGGACATCCTGCTGGTCTCGCTGGGCCTGATCGACCTCGGTTTCTACACCAACAGCGGTCAGACGGAGGCCAATGTGCGCCGCTTCATCGGCGAGGCGCGGGCCGCGGCGCCGGGCGTCCGGATGGTGCTGCTGCCCGTCATCCCCAACATCCGCACCCGGACCGATCCGCCGTTCGCGGCGGAGTGCGACCGCTTCAACGAGCTGCTGGCGAAGACCGTCGCCGATCTGGGCCGGCCCTCGTCGCCGCTGCTGCTGGCCTCCCGGCCCGAGGCGTACGCCCTGGACACCGACACCTACGACGGCACCCACCCCGGCCCGTCAGGCGAGCACAAACTGGCGGCAGCCTTCGCGGCGGCGATGCATCAGGCGTGGGGGCTCGGCGGCCCGTACCGGGAGCACCGGATCCGGACGGCGGAACCGGCCGCGGGGAAAGGTGTGGGCGCCGGCACCGCTTGGGGGGAGGATGGCCCGTATGCATCCGTTTCCCGAGGACCGACTGGAGTACCGGATCATCGCCCCCGGTGAACACCCGCACTGGGAAGAGGCGCTGGCCCTCGTCAACCGCGATCTGGCGGTCACCCTGCCGGAGCTGCGGCCCCTGCTGCTGGTGGCGCCCCCGCAGTACGAACCGGACGAGCCGGAACAGGTCTACGTCGCGCTCTCCGACGGCCTGTGGTGGGGCAATCACCTCCACGAGGAGTCGGCGCCGGAGCCCGGCGCCGCGCTCGCGGCCGTGGCCGAGGCCGCCCAGGACACCATCACCGAGTGCCTGTGGCGGGCCTGGCCGCTCTGTGGCGAACACGGTCTGGGGATGCATCCGCGCGACGACGCGGACGGGGTGCTCTCCTGGTGGTGCGCGGGCGACCGGGCGGGCGGCACGACCGGATATCTCCGGGCCCCCGTGGGGGCGCTCGACACCCTCGTCCGCCCGCACCGGCCGAACCGCGCGCGGCGGCGCGGGAACTGACTCAGCCGCCCCGGGTCACCCGCTCCAGGTTGTAGTAGTCCGCCACGCACTGCGCGGGCCATGTCCGGCGCCCGTTCGCCGCGAACGGCTCCAGCATCAGGCCCACCCGGGTCGGGGTGTACGGCATCACCGTCTCCCCCCGGGCCGCCGCGGCATGCAGCCGGGCGTCCTGGCGGTCCCAGGCCGCGGCCCGGACCTCCATCCGCTCCCCCAGGCCCATCAGCGGCGGCGCCAGCCCGGCCACCGACGCGGCGCAGACCAGCGCCGCCCCGGCCGCGAGGGTTCCGCCGCCGCGCCGGCCGAGCGGCCCGTGCCGCAGCGCCCGGCCGATGAAGGCGCCGGCGGCGGTCAGCAGCAGGACGAAGAGCAGCAGATAGTCGTTCCAGGTGCGCTCGGCGCGGACCACGGCCGCGCCGAAGACGGGGTAGGTGATCACCGTGCAGAGATAGCCGGAGACCAGCAGAACCGCCGCGCCGATCGGCAGCACCACGCCGGGCCTCGGCGGCAGCAGGACCCGCTCCCGGCCGGACTCCCGGCGGGCGAGCAGACCGAGCAGCACACCCGCCGCGACGGCGCCGGCGTACTGCCAGGTGCCGAGCACGATGGTGAGGATCTCCCGGTACGCCACCAGCGAGCCCCACAGCGACTCCGGCGCGAGCATGGAGACGCTCTCCGCGTCGTAGCGGGTGCGGCGGTTGCGGGAGCCGGGCGAGGTGATCAGGATCAGGGTGCCGGCGGTGACCCCGGCCATGCCCGCGAGCGCCCAGACCCTGGCGTACCGGCGCAGGCGTCCGGCGAGCAGCACCGGGGCGCAGAGCACCACCGCGGCGAGCGCCACGAGGGAGACGACGGACGCCTCCTCGGAGAGGGTGCCCATGAACACACCGGCCCCGGCCACCACCGCGAGCGCGGTGATCCGGCCCCCGCGTCCCCGGCCGCGCAGCAGCGGGATCGCGGCGGCGGCGCAGAGCACCGGGGCGAGGGTGTGCGAGACCGAGGCGGCGGGCCAGTAGAAGGTCTTGTACGTGTTCGGGGTGGCGAGGAGGAAGGCCGCGCAGACCATCGCGGCCACCAGCAGCGGCACCCCGCGCGGGACGGTCACCCGGGCCCGGCGCAGCAGTACGGCGACGAGCGCCCACAGCAGACCGAGCATCAGCGCACCGCTGACGGGGCCGTACCACTGGTGCCCGGCCACGGGGAACTTCGTGTAGAGACCGACCAGCAGGCCATTGGCGACCCGGCCGTTGTCGGTGAGGTAGAAGGTGCTGACCAGGCCCAGGATGCCGTCGTCGCGCACCTGGGGGATGAAGCACCACTCGTCGGCGCTGGGGCGGGTGTGCCGGCCGTACCAGGAGGCGAGGGCCAGCAGCCCCAGCGGGAGTATCGCGAGGGCCAGGGGCCAGAAACGCCGCGGGGCGGCGGAATCCCGCCGCGCCGCGGGGGCCTCGGCAGGGGCCGGGGCGGAGGTGCCGGTCGCCATGGTCACCAGTTCCGCTCGCCGATACGGGGACCGACGGGCCCGGCCGGGAGGGCCGGCGCGCCGCCGGGCAGGGGGATCTCGGCGCGGCCGTCGGATCCCCGGGTGCGGTCGGTGCGTCCGGTGCGGTCGGTCTCCCGGACAATGTAGTGGGGTCTGCGCTTGGACTCGTGGTAGATGCGGCCCACATACTCCCCGATGACGCCGAGGGTCGCGATCTGCACCCCGCCCATCCCGACCATGACGGTGATCAGAGTGGCGTAACCCGGGGTGTCGACCCCGTCCACCAGCACATTGGCCACGATCCAGAGCGCGTAGACGAGCGCGGAGAGAAAGAGCCAGAGCCCGGTGTGGACCGCCAGCCGCAGCGGGCGGCTGTTGAAGGAGAGCAGGCCGTCGATACCGTAGTTGAGCAGCCGCCGGCCGCCCCACTTGGACTGGCCCGCGGCGCGCAGCGCGTTCTCGTAGGGGAAGGTGGCGGTGTCGAAGCCGATCCAGGAGAACAGGCCCTTGGAGAAGCGGTTGCTCTCGGGGAGGGCGAGGATCGCGTCGACCGCGCGGCGGGAGAGCAGCCGGAAATCCCCGGCCCCGTCGATGACTTCGACCTCCATGAAGCGGCGCACCAGCCGGTAGTACGCCCGGCTCAGCCCGGTGCGCACGGCGCCCTCGCCCGCCCGGTCGCGCTGGGCCACGACCTGGTCGTAACCGTGTTCGCGCAGCTCCAGCATGCGGGGGATGAGGTGGGGCGGGTGCTGGAGATCCGCGTCCATGACGACGACCGCATCGCCCTGGGCCATCCGCAGTCCGGCCAGCATCGCGGACTCCTTGCCGAAGTTCCGGCTGAAGGAGGTGTAGCGGATCCGCGGGTCGGCGGAGGCGAGTTGCTGGAGGTGGACGCGGGTGTGGTCACCGCTCCCGTCGTCCACGTAGCAGATCTCGAAACTCCGCCCGGTCGGTTCGAGGACGCCGACCAGGGTGGTGTGAAAAGTCTCGATCACCTCACTCTCGTTGTAGCACGGCACGACGATCGAAATCTGTGGCATCGGCTTTCCTTGCTCTGGGCCGCCGGCTTCCGGACACGGCCGGAAACCACCACCCCGATGTGATCTGCACTACACATACTGCGCGGGACGAGGGCCGGAGCCCGGAAGCGGCGCTCCCGTGGCGTGGCCGGTCCCCCCGGTCAGGCGCGCCGGCCCATCGCGGCCACGACGGCCGCGCCGGTGCGGGCCTCGTTGTAGAGCACATCTCCCTTCCGGTATCGGTGGACCTTCTCCGCCCGCTCGGCCTTCGGTGCCTTCTCGGCCTCGGGGAGGGTCACGGCGTAGTCCTGGAGGGCGACCATGCGCTTGCCCGCGTAGCTGTAGTCCGCGGGATCGAGCAGGATCTCGGACCAGGTGGTGCCCCGGTCGGTGGCGAGCCCGATGGAGATCGCCATCCGGCCGGCGCCGTCCCGGATCGGCTCGTCGCCCGCGCGGATGCCGGGGACGGTGGCGAGGGCCCGGTAGAGCCCGGCCCGGGACGCGGGGGCGAGGGGGTATGACTCGATCAGCTGTCCGAGTACACGGAAGTCGCGCTCGGCCGGTGTCCGGCCGGCCGCCGATCGCCCGGCGTCGGACCGGCCCCCGGCCGGATGGAGCAGCCGGGCCCCGGCCAGAAACGCCTCCGGGTCGTCGGCGGGCAGCGCGAGCGCGGCGCGGTAGATGTCCTGGGCGGAGCGGGTGCCGTCCTTGCCGTCCTGGGTGCCCGCGTACGGAGTCCACTGCTCCGGGGCGCTGACCGGGAAGACGGAATGTGCCGTGGCACCGCCCGCCGCGGTCTGCGGGCGGGCTCGGTCGCCCGATTCATGGCTGGTGTAGATCCACTGCCCGGCGGCCGGCTCCGGCACCGCCGTCTCACGGCCCACCGTGACGGCCGCCCGCTCCAGTACTTCGACGGCCCGGCCGGACGTCCCGCCGATCGCGGCGTCCGCGCGGTCCCGCACCGGGGCCGCGGCGCCGAACTGCGCGATGAGCACCGCCGCCGCGGTGACGGCGGTCGCGGCGCCGAGCGCGGCGGTCCGCCAGTCCGAGCGCAGCCGCCGCAGCGCACCCCCGGACCACCGGGGGGAGCGGCGCCGGCCGCCGGCGGCGATGGCATCGGTGAGCCCGCGCCGTCCGGCGGCGAGCACCGCGCGGTCGGTGTGCGGAGCGTGGTCGCGCAGCTCACGCACGCGGGTCAGCTCATCCATGACGCGGTCAGCTCCGTTTCGTCGGATCCATCGGATGCGCCCGATACGAACGCGGGGTCGGCGATCAGAGCCGTGCGTACCTTGCGCCGGGCGCGGTTCAGCCTGGACCGGACGGTACCGAGCGGGATACGGAGCGCTTCGGCGACCTCCTGATATCCGAGATCGGCCCAGGCGACGAGGAGCAGTACATCCCGGTCGCCCGGCGACAGCGAGGCCAGCGCGCCCGCCAGCGGGGCCTGAACCGCGATCCGGTCGTCGGACCGCGCGCTCCACGACTCGGCCAGCGGATCCACCCCGGTCCGCGCCAGCGCGCGCAGCGCCCGCTCCTCACGGCGCCGGTGTCCGCCGATGAGCTTCGCGGCGATTCCGTACAGCCAGGGGCGGGCGCTGCGGCGGGCGGGGTCGTAGCGGCGGCGGTTGCGGAAGGCGATGAGAAAGGTCTCGGCCATGATGTCCTCCGCCGCGCTCTCCCCGAGGCGGCGCAGGGCGTAGCGGTGGATCTCGGACGCGTGACGGTCGTAGAGCACGGCGAAGACGTCGGGCTGCTCCAGGGACTGGGCAACGACCTCGGCGTCATCGGAAATGGCCGGGGGTCCGGTCACATCAGCTCCACGGTTCGGGCGACAGGTCTGTCACCCGTCTCTTGACCGCAGCCGCTCAATAAGTTCACGGCGGATCCGGCTGGGGTCGGCGGCGTCCTGTTTCGTCCCTGTGCAAACCCTTTCGCGGGGCCGGAGGATGCGCGGCGGCCGGGCGGTTCGCATCCTCCGGTCGGTTCGCCGAGGTATCGGGCTGTTCGCCGAGGTATCGGGCGGTTCGCCGAGGTGCCGCGCGGGGCGGGCGAGTTCACGGGGCGGGGGCGTGAACCGGCTCGGGCGGAGGCGGCGGGAGTGCCGTCGCCTCTGGCCGGACCGCCGGCCCGCCGGCCCGGCACGGTACCGCCTCGTCCTCGGGCTCGGCCTCGACACCTCCGGTTTCCACCGGGACCGAGCACCGGCGGCCCGGTGTCCCCGTCCCGCCGGCCCGGGCGGGCCGGCGGGACGCGGAGAGTCACAGCGGGATCCGTCCAACGGGACGGGCCGGGTCAGCGGTTGAACGCGGCGCCGAGGGCGGCCCTCGCGGCGGGCATGCCGAGGGTCTTCGCGCCGAAGGTGAGCGATTTCGCGGTGGTGACGCCGGACGCGCCGGCCCGCAGCACCCACACCGATCCGGCCCCGGCGTTCTCGCCCACGGCGGAGACGATCAGCTCCGCCCGGCCGTCGCCGTTGGTGTCGGTGAGCCGGGTCCGCGAGCCGAACCGGTCGGACTTCTCCGCCACCCCGGGCATCCCCGCCGTGTCCTGGCTGAAGACCTTCGCCCCGGTGCCGGTGAGACCGGACCTGCCGCCGCGCAGGGTGACCACGGCCCCCGCGCTCTTCTTTCCGCCGAACGTCTCGCCCGGGACGCCCGTCGAGACATCCGCGTACCCGTCGCCGTCGATGTCGGCGACCGAGAGCCCGGAGCCGAAGCCGTCGTCCGCCTCCGCGACACCGGGGATCCCGGTGCTGTCCTGGTTGAGGACGCGCGCCCTGGTGCCCACCGGGCCCCTGGCCGAGCCGGGAACATAAGTGATCATGCCGCCGTTGGCGAGCGGGAGTCCCAGATCGCTGTCGTAGCCGTCGACGGGGCGGCCGATGACGAGGTCGGCGTACCGGTCCTTGTCGATGTCGCCCAGCGCGATGGACTCACCGCCCTCCACCTCCCGGCCCTTGGCATCCTTCACGACGGTGCCCGGCCCCGGGCCCGCGGGGGTGCCGGGCCAGACCACGGCATGGCGGGCGTCGTACTCGTCGCCCTGGTGGCGCAGGGCGGCGAGGTCGGTCCGGCCGTCGCCGTTCACATCGCCGGCGGCGAGGTCCTGCACGATGTGGTCGTCGTCGTCGCGGACCACCGAGCTCCGCGCGGCGGAGCCGTCCCGGCCGAACGGCCCGGACAGCACGCGCAGCTGCCGGTTCTCCTCCACGGTCGCGATGTCCGGCGCGCCGTCCCCGTCGAAGTCCCCGGCGGCCAGATGGCGGCCGATGCCATGGTGCGGACCGGCGCCCTCCAGCAGGATCGCCGAGCCGGCGAGGCCGTTCCTCCCGCCCCAGAACACGGTGAGCGAACCGGAGGTCGCGAGCGGATCCCCGGCCTCACCGGGCGCGCCGGCCACCAGATCCGCGTAGCCGTCCCGGTCGAGGTCGGCGGAGGTGACGGCGAGGCCGAACCCGTCATCGGCCCCGGCGGTGCCCGGGACCCCCGGGGAGTCCTGGTGGTACACGCGCTTGGCGGCGGTCAGCGGCTGGGTCGCAGATCCGTGGAGCACCGCGACATAGCCCGCGTTGACCTTGCCGTTGACGGTCGCCCGGGGTGCGGCGACCACGACATCGCGGAAGCCGTCCCCGTTGAAGTCGTCCGCCTTCACGGCCGGTTTCGCCGCCGCGGCGACGGCCGGCCGCCCCGGGACGGCGAACGCGGCCGGTACGGCCGCGGAGCCGGCGACGGCGATCACGACCGCCAGTGCGACCGTGCGCGCGCCCTTGCGAGATTCCATGATCAGTTCTCAATCGTCGTGGTCGAACACCACCGCGAGGGAGCGGCGGAAGGACGGAACCGGTGACCGTCCGGGGGTACGGCCACCTGTCTCTTCGACCGGCGGAGTGCGGGGATGGTTGCCCTGTTCATCCATTCGGAGCGGGAGTTGGCACATTTATCGGAATGACAAGCACATGTTCGATAAGGGCGGACGGCGCGACCCGGCCCCGTATCGACGCGTATCCACCCGCCGGGCTTATCGTTGTACCGGGCGGCTGCCCGCGCCCGATGCGGCAGCGGGGAGGAGCGCCACGGTGACTGTTCTTGCAGACAGGATCGAGATGGCCGAAGTCAGCGCTGAACTCACACTCGACGTCATGTTCGAGTGGTTGGAGAAGTTGCCCATCCCCGAGGGATACAAGGTTGAGATCGTCGGGGGGAACGTCTTCATGTCACCACAGCGGCAGACGCACTGGGAAATCATCTTTGACATCGCGACGCAGTTGCTGGGCCGGTACCCGAGGAACCGCATCGCCTCCGACGTCCGTATCGATTTCCCCGGCCGGCTGAACGGCTTCGCCTGCGATATCGCGGCCTTCGCCGACGAGGCGGAAAGAGGGGACAACGGCCGCTGGGACCACGGCGACATCGAGTTCGTCGCCGAGGTGATCTCCCGCTCAACAGCAGCCGGCGACTACGGGAAGAAGAAGGAGGTCTACGCCGCCGCCGAGGTCCCCGTCTACCTGATCATCGACCCTTACACCGGCCAGTGGCACCTCCACACCCAGCCCAAGGACGGCGAATACCGGGGCGAGCTCACCCTGGAGTTCGGTGACCCCGTCGATCTCACCCACACCCCGGTCGGACTCACCCTCGCCACCGACGAGTTCCCCCGCGACTGACACGGCGGACACACCCGGATCCGCCGGGCATCCGGCCGAAGCCGGTGGAACCTCCTTGCCCGGAGGGCACTTCAGGGCGTTGGCTGGTGGCCCATGGAGTACACACAGCTCGGACGCACAGGTCTGAAGGTCAGCCGGCTCGTCCTCGGGACGATGAACTTCGGGCCGCACACCGACGAGGCCGGCAGTCACGCCATCATGGACGCCGCGCTCGGCGCCGGCGTCAATTTCTTCGACACCGCCAATGTCTACGGCTGGGGCGAGAACAAGGGCCGCACCGAGGAGATCATCGGCAGCTGGTTCGCCAAGGGCGGTGACCGCCGGGACAAGGTCGTGCTCGGGACCAAGGTCTACGGCGACATGAGCGCCGACGGGAACCCCTGGCCCAACCACAACAAGATCTCCGCGCTGAACATCCGGCGGTCGGTCGAGGCCAGTCTCCGGCGGCTCGGGACCGATCACATCGACATCTATCAATTCCACCACATCGACCGGGACACCCCTGTCGAGGAGATCTGGCAGGCCGTCGACACCCTGATCCAGCAGGGCAAGATCCTCTACGCGGGATCGTCCAACTTCCCGGGCTGGAAGATCGCCCAGGCCAATGAGGCCGCCCGCCGCCGGGGCTCGTACGGGCTGGTCAGCGAGCAGTGCCTGTACAACCTCATCGAGCGCCGGGCCGAGATGGAGGTCATCCCGGCCGCGCGGGAGTACGGTCTCGGCGTCATCCCCTGGTCGCCGCTGCACGGCGGGATCCTCGGCGGGATCCTCGGGAAGGCCGCCGGGGGCGGGCGCAGGTCCGCCGGGATGGGGGCCGAGCGACTGAAGCAGCCGGGGATGCGGCAGCGGATCCAGGCGTACGAGGATCTGCTCGACAAGCACGGACTGGAGCCCGGCGAGGTCGCGCTCGCCTGGCTGCTGACCCGGCCGGGGATCACCGGACCGATCGTCGGGCCGCGCACCGGGGAACAGCTGGCGAGCGCCGTGCGCGCGGTCTCTCTGGAGCTGAGCGGGGAGCTGCTGGCCGCGCTGGAGGAGATCTTCCCCGGCACGGGTCCGTCGCCGGAGGCGTTCGCCTGGTAGCCCGCGCGGGGCCGGGTGCCCTTCGGGTGCCCGGCCCGGGGGCGGCGCGCTGTGACGGGCGCCGGGGGCGGTCCGCCGGTGTTACTGGCCCGCCACCGCGGCCACCGCGATAATTGCGAACATCAGTACGAGTACGCCCGCCATGATCTTGTTTCTGGTCTTGGAATTCACAAGAACGAGGTTAACCCGCCCCGCCGGCCCCCTCCGCGCCGAGGGGCCACAACCCCACCGTCTCGTACCTCGGACCCTCCCCCGACACACCGCTCACCGGCAGATTGCTGCGCACCAGTGCGAGCTCCGTCACCTGCCAGCCGGCGCCCTCGAAGCCGCCGAGCTCCGCCGTGTACGGGGCGAGATCCATCTCCGTCCGGCTGCGCGCGACGGTCAGATGCGCCTTGTAGCGGCGGTGCTCCGCCATCTCCACGCCGGCCCGGCGGGCCGCCGCGTCCGCGCGCTCCGCGAGGAGCCGGAGCTCGGAGACACCGCCCGCCGCCCCGGCCCACAGGGCCCGCCGGCCGAAGTGGCCGGCGCCGTGGATCCGCAGCGGGAAGGGCTCGGTGCGATGGGCCGCCCGGCCGAGGCGGTCGCGCAGCTCGGGCAGCAGCCGTTCGCCGACCTCCCCCATGAAGGCGAGGGTGAAGTGCCAGCCCGCCCGGCCGGTCCAGCGCAGACCGTCCGAGCCGGGCAGCGCGTGCAGACGGTCGACGGCGAGCCCGAGTTCCCGGGCGGCCTCCGCGGGCGGCAGGACAGCGGCGAAGAGTCTCATACGGTCGAGTCTCGCCCACCGCCGGGCGGCGGGAGCCCGGGGCCCGGCCCGCAGCGCCTACACCGCCGTGGTCAGCCGCTCCTTCGGCACGAACTCCAGATGCTTGCGGCCCCGGCGCAGATCCACCTTCAGCCGCAGACCGCCCACCCGCGCCAGCATCAGGCCGACCGCCACCGCCGCGAGCAGCGAGACCGCGCCGCCGGCCGCGAGGCCGATCCGCGGGCCGTAGGTGTCGGTGATCCAGCCGAAGAGCGGGCCGCCCAGCGGCGTACCGCCGACGAAGACCATCATGAACAGGCTCATCACCCGGCCCCGGACCGCCGGGTCCGTCGCCGTCTGGACCGCGGAGTTCGCGGTGACATTGACGGTGAGGCCGAACATCCCGACCAGCACCATCAGCAGGGCGAAGAGCCAGAACCACGGCGAGAACGCGGCCAGGATCTCCAGCGCGCCGAAGAGCACCGCGGCGCCGACCAGTATCCGCAGCCGGGAGGTGCCGCGCCGGGCCGCGAGCAGGGCGCCTATCAGGGAACCGACCGCCATCAGCACATTGAGCAGGCCATAGGTGACCGCGCCCGCGTCATAGACGTCGTGGACGAAGGCGGTGAGCCAGATCGGGAAGTTGAAGCCGAAGGTGCCGATGAATCCGATCAGGACGATGGGCCAGATCAGCTCGGGATGGGCGGAGACATACTTCAGGCCCTCTCTCAGCTGGCCCTTTCCGCGCGGGGTCACCTCGGCCTTCAGCAGCTCGGAGGTGCGCATCAGCAGCAGGGCCGCGATGGGCGCGAGGAAGGAGAGGCCGTTGAAGAGGAAGGCCCAGCCGGTGCCGACGGCGGTGATCAGCACACCGGCGACGGCCGGGCCGACGAGCCGGGCGGACTGGAAGTTGGCGGAGTTGAGGCTGACGGCGTTGGCGAGCTGGTCCGGGCCGACCATCTCGTGCACAAAGGTCTGCCGGGCCGGGTTGTCGAGGACGGTGACGAGCCCGAGCAGGAACGCCGTGAGATAGACATGCCAGACCTGGACCTGACCGGTGAGGGTGAGGACGGCGAGCGCGAGGCCGGTGAGGGCCATCGCGGACTGGGTGCCCAGCAGCAGCGGGCGCTTGGGCAGCCGGTCGGCGAGGACGCCGCCGTACAGCCCGAAGAGCAGGATCGGCAGGAACTGGAGGGCGATCGTGATGCCCACCGCGGATGCCGATCCGGTGAGGGTGAGCACCAGCCAGTCCTGAGCGATCCGCTGCATCCAGGTGCCGGTGTTGGAGACGACCTGGCCGATGGCGAAGAGCCGGTAGTTGCGGATCCTGAGCGAGCTGAACATGGCCCCGCGGGCGGGGGTAGAAGGGGTGGGTGCGGGTGCGGAGTCTGCTCCGGGTCCCGTACGCAAAAGCGTTCGCCTCCTTGGGGTGATTTCTACAGGTGCGCGAGTTTCTCCAGGACCGGGGCGGCGGCGCGGAGCTTGGCCCATTCGTCCTCGTCGAGGCCGGCCGCGAGACCGGCCAGCCAGACATTCCGCTTGCGGCGGCTCTCCTCCAGCATGGCCCTGGCCTCCTCGGTCCGGCTGACGACCTTCTGCCGCCGGTCGTCGGGGTGGGGTTCGAGCCGGACCAGCCCCTTGGCCTCCAGCAGCGCCACGATCCTGGTCATGGACGGCGGCTGGACGTGCTCCTTGCGGGCCAGCTCACCGGGGGTGGCCGAGCCGCAGCGGGCGAGGGTGCCGAGCACCGACATCTCGGTCGGGCTCAGGGACTCGTCCACCCGCTGGTGCTTCAGCCGGCGGCCGAGCCGCATCACGGCGGAGCGCAGCGCGTTGACCGCCGCCTCGTCCGCCGCCGCCCGGTCCTCGGACACGGGGGCACCGGCGGGGGTGCCGGGATACGGGGCGATGCCGGCACCGGACCCGGAATCCGGGTCGGGGTCGGCGTCTTCGGGGCCGGCGTCCTCGGTGGCGCCGCCCTGCGGGAGAGCTGACAGGTCAGACATGTTTGTTAGCATAACTCATTACCCTGCCTAAAGACCAGTCGATATTCATATCACCCGTACGGGTGACAGCTGCCCGGAAAGCCGCGCATCGGACGGGGGCGGACCGCGACCCTGAGGCATGGGATCGACTGTGCTCAGCCTGCGGATAGACGGTGCGCTGCTCGACCGGCTCCGGCATCACGCCGCCAGACGCGGAATGAGCGTCCAGGACTATGTGGTCCAGACGCTCATCCGGGACGACTTCGACGAGCGCTTCCAGGCGGCTGTCGACGAGACGGAGGAGTTCTACGGCCGGATGTAGGGCCGGACACGGGGTGACGCGGGGGCGCGGGGCGGGAAACGGGCGGGACCCGTGTCCGGCCGCCCGGAGGGGGCGGCCGGACACGGGTCCCGGGGCCGCGGCGCCCTACGTCAGGCCGAGCGCGGGCATCGCGTAGTAGAAGACGAAGACCGCCGACACCGCGTACATCGCGATCGGGACCTCCCGGCCGCGCCCGGCCGCCAGCCGCAGCACGCAGAACGAGATGAAGCCGATCCCGATGCCGTTGGTGATCGAGTAGGTGAACGGCATCATCACCATCGCCAGGAACGCCGGCACCGAGACGGTGAAGTCGCTCCAGTCGATGTCCCGGACCGAACCGGCCAGGATCAGGAAGCCGACCGCCAGCAGCGCGGGCGTCGCGGCCTGCGACGGGACCATCGTGGCGAGCGGGGTGAGGAAGAGCGCCACCGAGAAGAGCGCGCCGGTGACCACCGACGCCAGTCCGGTGCGCGCGCCCTCGCCCACGCCGGCCGTGGACTCCACGAAGCAGGTCGTCGCCGACGACGAGGTCGCGCCGCCGGAGGCGACCGCGATGCCGTCCACGAAGAGCACCTTGTTGATGCCGGGGAGATTGCCCTTCTTGTCCAGCAGCTTGGCCTCGTCACCGACGCCGAGGATGGTGCCCATCGCGTCGAAGAAGCAGGACAGCAGGACGGTGAAGACGAAGAGGGAGCCGGTGAGGATGCCGACCTTCTCGAAGCCGCCGAACAGGCTGACCTCGCCGACCAGCCCGAAATCGGGGGTGGAGACGGGGTTGCCGGGCCACTTGGGGGTGGTCAGGCCCCAGGACGGGACCTTGGCCACCGCTTCGATGATCATGGCGACGACCGTCATCACGACGATGGAGATCAGGATCGCGCCCGGCGCCTTGCGGATGATCAGGATCAGGGTCAGCAGGGTGCCGAGGATGAAGACCAGGACCGGCCAGCCCAGCAGATGGCCGCCGGTGCCCAGGGTGATCGGGACGGTGGTCTGGGCGACGTCCGGGATGCGCGAGACGAAGCCGGAGTCGACCAGGCCGATCAGCATGATGAAGAGACCGATGCCGATCGCGATGCCCTTGCGCAGACTGCGCGGCACCGCGCTCATCACGCGTTCCCGCAGACCGGTGGCGACCAGCAGCATCACCACGAAGCCGGCGAGGACCACCATGCCCATCGCGTCCGGCCAGGACATCCGGGGCGCGAGCTGGAGCGCGACGACGGTGTTCACACCCAGGCCGGCCGCGAGCGCGATCGGGACATTGCCGATCACGCCCATGAGCAGGGTGGAGAAGGCCGCCGTCAGCACGGTCGCGGTGACCAGCTGGCCGTTGTCGAGCTGGTTGCCGTACATGTCCTTCGCGCTGCCCAGGATGATCGGGTTGAGCACGATGATGTACGCCATCGCGAAGAAGGTGGCGAAACCGCCGCGCAGCTCGCGGCCGACCGTGGAGCCACGCTCGGAGATCTTGAAGTAGCGGTCCAGGCCGCTGACGGTGCCCGTGCCCTTCGGCTGATGCTCGGGGGCGGCGGCGGGGGCCGAGGGGGTCATGCGGTCCTCATTAGCTTGGAGCTTCCTACAAAGGAATCCGGTCACGAGCAAACCGTTTCAGTATGAACATATAGGGCCTATGAACGCTATCTCCGCGCGTAGACCCAGTTCCCCGTTGGTGTCGGAGGGCCGCCTGTCAGGTGGTGCCTACACTGGGCGCATGGCGAAGTGGACCCCCAAGCACGAGGCACCCGAGCCCCTGGAGGGGCCGGTCGTCGCCACCATCACCGGTGGGACGATCCTCTGGTTCGTCCTCTTCCTGGTGCAGATCCCCTTCTACGGCTGGTTCGCCGACCGCGACCTGATGTGGTGGGTGTGGACCTGCCTCGCCGGCGCCGGTCTCGGCCTGATCGGCATCTGGTACGTCCGGGCCCGCGACGCCGCGATCAAGCGGGCGCGATCCGCCGAGTCCGCCGAGCCCTCCGGGGACCGGCCGGCCGGGTCCGCGCGGTCCTGAGCCGCCGGCCGGACACAACACGGCGTTCATCGCTCTTCACCGGGTGAAGCCGGGCCCGCCCCCGTACCGTACGGACCATGACCCAGCGGGCGAGCATCGACGGGGACGGCCCGGAACCGGGCAGCCGGGCCGGCGGAACAGCGACCGGCACACCGCCCGCCGGGAGAGCCGGCGGGCTGACCTCCGCCGAGGTGGCCGAGCGGATCGCGCGCGGCGAGGTCAATGACGTACCCGTACGGTCGTCCCGCTCCACCGCCGACATCGTCCGGGGCAATGTCCTCACCCGCTTCAACGCCATCATCGGCGTCCTCTGGGTGATCATGTTCTTTGTCGCGCCGATCCAGGACAGCCTCTTCGGCTTCGTGATCATCGCCAACACCGGCATCGGCATCGTCCAGGAGCTCCGCGCCAAGAGGACCCTCGACGGGCTCGCAGTGATCGGCAAGGCCAAGCCGACCGTGCGCCGGGACGGGGCCGCCGCCGAGATCTCCACCTCCGCCATCGTCCTGGGCGATCTGGTCGAGCTCGGCCCCGGCGACAAGGTCGTCGTGGACGGCGAGGTGGTGGAGAGCGAGAGCCTGGAGATCGACGAGTCACTGCTGACCGGCGAGGCCGATCCCGTACTGAAACAGCCCGGCGATCCGGTGATGTCCGGCAGCTTCGTGGTCGCGGGCGGCGGCGCCTTCACCGCGACCAGGGTGGGACGGGAGGCGTACGCCGCGCAGCTCGCCGAGGAGGCGTCCCGCTTCACCCTCGTCCGCTCCGAACTGCGCAGCGGTATCAGCACCATCCTCAAATATGTGACCTGGATGATGGTCCCGACCGCGATCGGGCTGATCATCAGCCAGCTCGTCGTCAAGGACAACAACTTCAAGGACTCCGTCGCCCGGACCGTCGGCGGAATCGTGCCGATGATCCCCGAGGGACTGGTGCTGCTGACCTCCGTCGCCTTCGCGATCGGGGTCGTCCGGCTGGGCCGCAAGCAGTGCCTGGTGCAGGAGCTGCCCGCGATCGAGGGGCTCGCTCGGGTCGATGTCGTCTGTCTCGACAAGACCGGCACCCTCACCGAGGGCGGTATGGACGTCACCGAGCTGCGCCCGCTCGACGGCGCGGACGAGGCGTACACCCGGCGGGTCCTCGGTGCGCTCGGCGCGTCGGATCCGCGTCCCAACGCCTCTCTCCGGGCCGTGATCGACGCCTTCCCCGCCCCGGACGGCGGCTGGCGGCCGACCGAGAGCCTGCCCTTCTCCTCCGCCCGCAAGTACAGCGGCGCGGTCGTCACGGAGGACGGCGGGCGGAGCCGGGGCTGGCTGCTGGGCGCGCCCGATGTCCTGCTCCCCGCCGGCGATCCCGCACTCGCCGGCCTCGACCGGCTCAATGAGCAGGGGCTGCGGGTGCTCCTGCTCGCCCGTACCCGGTCCGCCGGCGGACTGGACTCCCCCTCGGTGGCCGAGGGCGTCCAACCCACCGCGCTGGTGGTGCTGGAACAGCGGCTGCGGCCGGACGCCGCCGACACCCTGCGCTACTTCGCCGACCAGGACGTCGCCGCCAAGGTCATCTCCGGCGACAACGCGGTCTCGGTCGGCGCGGTCGCCGCGAAGCTCGGGCTGCCGGGCGCCGAGCACACCGTCGACGCCCGCCGGCTGCCCGCCGAACGCGAGGCGATGGCCGCCGAGCTGGAGGCCCACGCGGTCTTCGGCCGGGTCACCCCGCAGCAGAAGCGGGACATGGTGGGAGCCCTCCAGTCCCGGGGGCACACCGTCGCGATGACCGGTGACGGCGTCAATGACGTTCTCGCGCTCAAGGACGCGGACATCGGCGTCGCCATGGGCTCCGGCTCGGAGGCGACCCGCGCGGTGGCGCAGATCGTGCTGCTGAACAACAGCTTCGCCACGCTGCCGTCGGTGGTGGCCGAGGGCCGCCGGGTGATCGGCAACATCACCCGGGTCGCCACGCTCTTCCTCACCAAGACGGTGTACTCGGTGCTGCTCGCCGTGCTGGTGGTGTGCAGCCAGGTCGAGTACCCCTTCCTGCCCCGGCATCTGACCCTGCTGTCGACGCTGACGATCGGCGTACCGGCCTTCTTCCTGGCACTCGCCCCCAACCGCGAGCGGGCCGGGCCGCACTTCGTGAAACGGGTGATGCGGTACGCCATCCCGGCCGGGATCATCGCGGCGGCGGCCACCTTCACGGTCTATCTGCTGGCCCGCTCCCACTACAGCGGTCCGGGCGCGCTGGACGCCGAGACGAGCGCGGCGACGCTGACCCTCTTCCTGGTCTCGATGTGGGTCCTGGCGATCATCGCCCGCCCCTACACCTGGTGGCGGGTCTGTCTGGTGGGCGCGATGGGGCTGGGCTTTCTGATCGTGCTGGTGGTGCCGTGGCTCCAGGAGTTCTTCGCGCTGAAGCTGGTGGGGACGACGATGCCGTGGACGGCGGTGGGGGTCGCGGCGGCGGGGGCGGGGCTGCTGGAGCTGAGCTGGCGGTGGGTGGACCGCCGTTTTCCCGTGTAGCGGGGGGCGGTGCGGTTCTCCGGGGCCGGGGCCGGGGCCGGGGCCTTGCGGGGCCCGGGTCCTTTGCGGGGCTCCGCCCCGAACCCCGCGCCTCAAACGCCGGCGGGGCTTGATTTTGGCGCTCTGCGCCTCAATCACCGGCGGGGCCCAGCTTTGGCACCCCACGCCTCAATCACCGGCGGAGCCCGGTTTTGGCACCCCCCGCCTCAATCACCGGCGGGGCCCGGTTTTGGCACCCCGGTTGTGCACAGGGATGCCCGATAACCCGCACTCGTGAGCGAGGGTGCCGAATTCCCAGCCCCGCCGGCGATTGAGGCGCGGGGTCCGGGGCGGAGCCCCGGGGAGGGGCCGTCAGGGCCGGGGGTCGAACCAGCGGTCGCGGGAGAGTTCCTCCGTGCGGGAGGGGTCCTCCAGCAGCGCCGCGACCTCGAAGCGCCTCGGCCACTGGCCCGCCGCCCAGGCGAGCCCGGCGGCCACGCCCTCCAGGGTGGCGGCGTGGACCGTCCCGTCCGGGGTGCGGCGCCACTCCAGCTCCGCGCCGCCCGCGATCAGCTCGTCGTGCTCGGTGTACGAGGCCGGGGCGCCGGGACCGAGCAGGCTCCGCACCGGCTCGGGCACGGCATGCTCCTCGCCCTCCGAGGTCACCTCCGCCGCGACGGCCTCGCTCAGGCGCCGCACCTGGAAGAGCTCGGCCAGGTCGGCGGCGTGCCCGGGCGCCACCGGCAGCAGCGGCAGCCCGCCCGCGAGCGGCAGCAGATCGGGGGCGTCCGCCACCACCGCGTCGGCGGCGTCCACCACGCGTACGGCACCGTCGACCACGGCCCGCACCTCGTCGGGCAGGGTCACCTGCTCCGGGTCGAGCTCCGCCAGCGCCGTGTAGAGGCCGTGCAGCTGCGCGGCGCGCACCGGAAGATCCGGGTCGGCGAGGCGGCCCAGCAGCTCGGCGGCGCCGCCCGGCTCGTCCAGCAGCGCGGCGGCGGAGGTGCGCACCCCCAGGGCGCGCAGCACCTGGACGTCGTCGAAGCCGGTCGCGTCGACCGCCTCGTACAGACCCTCCAGCAGCGGATCGCCCCCGGCGGCCCGCAGTCCGGCCGGGCGTCGGCCGCCGATGACCGGATGGTCGCGCAGCCACCAGGCCGTGTGGGAGCGCACCGTCTCGGTGGTGCCGTCCGGCAGGAGTACGCGTACGGGATGGATCAGCGCGTCCCGCAGCGGCGGGCGGGCGAGCAGGGCGAGCGCCTGCGGCCAGCAGTCGTCGTCCACGAGATCGAGATCGCGCACGGCGGTGATCTCGGTGGCGACCGGCGGTACGGAGGTCTCGGGCAGCCGGTCGAGCACGTCCTCGCACCAGACGTCCACCGCGTCCAGCAGGCCCGGGTCGTCGGGCTCCGCGTAATCCCCGTCGCGGGGCTCCAGCTCATCGGGGTCGAGCACCACATCGGTGGCGCGCACCAGCGTGAAGCCGGCCAGCACCCCGCAGGCGGCCAGCGGCTGTTCGCCCCAGCGGGCGGCGAGGTCGGCGTCGCAGAGGGCGAGCTCGTCCCGGCGCATCACCAGGGCGAAGGGGCTGCCGGGGAGGACCAGCTCGCCGGCGGGGGCGAGTTCGCCGTCCTCGTCGGGGAGGGCGAGGGCGCCGAGCCAGGGCTCGTCACCGGGTTCGAGCGCGGCGTCCCGGACCAGGGCCAGCACCAGCTCGGCGAGTTCCCCGTCGTCGAGGGTGTCGGTGTCGTCGTCGAACCAGACCTCTCCCTCGTCCAGCGATCCGGCGACGGCGGCCCGGACCTGAGGTGTGGTCAGCACGGCGCGCGGGGTGGCGGGCAGCGCGCCCAGCTTCTCCAGCAGGGGGTGGGCGGCGTCCGGGTGCACCACCTTCAGGCCGAGGCGGGCCAGCCGGGCGGGCGTGTCGGCGAGCGGGAGCAGGGTCTGGCGGGGGCCGATGGTGGTCCGGCCGTCGGCGAGCGGCACGGGCAGCCCGGTGAGCCGGTCGGGGTCGGTTCCGGCCAGGCTGTCGTAGAGCCGCCGCCACCAGCCCGGGTCGCGTTCCAGGCCGGCGAGCCGGTCGATCGCCTCGGTCAGCGGGACCCGGGCGACCCCGAGGGTGCGCAGTTCGGCGCGGCGCTCCAGGCCGGCGGGGAGCAGGCTCGGCAGCACCTCGGAGAGCACGCGCACGGTGTCGGCGCCCGCGCCCTCCAGCACCTCGGCCTCGATGGGCCGCAGGGCGGCGGCGGACGCCGGACCGGAGAGCCCCGCCGTGTCGTGGTCGAGGAGATCGGGCGCGGCAGTGGCGGCGCGGCCGGCTTCGTCCCCGCTGTCGTCGCGGGGCGCGGCGGGCTCCAGGAAGGCGGTGCGCGGCAGCAGCGCGAGGAGCTGTGCCCGCAGCACGCCGTCCAGCTCGCCCTTGCCGAGGGGGCCCGGCACGAGGTCGATCAGGGCGGTGGTGACCGGCCGCCAGTCGCCGAGGAGTTCGGCGTACGCCCGCGCCGCGCGCTCGATCAGGAAGTCGGTCAGCGGCCCGGGGGCCGGGTGGCGCCGGGTGGTGTCCAGCGGCAGCGAGGCGATCAGCAGCGCCGGTACGCCGAGGGGCTCGTCGGTCGGGGTCGGGGCGTGGAAGACGGGCGCGGTGGCCGGCCGGAGTGGGGCGCCCTCGCCGTCCACCGGCACGGCCCAGGTGACGGTCCAGTGCGGGCGCAGCCGCTCCTCGATGGGGCGGTCGCGCAGCAGACCGGCCTCGATGGCGCCGTGGTGGCTGATGGTCCGCCAGCGGCGGTCGGCGTGGGCGCTGTCGCTGTCCTGGATGCGGACATGGGGGCCGTCGGTGGAGCGGCGCAGGGTGCGGAGGCCGTCGGGGGTCTCGATCACGATCTCGGTGAGACCGGAGAGGGTGAGGAGGAGGGCGTCGTCGATGCCGGCGAGGAGGCGTTCGACGAGGTCGACGGCGGCGACGTCGCGGAGCGGCAGGACGACGACGGTGTCGTAGCCCTCGGGGGCGGTGCCCTCGGCGGGCAGCGGGAGCCGCAGCAGCGGGACGTGACCGTCGCGGCGGCGGAGCTCGTCGCCGAGGCCGGGGCTGGCCAGGGCGGTCTCGCGGGTGAGTTCGGCCGCCTCGGCGAGGGACCAGCGGACGCCGCCGTGGCGGCCGAGGACGGCGGGCTCGTCGCTGACGGCGAGGACGGCGGCGAAGCCGACGCCGAACCGGCCGACGCTGGCGGGGGCGCCGGGGCCGGACTCGGTGATGACGGCGGTGCTGTGGGCGGCCTCGGTGCCGCTGTCGCGCTTGGCGGAGGCGCGCAGGGTGGAGAGGGATTCGACGCCGGCGGCGTCGAGCGGCGCGCCGGTGTTGGCGGCGGCGAGGACGGCGGTGCCGTTCACCCCGTCCTTGCCGAGGGTGAGCCGGAGCCTGCCGGGGGTGCCGGCGCGGGCGGCGGCGTCGGCGGCGTTCTGGGCGAGTTCGATGACGAGCCGGTCGCGGTAGCCGCCGAGGACGAGATCCTCCTCGGCATTGGCGTCCTCCCGGAAACGGGCCGGCCCGGCTCCCCACGCGTCGAGCACCCCCCGCCGCAGCCGGGCGGTCCCGAACGGGTCGGCCCCCTCGGTGGTCGTGATGCTCACGCTGTAGCTCCGCTCTGTGTTCGTGGCGGGCCGGTTCGGCCCGTTGCGGCCGAAGGTACCGCGTCGCGGCACGGGTCTTCCCGCCCGCGCCCTCGGCGGGGTTGTTTTGTCCGCCGGGCGCGGTGCGGGGCCGGCGGGGCCCGGTCGCCCGGCCGGCGGGGCCCGGTGCCCCTGCGGCATGAGCGGAATCGCCGAGGTCATCGTGTTGGCGCCGGACGCCGGCGAGGTCATGGAGCCGCTCACCCGGGATGGATCCGTCCCGCACCTGGTACGGCCGGTTCGTGCCGGTGCGGGCCGATCTCGGCCCCCTCGGTCACGGCTGGGCCGGCGAATCCCCGGGCCTCGGCGACCGGTCCGGACCGCTGCGGCACCCGGAGTCGCTGCCGTGGCGGCGGCCGGAGACCGGGCAGGTCCTCAGCCACGACGAGGAGGACCACTGTTCCGGCCTGTGGATGAGGCGCGGCGGCGGGCTGGTGGAGGTCCCGCTGCCGGGCACCGAGCGCTTCCTCGTCCCCCGGCGGGGGGGGACGAGGAGAAACCACCGCACCCGGGTTTCCCGCTGCGGACGGACCGGGAGGTGAGACCGGGCGACCGGCGGACCCCGCCGGAGTTCAGGGGCCCCCGGCCCGCCCGGTGGCGGCGGATCCGGGCCGGGGCCGCCACGCGCGGACGGTCCGGCGGGGTGGTCCCCGCCGGCCCGGCGGGGCGCAGGCCCCGCGTGAGATCTAGGAGTGGCCCAGATCCGCGTCGGCGCCCGCCTCCGCGACCGCGGGCACGGAGCCCGCGTCCGCCTCCGGGTGGAGCGGGAAGGCGTCGGAGGCCACCGAGTCGAAGACCGGGGGCGGCGGCTGCGGGGTCTTCGGCATGACCGCCGCCTCGGAGTGGCCGCCGCAGCCGTACGAGAGCGAGACCACCCGGCCGTCGGCCGGGGAGAACTCATTGGCGCACACGCCGAACGCCTGGCTCAGCGAGCCCGCCATCGGCATCAGGAAAGCGCAGGTCACACAGGTCGCCGGGGCGGCCTGTGCCATCGGGGTCGCGGCGCCGAAGGACTCCTCCCAGCGGTCCGCCGCGATCCGCAGGCCGTAGCGGGAGAGCACCCGGGCCCGCCGCATGCCCAGTTCCTCGGCGAGCGCCGCGATCTGGCCCCGGGTGACCGAGACGGCGGCCGGGATGCGGTCGGTGAGCTCGGCGTCCTCTTCCTCGACGCGTTCGGCCAGGTCGTGGGAGGTCTCGGCGATCACCGAATTCGGCGGCGGCGCGTCCTCGCCGGAGTAGCCCGGCTCCAGGCGCAGATCCTCCGCCTCGGTCGGCAGCAGATCGCCGGGGCCCATGTCACCGGGGCGGAGCCGCTCGCTCCAGGGCACCCACTCGGGTGCCAGCAGGGCATCGGGACCGGGCAGCAGGACGGTTTCGTCCAGCGTGACGATCTTCGCGCGGGAGGCCCGGGCCACGGTGACGGCCCAGCGCCAGCCCCGGTAGCCGGGCTCCTTGCACTCGAAGAAGTGTGTGACGACCCTGTCCCCCTCGGAGACAAGGGACACATGCTCACCCACCACTCCCGGGGCGGCTACCTCCTCCGCGGCGGTTCGGGCGAGGTCCACCGCCTCGGCGCACAGGCGGTCGGGGGTACGGCTTCGCGTCGTCGCAGCACTCACAGGTCTCGCTTCTCTCCTACGCCGTCTCACGGGTGCGCCTGCCGATCCGTGAGGCAAGGGCCGCAGGCGGAGCGGACCTGGGGGCCGCATCGACGTCCGCGCCCAGACCAACCTGTCTCGGGCACACCTACCGCCATCCATTCTGCGGGATGCCGAAGAGGCGCGCGGCCGAGAACAATCGCCGGTGGCGCGCTACGCACGCTACCCCTTCCACAGCGCTGCGCCCACACGCGCGTCCCACAAGAACCCCCCGGCACCCCCGGGACCTGCCGTGAAGGAGCCCCGAGAACGGTTCCGGAGGGGCCCGCCGGGGCCCCGGGAAGGGCGCCGAAACGCCCCGGGCGGGTCTTGAGCGGTGCTTGAGAATTTACGGAGATGTCCGGGAGCTGTCCGGGAAGGACCGGTCCGGGGGCCGCGGCGGCCGGGGCCGGGAATCCCGTACGCCCCGGGGGACCGTCCGGGGGCGGGCGCGGGCGCCGGTGCGCCGGACACACCGCCGGATCCGACCCGCGACGGCGCATCACCGGTATTCCCACAGGAGCTTGGGGCAGTATGACGGCGTGACAGCCGCCAGGTCGTCCGACGGGCCCGGACCGCTCCGGAGAGCGGGCCGGGCGATCGCCCGCGCGCTCCATCTGCCGTTCACCGGCACGGCGCGCGGAATCCGCCGTGCCACCCATGCCCATGGCGCGGGTGAGTCGGGGCTCGGAAAGCTGATCGAACTGCATGCCGTCAACGGCGCGGGCGACGTCATGATCACGGTCGCGCTGGCCTCCACCGTCTTCTTCTCCGTACCGACCGACGAGGCGCGCGGCCGGGTCACCCTCTATCTGGCGATCACCCTCGCCCCCTTCGCGCTGCTCGCCCCGGTCATCGGCCCGCTGCTCGACCGCATCCCGCACGGCCGCCGCGCGGCGATGGCGGGCGCGATGCTCACCCGGGCCGTGCTGGCGCTGGGGCTCTCCGGGGCGGTCGCCACGGGGGAGCTGGAGCTGTATCCGGCGGCGCTGGGGGTGCTGGTCGCGTCGAAGGCGTACGGGGTGATCCGCAGCGCCGTCGTGCCCCGGCTGCTGCCGGCCGGGTTCTCCCTGGTGAAGGCGAATTCCCGGGTCACCCTGGCGGGCCTGCTGGCCACCGGGGTGGCCGCGCCGATCGGTGCGGGCCTGCACCGCATCGGTCCGCCGTGGCCGCTGTACGGGGCGTGCGCGCTCTTTCTCCTGGGCACCTACTGGGCCCTGCGGATGCCGCCCAAGGTGGACTCCGCGAAGGGCGAGCGGCGGGTGCGCATCCTCTCCCACGGCGAGAAGAAGCCCAGTCTGCGCACGGTCGGCCCGTCGGTGCTCCACGGCCTCCAGGCGAACGCCTCCTTCCGGATGCTCTCCGGGTTTCTCATCTTCTTCCTGGCGTTTCTGCTGCGCGAGCATCCGATGGCCGGGCAGAGCGCGGCCGTTTCGCTCGGGATCGTCGCCGTCTCGGCGGGGGCGGGCAATGCCCTCGGCACCGCCGTCGGTGCCTGGCTGCGGGCCCGCGGGCCCGAGATGATCATCGTCACGGTGCAGGGCATCGTGCTGACCGCGGCGATCGCGGCGGCGGTCTTCTTCGGCGCGGGCATGGTCGCGGTGCTGGCCGCGACGGCGGGCCTGTGCCAGGCGCTGGCGAAGCTCTCGCTGGACGCGCTGATCCAGCGGGACGTGCCGGAGGAGGTGCGCACCTCCGCCTTCGCCCGCTCCGAGACGCTGCTCCAGATGTCCTGGGTGGCCGGCGGGGCGATCGGGATCGTGCTGCCGCTGAACGGCGCGCTCGGCATGTCGGTCGCGGCGGGCATCGTCGGCACGGGGGCGGCGGTCGCCGGGCGCGGCCTGCTGAGGGCCTCCCGGGGCGGCCCGCAGCCGCGGGCCCGGCCGGTCTGACGGAGCCTCCCCGGACGGCCCCCCGGACGGCCCCGCGCGAGGCCGGGCCGCGCCGCGCCGGACCCCCGCGTGGACAGGGCGCATGGGCCCGATAGCCTTTCGGCCATGACCGTTGCGTTCTACTCCGGCAAGCGCCGCCGGGCCGCTGCCACCATCGGTGCCGTCTCGGCCGGGCTTCTCGTCCTCTCGGGCTGCGAAAAGCCGACACCGCTCGCGACCGTGACGGTCGGGACGGAGTCCGTCAACTCCGAGGCCGCCTGCTACAACGACGGCAAGGCCATCAAGGAGTCCCTGGTTCAGGGCTGCCTGAACAAGAACACGGGGAAGACCGTCAAGGTCTCCCTGGACGACAAGATCCGCTTCGGGGTCGACCCGGAGATCGCGGAGAACGGCTGGACCCTCTTCATCAGCGGCCAGCCGGCGGAGCAGGAGCCGTACACCAAGACGTACCGCACCATCCCCGCCAGCGCGTTCTTCACCTCGCAGACCGGCGAGGCGCCCAAGAAGGCGAACATCAGCATCGTCGAGACGAACGGCAAGAAGCTGCTCGGCATCTGGCTGTTCACGCTCGAAAAGAAGTGATCCCGGGAGGCCCGCGGTGCGCGTCCTGGTGGTGACGGCGGTGGCGGCGGAGGCGGACTCCGTCGCCGCGGGCCTCGCCGCGTACGCCGCCGTCCGGCACGGTGCGCCCGACCCCGGCCCCGCGGGCCCGGCCGGCGGCCCCGCGACCGGGCGGCCCGCCGGCGTCACGCACACGCACAGCACCTCCCCCGCGAACCCGCCCGCCGGCCCGGACCCGCACGGAACCGGCGCGGGCCGCGCACCGCGCGGTGCGGGGGCCGGCACCCGGCCGGCCGCGAATCCGGCAGCCGCGGCGGACAGCGGCGCGGCGGTCGAGGCCCGGCGGACCGCGAATCCGGTGACCCGGCCGCCCTTCGGCCCGGCCGGCCCGGCGACCGCGAAACCCGCCGGCGCCGCGCGGGGGCACGGCACCCCTCTCACGAACCCGGCCGCCGACGCGGAACCGGACGGAACCGGAACAGACGCCGCTTCAGCCCGCAGGGATCCCGGTACGAACCCGCCCGCCGGCGCGGACCCGCACGGAACCACCGCGGACCGCGCACCGCGCGGTGCGGGGGCCGGCACCAGGCCGGTCGCCGGACCGGGAGGCGTTCACGCCGCCGGGAGGCTCGGTGCGGATGGTTTCCCGGTGCCGGGGAGCGGGCCGGACGGCGGGACGGAACCCGGACCCGGAACCGGAGCAGCCCCCTTCGTGGACGTTCTGGTCGGCGGAGTCGGGCCGGCCGCCGCGGCCGCCGCCGCTTCGAAGGCGCTGAGCGCCGCGTCCGGGAGCGCGCCGTACGACCTGGTGGTCTCCGCCGGGATCGGCGGCGGCTTCGCGGAGCGCGCTCCCGTCGGCTCGCTGGTCGTCGCGGACGCCGTCGTCGCCGCCGACCTCGGGGCCGACTCCCCGGGCGGCTTCCTGCCCGTCGACGAACTCGGCTTCGGCCGCACCGTCCATCTGCCGCCCGCCGCGCTCGCGGCCCGCGCCGCCGGGCTGGCCGGGGCGGTGCACGCGCCGGTGCTGACCGTCTCCACCGTCACCGGGACCGCCGCCCGCGCCGCCGAGCTGAGGGCGCGTCATCCGCGCGCCGCCGCCGAGGCGATGGAGGGCTTCGGGGTGGCCGAGGCGGCGGCCCTGCACGGAGTGCCCGTACTGGAGATCCGCGCCGTCTCCAATCCGGTCGGCCCGCGCGACCGCGCGGCCTGGCGCATCGGGGACGCGCTCACCGCGCTGAGCACCGCCTTCCGGCTGCTGGGCCCGCTGCTCGCGGCCGAAGCGGACCCACCGCCCGCACCGCGCCGGGAGACCGGCCCCGCCCCCCTCGCCGAGGAGTCGTCGCCGTGACCCTGCGGATCGCGTACTCGCCCTGCCCGAACGACACCTTCGTCTTCGACGCCTGGGCCCACGGCCGGGTCCCCGGCGCGCCCGCCATCGATGTGCGGTTCGCCGACATCGACATCACCAACAAGATGGCCGAGCGGGGCGAGTACGACATCCTCAAGGTCTCCTACGCGGTGCTCCCCTGGGTCCTGGACGAGTACGCGCTGCTGCCGTGCGGCGGCGCGCTGGGCCGGGGCTGCGGCCCACTGGTGCTCAGCAGGGAGCCGGGGCTCGACCTGACCGGCCGGACCGTCGCCGTGCCGGGCGAGCGCTCCACCGCGTATCTGCTCTTCCGGCTCTGGGCGGCCGATCAGGTGCCCGGCGGGGTCGGCGAGGTGGTCGTACTGCCGTTCCACGAGATCATGCCCGCGGTCCGGGACGGCAGGGTGGACGCCGGGCTGGTCATCCACGAGGCGCGGTTCACCTATCAGTCGTACGGGCTGCACCGCCTCGCCGACATGGGCGAGCACTGGGAGTCCACCACCGGCCTGCCCATTCCGCTCGGTGCGATCATCGCCAAGCGCTCGCTCGGGGAGGACACCCTGCGGCGGCTCGCCGCGGCGGCCCGTACATCCGTGCGGATGGCGTGGGACGACCCGGAGGCGTCCCGGCCGTATGTGCGCGAGCACGCCCAGGAGATGGATCCGGCGGTCGCCGATCAGCACATCGGGCTGTATGTCAATGAGTTCACCGCCGACCTCGGCGAGGACGGTTACGCGGCGGTGCGCGGGCTGCTCACCCGGGCGGCGGCCGAGGGCCTGGTGCCGCCGCTGGCCCCGGGCGCCCTCGCGTTCGCCTGACGCCCGCGGGGACACCTGCCGCGACCGGGCCACCCGCGCCGCACCCCGTACCGGGCCCGGAGACGGCAGCGGCCGGGCGGGCCCGAAGCCCACCCGGCCGCCGTACGGTCCGGTCGCGCGTCTCAGACGTCGAGCTGGTCCGCGACCGCCCGCAGCAGTCCCGCGATCTTCGCGCCGTGCGCCTTGTCGGGGTACCGGCCGCGCTCCAGCATCGGGGTGATGTTCTCCAGCAGGGTCGTCAGATCCTGCACGATGGAGGCCAGCTCGTCCGGCTTGCGCCGCTGCGCCGCCGCCACGGACGGCGTGGGGTCCAGAACCGTCACCGAGAGGGCCTGGTCACCCCGCTGACCCGCCACGACACCGAATTCAACACGCTGGCCCGGCTTGAGCGAATCGACCCCGTCGGGCAGCACTGACGAGTGCACGAAGACGTCTCCGCCGTCGTCGCGGGAGAGGAAGCCGAAGCCCTTCTCGCTGTTGAACCATTTGACCTTGCCGGTAGGCACGTCTGTCCTCGTCTTCGTACTCATTGGGGCGCGGGGGCCACCGGAAGCGTGACGCCGAAAAACGGCTCTGGAAGCACTGCGGCGGGCCGTCCGACCCGCTGACCCAAGGCTAATGGTCCAGGGGCTGGTGACAAGACGTCGCCGAACGGTTCGTACCCGGAGGGAACTACCCTGGCTGGATGACTGCTACTCCTACCGCTCCGGGTGACGGGCTGGTCCGCGCCGGTGGCATCGTCTTCATCGTCGGCGCGGTGGCCACACTGGTCACCATGGCGCCGCTGTTCCTCGGAACCGACCCGTTTCCGCCGATCGCCTACGCCGTCTGCATGCTGATGGGCGTGGGCTTCATGATCTCCGGCGCCGGTGTGATGCGCTCGATCGCGGCCCAGCGACGCGCGGCGAAGTCCACCGCCTAGCCCTGCCCGCGGCCGGCCGGCGCCGCCCCCGCCAGATATCCGCGCAGCCAGCCGGGGAAGGCGCGCAGATTGTCGAGGACCACATCCGCGCCGGCTTCCCGCAGCTCATCGGCTGTGCAGGGGCCGGTCGGCACGGCCACGGAGAGCGCCCGCGCGGTGTGCGCGCCCCGGACGTCCCCGATGTGGTCGCCGACGTACACCCGCGCGTCGTGCGCGCGCAGCGCCTCCGCCTTGCCCTCGGCCCAGAGCCTGCCGATGACCGCGTCGGTCTCGATGCCGAGCCGTTCGAGATGGAGCTCGGCGTCCGGCTCGTTCTTCGCCGTGACGACGATGGCCCGGCCGCCCAGCTCCCGCACGGCGGCGACGGCCTCCCGCGCGCCCGGAAGCGGAACCGAGGGCTCGATCGCGTGGAACGCGTAGATCTCGCGGTATCGGTCGCGCATGGCGTGAATCTGATCATCCGGGAACCAGTGCGCGAGCTCGTGCTCCAGCGGCGGGCCCAGCCGGGTGACGGCGAGATCGGCGTCGATGTGCGCACCGGTCTCGGCGGCGAGGGCGGTGAAGGCGGCGTGGATGCCCGGGCGGGTGTCGATGAGCGTCATGTCCAGGTCGAAGCCGACGGTGGGCGCGGGCGGTACCGGCTGGGAGTCCATGGGGCCATTGTGCCCACCGGCCGGTGCTGACACGTGCCTATTACACTGAGGCCGACTTAGCCAAGCCTTACCAAACACCGCCCCCTGCTCGCCCCTTCCCCGGAACACGGACTCGCGGTTTCCGCCGGTCCGCACCCGGGTCTCCCCCGCCTCTCCGGTTCTCCCTGATTGGTTCCCATGTCAGCCAGACGCGCGCTCACGGCCCGCCGTATCGGCTGGACGGCCCTCGCCGTCGTGGCCCTTCTGCTCGCGACCCTGCTCAGCCTCGCCGTCGGAGCACGCGCCATCGCGCCGTCGGCGGTCCTCGACGCCCTGCTGCACGGCGGCACGAGCGACGACGCGGAGGTCGTCCTGGATCTGCGCGTGCCGCGCACCCTGATCGCGCTGATGGTGGGCGCGGCGCTCGCCATGGCGGGCGCGGTGATGCAGGGCATCACCCGCAATCCGATCGCCGACCCCGGTGTCCTCGGCATCAGCCAGGGCGCCTCGGTGGGTGTCGTCCTCGCCATCACCTTCGCCGGGGTGCACACCCTCTCGGGGTATGTGTGGTTCGCCTTCACCGGCGCGGCGGTGGCCTCCGTCGCGGTGTACGCGATCGCGGCGCGCGGACGCGGCGGCGCGACCCCGGTGAAGCTGGCGCTCGGCGGGGCGGCGATCAACGCCCTGCTCGCGGCGGTGACCGTGGCCGTGCTGACCACCAGGTCGGCGACGCTCGACGAGTTCCGCTTCTGGCAGGTCGGTTCGGTGGCCGGGCGGGACTCCGAGATCGCGGGCCAGGTCTGGCCGTTCATGGCGCTGGGCGCGGTGCTGGTGCTGGCGGTGGCACGCGGCCTGGACGCGCTGGCGCTCGGCGAGGACCTGGCGCAGGGCCTCGGCCAGAATGTGGCGGCGGTCCGGATCGTGGGCGGGCTCGGCGCGACGGTGCTGACGGGCGCGGGGGTGGCGGCGGCCGGCCCGATCGCCTTCATCGGGCTGGCGGTACCGCATGTGGCCCGCGCGATCGTCGGCGGTGACCACCGCTGGCTGCTGCCGATGGCGGCGCTGATCGGTCCGGTGATGCTGCTGGTGGCGGATGTGATCGGCCGGGTGGTGTTCCCGCCGGGTGAGATACCGGCCGGGGTGACGACGGCGCTGATCGGTGTTCCGTTCCTGGTCGCCCTGGTCCGCCGCAAGGCGGTGCCCGCATGAGCCGCCCGCCGGCCGGCGCACCCGTCGGCGAGACATCCGGCGCACCCATTCACAAGACCGACGAGGGGCCGCGGATGAGCACCACACACCGGCCCCCGGGCCATGGCGTGCTCCGGGTCCGGGGCGGCAGTTTCCTGCTGCACCGGCGGAGCACCGCCGTCTCCGGGATCCTCGCGCTCGTCCTCGCCGCCACCTGTGTCGCCTATCTCTGCTCGGGGGAGAGCTTCGTCCCGCCCGGCGAGGTGGTGAAGGTGCTGCTGGGCCGGCCCTCACCCGACGAACTGGTCGTCGGCACCCTCCGGCTGCCCCGGATGACGGCCGGTCTGCTGGTCGGACTCGCCTTCGGGGTCGCGGGCGCGCTCATCCAGACCGTCGCCCGCAATCCGCTGGCCAGCCCCGACATCATCGGCATCAGCCAGGGCGCGACGGCGGTCACCGTCGCCGGGCTCACCTTCGGCTTCACCTCGTACACCCTGCTGCCCTATCTCTCGGTCGCCGGCGGGATCCTCGCCGCCGCCCTGGTCTATGTCTTCGCCTGGCGCGGCGGACTCCACGCGACCCGGTTCGTCCTCATCGGCATCGGCTTCGCCGTCGTGCTGCGCTCGGTCACCCTGCTGCTGCTCACCAAGGCGGACGCGGCCGTGGCCTCGCAGGCGCAGACCTGGATGACCGGCTCCCTCAACGGCCGGGGCTGGGAGGAGGTCAACCCGCTGGCCTGGGCGCTGCTGCTGATGCTCCCCGCCGTGGTGTGGGCCGCCCGCGCCCAGCGGAGCGTGAGCCTGGACGACGACACCGCGACCGCGCTCGGCGTCCGGCTCGGCCGGGTGCGGCTCGGGCTGGTGGCCACCGGGGTGGTCCTCGCGTCGGTGGCCACCGGCGCGGCCGGACCGGTCGACTTCGTGGCCCTGCTCGCCCCGCAGATCGCCCGCCGGCTCACCCGCACCGCGCAGATCCCGCTGGTCTCCTCGGCGCTGCTGGGCGCGGTGATCGTGGTCCTCGCCGATCTGCTCGCCCGCAAGCTCCTCTCCCCCACCGAACTGCCCGTGGGCGTCATGACAGCCGCGGTCGGCGCCCCCTATCTGATCTGGCTGATCGTCCGCGGCCGCACCACCGGAGGTAATGCGTGAGCAGGCTGACCGCGCGCGAGCTGACACTCGCCTACGAGGACCGCACGGTCGTCGACCGGCTCGACCTCGCCGTCCCGGACGGGAAGGTGACGGTCATCGTCGGCCCGAACGCCTGCGGGAAGTCGACCACCCTGCGCGCGCTGGGGCGGCTGCTGAAGCCGAAGGGCGGTTCCGTACTGCTCGACGGGGCGGATCTGGCCCGGATCCCGACGAAGCGGATCGCCCAGTCGCTGGGGCTGCTGCCGCAGTCCCCGGTGGCGCCGGAGGCGATCACCGTCGGCGATCTGGTCTCCCGCGGCCGGCAGCCCCATCAGGCGTGGTGGAAGCAGTGGTCGGCGGAGGACGAGCGGGCGGTGACGGACGCGATGGCGCGTACGGACATCACGGAGCTCGCCGACCGGTCGGTGGACGAGCTCTCCGGCGGACAGCGCCAGCGGGTCTGGATCGCGATGGCGCTCGCCCAGGAGACGGATCTGCTGCTGCTGGACGAGCCGACCACCTTCCTGGACATCTCCCACCAGGTGGAGGTGCTCGACCTGGTCCGCAGGCTCAACCACGAGCGGGGGCGCACGGTCGTGGTGGTCCTGCACGATCTGAACCAGGCGGCGCGGTACGCCGACCATCTGGTCGCGATGAAGGCGGGCCGCATCGCGGCCGAGGGCCCGCCCGGCGAGATCGTCACGGCGGAGCTGGTGCGCGAGGTCTTCGGCCTGGAGTCGGTGGTGGTCCCGGACCCGGTGACCGGCTCGCCCCTGGTGGTGCCGGGCGCGCCGTACCTCCCGGCCCCGAGGAGCGCGGACGCCCCGCCGGTCGCGGGGAAGTGCGCGGAGGGGGCGGAGGACCCGGCGGCGTCCTGAACCGGCCGCCTCGGCGGCGGGCGGGTGCCGCGTCGGCGGCGGGCGCGGGGCCCGGGCGGCCGGGCCTCATGGCGCCGGGCCTCGGTCATCCGTGACGGGTGCGCTCCGTCGCCGCCCGCGCGGGGCGCGAAGGCCCGGCACCCGGCCGGACACCCGCCGGCGGCCCCGCCCGCCACCACCGCGACGCGCGGCGCGGACCCCGTGCCACCCGGGCCCGCCGGGTGGACGATTCCGTCCGTACACCGGCGGTCCACCCGGAGCGGGAGGCCCGGGGCTCCCGGCCCGGCACCCGGTACGAACGCGGGCGGGACCCCCGCATCCGGACCCGCCGGGCACACTCCCGTACCCCCGGGCCGGCGGCGCGTACCCGGCACGGACGGCCGCGGCCGGGCGCACCGTGCGCCCGTGGTCACCTCCGCCGCGCGCGCCAGATCAGATAGAGGGCGGAGGCGAGGGCCGCGCCGCGCAGGACCCACGGCCAGGTCGCGGTCATCGCGTCGCCCATGCCGCCGTCGGGCACCGGATCGCCCCACCGGCCGTCGGTGCGGCCCCAGAGCCAGACGAGCCCCGCCGCGAGCGCGGCCCCGGGGAGGCCGAGGACCGCGAACTTCCGCTCGGTGACGGAGAGCCTGCGGGAGCCGTACGCGAAGAGCCAGCCGAGGCCGAGCGCGATGAGCGAGTCGAACGCCGCGCCGGCGATCAGCAGCGCGGCGGCCAGGAGCAGGAAGGGGTTGCCGAGACGGGCGAGGCGGCCGGGCGGCGCCTCGGCGGCCGGTTCGGCGACCGGGGCGGGCGCGGCCTCCGGCGTACGGCGCAGGCGTCCCCGGAGCAGCCGGAGCGCGGCCCTCCGTGTACCCCCGGAAGCCGGTCCGTCCGCCTTCTCCGCGCCCGCCGGCGCCGCCGGTTCGGCACCGGGATCGGAATTGGAATCGGAATCGGCGTCGTCGTCATCGGCGGGTGGCGGCGGTTTCAGTATTTCGGGGATCTCGACCCCGCCGGTGAAGCCGGCGACCCGCTCGCCCGCGCCGAAGGGCCGGGGCGTGACGCTCCACCAGTCGACATCCGCCTCCGATGAGCCGAGTTCGTCCATCGGCGCCAGATGCGGCGGCATCGCCCCGGCGGGCGGCTGCGGCACGGCGGGCGAGTCGCGGCGGGGGCGCGGCACCCGGCGGCGTCCCCGCTGTCCGGGCAGCCCGCCCAGGCCCGGCACCCGGAAACCGCCGCCCCTGCCGCCGGGCGGGCGGGCTCCGGGAGCCGCCGCCGGGGGCGGGGGCGCCGGGGCGGCCGGCGGGGCGGAGGGGGGAGGCGGGGCGGGCGGATCGTCGCCCGCCGCCGCCACGACCTCGTCCGGGGTGCCGAGTCTGCCGAGAATTCTCCGTACCGACGCGGGGTTGTCCGCCGCGGCGCCGGCCCGTTCCCGGTCGATCTCGCTCCGCAGCGACGACACCAGCCGCATCCGGGCCCCGGACGGCAGTTGCCGCTGCTGGGCCAGATCGCCGACCCGGCTCAGATAGTCGTAGACGAGCTGGTCGCTCTCGATACCCACGGCTCTTCCCCTGACGTTCCCCGACGTTGCCAGCCGACCGTAGCGCGACCCCGGCTCTTCGGGGACTCCCGTCGAGCACTCCAGGGACTAACGTGGGGCGGATGGGGACCACGCCCGAAGCAAGCAGTCCGCGCACACTGGCCGATGCCCTGCGCGCCCGAGGTGACGAGGAGCTGGCCGCGCTGCTGCGCGCCCGCCCCGATCTGCTCAGCCCCGTGCCCGGGGATCTGACCCAGCTCGCCACCCGAGCGGGCACCCGGGCCTCGGTCGTCCGCGCCCTGGAACGGCTCGACCGGTTCACCCTCCAGGCCGCCGAGGCGCTCGCCGTCGCGCCCGACGCGGCCTCATATGACAACCTGCTCGCGCTGCTGACCGGCGACGACGGCGATCCGGCGGTCGCGGCCGCGCTGCCGCGCGCGGTCGCCGTGCTGCGGACCCAGGCGCTGGTGTGGGGCGGCGACGACCGGCTCCGGCTGGTGCGCACCGCGCGCGAGCTGCTGGCCCCGTCGCCCTCCCGGCCCTCCCCCACCGGGCTCGGCCCGAGCGTCGCCGAATCCACGGCGGGGATGTCCCCGGGCCGGCTCCAGGAGATCCTGGCGGCGGCCGGACTGCCGACCACCCACGATCCGGTGTCGGCGGTGGCGGCGTTGACGGCGCTCTTCACCGACCGGGAGCGGATGGGCGATCTGCTGGACACGGCACCGGCGGAGGCACTGGCGGTCCTGGACCGGCTGGTGTGGGGACCGCCGTACGGCGAGGTCACCTCCAGCCCCACCCCTCCCGTGCGCTGGCTGCGCGACCGGGGTCTGCTGCTGGCCGTCTCGGCCCGCACCGTGGTGCTGCCGCGCGAGGCGGCGCTCCATCTGCGGGCCGGCCGGGCGCACCGCACCCCGGAGCCGGTGCCGCCGGAGATCACCCCGGCCGCCGCGCCCGGACGGCCCGAACTGGTCGACGGCACGGCCGCCGGCCAGGCGTACACCGCGCTGACGGCGGTCGAGGATCTGCTCCAGGACTGGCACGAGGGCGGCCCGGCGGTGCTGCGCGCCGGCGGTCTGTCGGTACGGGATCTGAAGCGGGCCGCCGCCGCGCTGGACACGAGCGAGCCGATGGCCGCCTTCTGGGTGGAGCTGGCGTACGCGGCGGGGCTGCTGGCCTCGGACGGCGAGGCGGACGAGCGGTACGCCCCGACCCCGGCGTACGACGAGTGGCTGACCCGCCCGGCGCCGGAGCGCTGGGCGGTCCTCGCCCGCGCGTGGCTGACCGCGACCCGCACCCCGGGCCTGGTGGGCGGGCAGGACAGCAAGGGGCGGACGCTGGCGGTGCTCGGCCCCGATCTGGACCGCTCGGCCACCCCGGAGGTGCGGCGCCGGATCCTGGAGCTGCTGGCCGGGCTCCCGGAGGGCACCGCGGCCGACCCCGAGTCGGTACTGGCCCGGCTGCGCTGGGAGCGCCCGCTGCGGGCGGGCACGGGCGCGGACGGCCACGGCGCCGGCCCGGTGGATCTGCGGTCGCGGATCGCCGCCTGGACCCTGACGGAGGCGGAGACGCTGGGTGTGACGGGCCGGGGCGCGCTCTCGGCCCACGGCCGGGCGCTGCTGCCCCCGGACACGGACCTTCGCCCGGGTGCGGATCCGGCGGCCGAGGCGCTGGCGCCGCTGCTGCCCTCCCCCCTGGATCATGTGCTGCTCCAGGCGGATCTGACGGCGGTCGCCCCCGGCCCGCTGGAGCGCCCGCTCGCGGAGACCCTCGCCGTGCTGGCGGACATCGAGTCCAAGGGCGGGGCCACGGTCTACCGCTTCACCCCGGCCTCGGTGCGCAGAGCCCTGGACGCCGGCCGGTCGGCCTCCGATCTGCACACCTTCCTGGCGTCGCACTCGCGCACGCCCGTGCCGCAGCCGCTCAGCTATCTCATCGACGATGTGGCCCGCCGCCACGGTCATCTGCGGGTCGGGGTGGCGTCGGCGTACATCCGCTGCGACGACGAGGCGCTGCTGGACGAGATCCTCGCCGACAAGCGCTCCCAGGATCTGCTGCTGCGCCGGCTCGCCCCGACCGTGCTGGCGGCCCGGACGGAGCCGTCCGCGGTGCTCGCCGGATTGCGGACGATGGGCTTCGCGCCCGCCGCGGAGTCGACGTCCGGCGATGTCCTGATCGCCCGCGCCCATGCCCGGCGCACCCCTGCGCGCACGCCCCCGGCCCCGGTGCCGGACGGTCCGCCGCTGCCGGACGCGACCCTGCTGGGGGCGGCGGTGCGGGCGATCAGGGCCGGTGACCTGGCGGCCACGGTGGAGCGCAAACCCGCCGCGGACCCGGCACCGGCCGGACCGGGCGGCGGCACGGGGGGCCTGCCGCGGACGTCGTCGGCGGAGACCCTGGCCACCGTCCAGGCGGCGGCGATGACGGGCTCGGCGATCTGGATCGGCTACGTGAACGCGGAGGGCTCGGCCAGCCAGCGGGTCATCGCGCCGGTGCGGGTGGAGGGCGGTTTCGTCACCGCGTACGACCACACGGCGGACGAGGTGCGGACCTTCCCGCTGCACCGCATCACGGGCGTCGCGGAACTCGCCGACGACCCGGCCTGAACAGCCGGCGGCGCGTGACGGCACCGTCGAGACCCGCCGCGCGCGCCTTCCCGGGGCGTTCCCGGTCGCGCCGCCGCGCCAGCGCGTGGAAGTGGTGCCCGACCCGCCGGCCGATCAGCAGATAGCCGATCAGCGCACCGGTGGTGTTGAGGATGACGTCGTCCACGTCGAAGGCCCGGCCCTCGACGATCGCGCCCTGCACCAGCTCCACCAGCATCATCACCACGGCGGCCGTGAGGACGACCCGCAGCATCCGCATCCTGCGGGGCACCAGGACCGGCAGGAAGAGCCCGAAGGGCACACCGAGCAGCAGATTGCCGCCGATCTGCTTGCAGGCGGCGAGGAAGGTGTACTCCTGCACGTACTGGTTCAGGGAGCGGCCGGGCCGCAGATTGGCCCCGGCGATGTCGGCGGAGGCGGTGGAGGGGGTGAGGGTCAGCCGGGCGAGGACGAAGGAGAACCCGATCAGGGCGAGGACTCCCAGGGTCATGATCAGCACCCGCAGGGCGACCGCGCGCCGTCCGCCGGCCCGCTCCCCGGCCCGCTCCCCGTCGTGGTCGCCGGCCTGTGATCCGTCCTTCCCGGCGTACGGATCCCCGGCCCGTGACCCGTACCCGTCGGGTGTTCCGTCGGGTGTTCCGTCCGCTGTCCCGTCCTGCACGGTGGGCCGTGCCGGCCCTGTCGGATCTTCCGGTTGCTCTGGATACCGCTGCCCTTGTCCCGTCATGGTTCGCGGGTTCCCCCGGACCCGCCGCGCAACCTGCCGGACCGGCCCCGTACTACACCGTTGCGCTCACGATTTTGAACACCAGCCTCACCGCCACCACACCGAACAGGACCGCCATCACGACCTCTGTATAGAAATAGGCCAGCAGACAAGCCGCTCCGGCGAGCACCCGCCGCCGGGTGCGGCGCCCGATGGTCCGTTTCTGGAGCCAGGCGGTCACGATCAGCAGCAGCGGCAGCAGACAGCCGAGCGCCAGCGGTGGCGGAAAGTTGGGGATCCCGGTGAGATCGGTGTACGCCAGCACCGGCGCGAGCGCGGTGGCGAGCGCGGGCGGCGCCCACCACCAGGGGTCGGGATCGGACGGGCCCGGCACGGCGGGCGGCACATACGGCGGAATCGCCGCGGGCGCCTCCTGCCGGCCCGTACCGGAATCACCGGGACCACCGGGACCGTACGGATCACGGCCGCCGGCGGGCCCGTGCCGGTCCCCCTGCGGATTCTGCGGTGTCGGGCTGCTCATGGCCCCACTCAACCCCGGCCGGCCCCCGTCCGGCACCGCTCGCGTACTCATTTCCTCCGCCCGGATACTCAGTGCGGCACACTGGAGGTTTGGCCGCACCGGCCGACCGCCCCACCGCACCGGCACCCCCGGCCGGTCCCGGGGCCGGCCGGCTCCCGGCCGTATCGGCAGCACCGCCTTCACCGAAAGGGCGCAGGTGTGAACGGACCTCTCATCGTCCAGAGCGACAAAACCCTCCTCCTGGAGGTCGACCACGAGCAGGCCGACGCCTGCCGCCGCGCCATCGCCCCCTTCGCGGAGCTGGAGCGCGCGCCCGAGCACATCCACACCTACCGGGTCACCCCCCTGGGCCTGTGGAACGCCCGTGCCGCCGGACACGACGCCGAGCAGGTCGTGGACGCCCTGGTCCAGTACAGCCGCTACCCCGTCCCGCATGCCCTGCTGGTCGACATCGCCGAGACGATGGCGCGCTACGGCCGTCTCACCCTCTCCAAGCACCCCGTGCACGGCCTGGTGCTCACCACCACCGATCGCCCGGTACTGGAGGAGATCCTCCGCTCCAGGAAGGTCCAGCCGCTGGTGGGAGCCCGGCTCGACCCCGACACGGTCGCCGTGCACCCCTCCGAGCGCGGCCAGATCAAGCAGACCCTCCTCAAGCTGGGCTGGCCCGCCGAGGACCACGCCGGCTATGTGGACGGCGAGGCCCACCCGATCGAGCTGGACGAGACCACCTGGTCGCTGCGCCCGTACCAGCGCCAGGCCGTGGAGGGCTTCTGGCACGGCGGCTCCGGAGTGGTCGTCCTCCCCTGTGGTGCCGGAAAGACCCTGGTCGGAGCGGGTGCGATGGCGGAGGCCAAGGCGACCACGCTGATCCTGGTCACCAACACCGTCTCCGCCCGCCAGTGGAAGCACGAGCTGGTGAAGCGGACCTCGCTGACCGAGGAGGAGATCGGCGAGTACAGCGGCACCCGCAAGGAGATCCGCCCGGTCACCATCGCCACCTATCAGGTGCTGACCACCAAGCGGAAGGGCATCTACCCCCACCTGGAGCTCTTCGACTCCCGGGACTGGGGCCTGGTCGTCTACGACGAGGTGCATCTGCTGCCCGCGCCGGTCTTCAAATTCACCGCCGATCTCCAGGCCCGGCGCCGGCTCGGCCTGACCGCCACGCTGGTGCGCGAGGACGGCCGCGAGTCGGACGTCTTCTCGCTCATCGGTCCCAAGCGCTTCGACGCGCCGTGGAAGGAGATCGAGGCCCAGGGCTATATCGCCCCGGCGGACTGTGTCGAGGTGCGGGTGAATCTCACCGACGCGGAACGGCTGGCGTACGCCACGGCCGAGCCGGAGGAGAAGTACCGCTTCTGCGCCACCACGGCGACCAAGCGGAAGGTGACGGAGGCGCTGGTCGCCAAGCACCGCGGCGAGCAGACCCTGGTCATCGGGCAGTACATCGACCAGCTCGACGAGCTGGGTGAGCATCTGAACGCGCCGGTCATCAAGGGCGAGACGCCGAACGCGCAGCGCGAGAAGCTGTTCGACGCCTTCCGGCAGGGCGAGATCTCGGTACTGGTCGTCTCGAAGGTGGCGAATTTCTCCATCGACCTGCCCGAGGCGACGGTCGCCATCCAGGTCTCGGGCACCTTCGGCTCACGCCAGGAGGAGGCCCAGCGGCTGGGCCGGGTGCTCCGCCCGAAGGCGGACGGCCACGAGGCCCGCTTCTACTCGGTGGTCGCCCGGGACACGATCGACCAGGACTTCGCGGCGCACCGGCAGCGGTTCCTCGCGGAACAGGGGTACGCGTACCGGATCGTGGACGCGGACGAGCTGCTGCGGTAGCCGGTGGCCGGACGGGGCTGTGAGGACACGGCCCGGACGCCGGCGCGGGCCGGGCCCGGGCTCAGCGCCGGACGCCGACCTCCTCGCCGTACTCACCGAGCACGGTGACGCTGAATATGGCGGCGGCGAAGACCCTGACGGCCCGCAGCGCGCCGCCGACGCCGTGCGCCGCCCCGCCGTCGGCGGGGGCGCCGGCGCCGTGCCGGCCGCGGGGACGGGGGATCTCGGACGCGGGGGTGAAGCTCGCTGTGGTCATGTGTCCATGGTGGCTTTCCGCCGCTCCCGGCACATCGGCCCAGGGAGTGAACCGGGGGCCCCGCGCGGTACGACCACAGGCATAGGGGTCGCCTCGGGGGTGCGGCACTTCAGGAGGAGACCGCCGTCATCCCTGTCGGGGAGAAAACGGTTCGCACTCCTCCGGGGCGCTGAGTAAACTCGCGCGTCTTCCCGCCTCCCTCTCGTCGAGGAGCGCCGCCGCCCGGACGGAAACCGGCCGGTCCCACCAGCCACAGGGCCTCTCGTCCGGCATTCCGCCGGGGCTCGCGCGCCCTCGGGCAGCGCCCCGCCGATCCCGTACGGGTGGCCCCCGCTCTCTCTCGCTCCGGAGGCGACCTGTGCCCGCGTACGCTCCCGACCCCGCCCCCCTCGACCGGGAACGCGCTCATCTCGCCGCCTCCCGCGCCGCTCTGCGGGTGATGCGGCAGGACGCCGAAGCACTCGACATCAGGGATGTGGCGGCGAACTGGGTCAATGCCGCCGCCCTGGAGGCGGCGAAGGAGCTCCGCGTCAAGGAGCTGGCGGATCTCACCCACACCCCGCTCTTCTTCGGCCGGCTCGACTATCTGCCCACCGCGCAGGAGGGACAGAGCTTCCACATCGGCCGCCGCCATGTCCACGACGCCCATGGCGACCCGATGGTGGTGGACTGGCGCGCCCCCGTCTCCCAGCCCTTCTACCGGGCCTCCCGGAAGGACCCGCAGCACATCGGGCTGCGCCGCCGGTTCGGCTACACCGGCGGAATCCTGACCGCGTACGAGGACGAGCACCTCGACGACCCCGCCGAGCAGAGCGGCACCAGCCGCCTTCTCCAGGAGGAGATCGAGCGCCCGCGCGTCGGCCCGATGCGCGACATCGTGGCCACCATCCAGCCCGAGCAGGACGAGATCGTGCGGTCGGGGCTCGGCGGCACGGTCTGCGTCCAGGGCGGCCCCGGCACCGGGAAGACCGCGGTGGGCCTGCACCGGGTGGCGTATCTGCTGTACGCGCACCGGGAGCGGCTGGCGCGCACGGGCACACTGGTGATCGGGCCGAACCGTTCCTTCCTCCACTACATCGAGCAAGTGCTGCCCGCGCTGGGCGAGCTGGAGGTAAAGCAGGCGACCGTCGCCGACCTGGTGGCCCATGTCGAGATCCGGGGTGCGGACGAGGCTCCGGCGGCCGTCCTCAAGGGTGACGCCCGCATGGCCGAGGTGCTGCGCCGCGCGGTCCGCTCCCATGTCACGCTCCCCGCCGAGCCGCTGATGGTGGTGCGCGGCTCGCGCCGCTGGCGGATCCCGGCGTACGAACTGGAGGAGCTGGTCACCGAATTGCTGGCGCGCGACATGCGGTACGGCGCGGCGCGCGACGCCCTTCCGCAGCGGATCGCCCATGCGGTGCTGGTCCGGATGGAACAGTCCGGCGAGGCCCCCGACGACCGCGTCCAGGACGCGGTGGCGCGCAACCCCGCCGTGAAGGCGGTGGTCAAGGCGGTCTGGCCGGCGGTGGATCCGGCGAAACTGGTGCTGCGGCTGCTCTCCGACCCGGAGTTCCTGGCCGCGCGGGCCGAGGGCGTTCTCTCGGCGGAGGAACAGCGGACGATCCTGTGGCAGAAGCCGGCCCGGAGCGTCCGCGCGGCGAAGTGGTCGGCGGCGGACGCGGTGCTTATCGACGAGGCGGCGGATCTGATCCAGCGCACCCACTCGCTCGGCCATGTGGTGCTGGACGAGGCGCAGGATCTCTCCCCGATGCAGTACCGGGCGGTGGGCCGCCGCTGCACGACGGGCTCGGCGACGGTCCTGGGCGATCTGGCGCAGGGCACCACTCCGTGGGCCACGGAGAGCTGGCGGGAGGCGCTGTCCCATCTGGGCAAGCCGGAGGCGGTGGTGGAGGAGCTGACGGCGGGCTTCCGCGTACCGCGCGAGGTGATCGCCTACGCCTCGCGGCTGCTGCCGCACATGTCCCCGGGGCTCGCGGCGGTCAGCTCGGTCCGTGACGCCCCGGGCTCGCTGGAGATCCGCGCGCTCCCGGCCCCGGCGGGCCCCGCCGGTGCCGTGGACGCCACCGGTGCCGCCGGCACCGCCGAGCTGGACGCGGCGGTCCTCGCGGCCTGCGTGGAGTCCCTCCGCCGGGAGGGGTCCATCGGCCTGATCGCGGCGGACTCCCGGATCCCCGCCCTGTCCGCCGCCCTCGCGGCGGCGGGCCTGCCCCATCTGGACCCCGGCGCCGAGACCACCGCCGAGTCCCGGCTGACGCTGGTCCCCGCGTCCCTGGCGAAGGGCCTTGAGTACGACCATGTCGTCCTGGACGAACCGTCGCTGGTGGTGGCGGGCGAGCCCGATGAGCGCACCGGGCTGCGCCGCCTCTATGTGGCGCTGACCCGTGCGGTGTCGGGGCTGGTGGTGGTGCACCGGGACCCGCTGCCGCAGCAGCTTGCGCGAACCTGAAGCGGTCCGCGACACCCTTGACCTCAAGCTAACTTGAGGTCATACGGTGAGTCGCATCCGAACGGTACGGCCGACAGGAAGCGAAACGGCGATGAATCTCAAGGAGTACTCCCCCGAGCAGATCTCCGCCCAGCCCGCCGGGGCATGGACGGGCATGGCGTACCGCCTGGTGGTGGGCGCCCTGCGCGACCAGCTCGCGGTCGAGGATCTCACCCAGCCCCACTGGTGGACCCTCAACCACGCCGCCGGCGACCCCGGCCGGTGGACCAGGGCGGCCCTGATCGAGCGGCTGACGCCGTACGACGACATGGACACCGACTTCCACGCCGTCTTCGACAACCTGGTGGACCGGGGGTGGCTGCTGGAGACCGGCGGCACCATGAGCCTCACCGAGGAGGGTGTCGCCGGACGGGAGCGCGCCAAGCAGCGGAATCTGCGGGTTCTGGAGCGCACCCATGAGGGCGTCGACCCGCAGGAGTACGTGACCACCATCAATGTGCTGCGGCGCATCGTCGCGAACATGGGCGGCGACGGGAATCTGCCCGAATAGCGGGGCTTCGCGCCTCATGGACACGGCCACCTCGATCTCCCCGTCGCAGCCAGCGGCTCGGCCTACCGGCTGCCGGGCCGCCGGGCCGGCCAACTCGGCGACGCACGCGGCCCCGGGGCCCCGCGCGCACGGGTCTATGCGACTACGTGACTGAACTGCGAGCCACCTTGCAACAGGAGCATGACCGTCCGTAACTTGCTGACCACACAGACCAGAGGGGGCTCAGTGAACGAACTGCGGGTGATTGCCGGCGGACCCTGCGGGAGGGACGACGACTGCTCAAACGGTGACTGTCCAACCGTGTACGCCACACCGCAACCCGGAATGTTGGCGATCCAGGGGTATGACGTGACCCACCCGACGCCGGATGGCGAATCAGTCGTGCTGATCCCCGAGGACATTTTGAAGGAGGCGGCCCGCTCCCGTGGATGGATCTAGCCTCGTACTGCTGGACGGCGAAGAGTGGCAGGAGTGCTTCCGCTCCTTCAAGCACTCCGCCTTCCGGCTCGAAGTACACCAGACCTACACCATGCCGGCCGAGGCTGAAACGGTCCGCAGCTTCCTTGCCGGGGACCGGAAGCCGAACGGATTCAACGCATCGTGGCATCAGACAATCCGGGACCATACGGCAAGTGGGCGGACGATTACCCGCGCCAAGATCGTACACAGGCCCCTCACGCCATACGGGCGATATCTCTTCGAATGGTGCATTCCCGGGAACGTCGCAGCCGGAGAGAACTACCAAATAGTCGACCTGACCAACGACTCAAATCCCGGACTCCCCGATCAAGATTTCTGGATGTTCGACGAAACAACAGTCGTACATCTCAACTACCGGCCGGACGGGACGCAGATCAACCGTGAGCTGATCCAGGATCCGGACTTGGGCAAGTATCTCGCGTGGCGGGACCTCGCCCTGGAAGGCTCCGTACCATTCAGTGCCTATCGAACCTGAAGCACAGCAACGAGAACGGAGAGACTTGGCGGAGGCTCTTCGGGATCTCCGTCACGCCTCCGGCCTGAGTGGCGAACGCCTGGCACTTCGCTGCAACATGAGCCAGACAAAGATCAGCCGCATTGAGACCGGTCGCGCGCTGCCAACGGTCATTGACGTTGAGCGAATCCTGAAGGCCCTTGCCGTACCGGCGGAGGTTGCCAACGAGCTACTGGGGCTGGCCCGGAGCGCCAATGTCGATTACGCATCATGGCGGGCATATGCGCGTGTCGGGCTCCACCGAAAGCAAGCAGAGCTCAAGGCGCTCGAGTCTTCCTCGCGGGAAATGCGGCATTTCCTCCCCGCGATCCCGACAGGCCTCCTGCATGTCCGTGAATACGCTGTTGAAACACTGTCGCCCACCGTGACCGGAGATCCGGCCAGAAATGTATCCCGGGCCGTTCGGGCGCGCATGGACCGCCAGGCCGCCCTGGACGACCCCTCCCGATCCTTCTGGTTCCTCATGACCGAACAAGCCGTGAAGTGGCGGCGGGCGAAACCCGAAGTCATGGCTGCACAGTGTGCACACATGGCGGAAGTCAACGAGAAACCAAACGTCGAGATCGGGATAATCCCACAGGTCCGACACGTTCCGGCTGCCCCTATGAACATTTTCGTCGTCTACGATGACCGCCTCGTGACAGTGGAATTGTTCTCCGGAGAGGTCGCCCTGCGCGACCCCAGAGATGTCATGCATCACCTGAATTTGTTCGAGCTGCTCTGGTCTCACGCCCTCACAGGAAATTTGGCTTCAATATTTCTGAACGAAGCCTCAGAAGCGTTCATGCGTCAACGTGACTAGCCCTTCCGCTACTTCCCGCCGGCCCCTGACCATGTATTGACGGCCAGCGAGAACGAAAAGAAGGGTGATCAGCCATGTCCGACGGATTGAAGCTTTACACACTCAGCATCGAGGACGCGGTTTTCGTGAAGGCATGCGGCGGCAACACCCACCCGGACGGCGAGGCGTGCGTGACCCTCGCGCAGATCGCCCCGGACGTCTGGGCCGTGGGTGACAGCAAGCGCCCGAACGCCGAGCCGCTGCGATTCACCACGGCGGAGCTGGACGCCGCAGGGATCACCCCTGCCCGTTTCGGCCTCTCCGCCTGACCCCACCACCGCACCAGCCTGAACCGGCTGCCCCGCCCGCCCACGCGCGCCGGGCGGGGCAGCCGTGGCCCCTCTGAACGGAGCCGCAGTGCATCATCACGGTTACTCATGGCTCGGGGAGAAGAAGACCTTCGACCGGGAGAGCATCCGAAGACCCCCCGGCCAGGCCCCGACCGCGACCAGCGAGCCGGACGTGCACGACCGGTATCGGGAGGCCGTGACCATGTTCCCGACTGCTGATGTGCCCCCGCTTCAGACCTCGCACTGGCTCATGAAGCCGGCCTCCATGATTCGGGGCACTTGGGAGGAGCCGAAGGAAGCAGGCGAATGGCTGGGGCACCAGCTCACCGAGTTCGCCCCTCGATTCGCCTCTGACGAGGACCGGGACACCGCCAGACTGCTTCTCCTGGTGGCGGCGGCGATCGAGCGGCTGACGTGGGGCGGGGACGTGTCCCTTGGTCACTACATGAAGGGAACGGTCTTCCATTCCGTGGCTCTGGTGACCTGCTCACCGAACCTCACGACTCGCGGCCTGCGCTGTCCCGCTCGTATCCAGCACTAGAATCCGCGCCGCCTCTACCGCCTTGGCTCGCCCGCCAAGCCGGACCGTTCGCGGAGCTTGCCGCAGCACGGGCGGCGAAGCACATGACGCGACCCTGGGAAGCGGACCCGACAGGGGAGTTCAGCCGCCGATTGGGCAAATCACCCCTGGAGCTGGGGAACATCAGTTCCGGACAGCCGCAGCGAATAGTCCGAGGGTGCCCATACCCGCGTGCAGAGGGTACGAGCACCCCGGTTCGGATGGTGTGGCTCCGGGACTCAGGTCGTGGCCGCGTCCGCCGCGAAGCCGACGAACCTGTGCCAGGCGCCTGACGGAACAACAAGCGCGGGGCCCTCGGGTGTCTTGGAGTCGCGGACGCCGGCGGCACCGGTCAGCGCCGCGACCTCCACACAGTTCCCCCCAGTGTTGTTGCTGTAGGAAGACTTGAACCAGGCGGACTCTTCGGCCACATCAGTGGCCAGGATGTGCGTAGTGATGACTACTCCCACTGTCGTGCCAGTTCTTCCAGGAAACTTGCTGTACGAGCGGGGGGCAGGGCACTGTCTCGCATGGCGTCAAAGCGTCGGACGTTTCGCTGGACCTCTCGTCGCTCGTCAGTGACGCTGATGGTGTTCGGCATGTCCACCTGTACGACCGGGGCAAGCGTCTCGGCGAAGTCGAGGAGAGCAAAGTCGCTCTCCGTGCGGTAGGTGACGACATCGTGCGGGAGGATCTGGACAGTCACATTGTCCAGACGGCTCAACTCCACGATTTCGTCGTATTGGCCGCGCATCGCCTCAGGGCTGCCCACCATCCTGCGGACCGCTGCCTCATCCATGACGACGCGAAGTTCCAGTGGGCTGTCAGAGCGGGTGATCAATTCCTTCCGCTCCATCCTCAGCCTGACGTTCTGCTCGATGTACTCCGAGGTGGTCTCTTCCACCGGTTTGGCGATGGTGTAGAGGGCCCGGGTGTACGCCTCTGTCTGCAGGAGCCCGTAAATGAAGCTCGATTGGAAGGCCCGCATCACTCTCGCGTCCTGCTCCAGTCCCCGATACGTCGGCATCTTCGACGGCATGAACGCCTTGTACGGCGTCCACGGCTCCTTGCTCAGGGATTCGCGGTGGAGCTGGAGCAGTGTCTCCCTGTCCTCCCTCGCCATGTTCAGGTCGTAGAAGTCCATCAGGGCTTCCAGGTCCGCCACCCGGGGCAGGTCGTTCTCGCCGATCTCCACCCGGGCCAGCTTCGTGAACGAGAAGCCCAGCTCCTTCGCCACGTCCTGAAGTGTCATGCCCTTCTTGTCGCGGAGCTTCCGCAACTCCTTGCCGAGCTCCCTGCGCCGGAACGTCGCGCCCCGTTTCGCTGCCACCTCGCTGTGTCCTCTCCTCATCGGTCTGCCGGTTTCTGACGTGACCTCTGTGGGGTGCCGACGCAGGTCGTACCCCCGAGTGTGCCACCCCCTGTCCCCACCTGGGCAGCCCATGCCCCTGGTCCGGCATGTGCCAATTCAGAGCCCTTGGCCTTTTGCGCTTGCATAGTAACTCTCATATCCAGCACCGTAGTTGCGCCAGAGCAAGCCGGACGGCGATACGCAAACCTGGACCCTCCAACCCCACGGTCCGGCCTCGCCCTGTCCGAAAACCCCCACTGGAGGACCGGGCCATGCCGCTCACCGCCGTCTCCACACCTCACGCCGCCACCGTGCGCCACTTCGGGCACATGAACACCGGCGTCCCCGACATCACCGCCGGCTTCGATGTGACCTTCGCCCGCACCACCGAGCGCGGCGGCCCCGTCACCGCGCCGGACCGGACCCTGCCGGCCCAGATGCGGCGGCTCGCGCGGGTGCAACTGCGGCTGTGGGGGCTGGCGGAGCTCATCGAGACCGTTGACGTACTCGTCTCGGAGCTCGTGACGAACGGTGTCCGGCACGGTCACGGAACCGCCCTCGCCACCCGGCTGTGGCGGACCCGGGGCCATGTCTGGATCAGCGTCACCGGGGGGCCGGGAGCACGGCACGGCGCCGGGAGGACGCGCGTCGCCGGGCCCGGGGACGAGGGCGGGCGGGGGCTGCTGCTCGTGGGCGCGCTCTCCGACGGGTGGGGGGTCAGCGCCGATGGGGCCTGCACCTGGTGCGTACTCGTGGTTCCCACCGGGCGGTGAGCATGCGCGTACTGATCAACTCGGGGTGGCGCGACCCGCAGTCGCTCACCGGCCGGGAGCGGGCCGCGACCGTGGGGTACGCGTACGCCGATGAGCCCGTGCCGCTGCGGCTCGATCACATCCTGGTGCGCGGCCCGCCGGCCCCTGCGTACCCGGACGCATGACACCCGGGGCGCCCGGAGCGCCTCCGGTCATCCGCCGGTCGTGCTGGACACCGCACTGCCGTGGCCGGAAATGGGGGCGGCCCCGGCCGGGAAGGCGGTCCTTCCCGGCGGGGGCCGCCGGTCACAGGGGCGGGCGGCTACGCGGCCGTCGCGCGCTGGCGGCGTTCCAGGGCCCTCGCCGAACCCCGGCGGCCCTTCTCCAGGACGTCGACCTGGGTGCCGGGGCCCTCGGAGGGCGTGTCGCTCCAGCCCCGGAGCTTCGCCGCGACCCTCGACAGGCGGGTGTCGCCGGGGCGGACCGCGATGGAGAACAGCGACTCGTCGGGCTTGGCGTCGTCGCCGCCCCAGCGGACCGTGCCGTCCAGTTCGGCGAGGATGTCGCGGACCACGACGAGCTGGGACGGGAAGAAGCCGCCCTTCGCGCCGTGCGGGTAGTGGCCGGGACGGATCTGGACCGCCGTGCCCGACGCCTGGTTGCCCTCGGCCAGGCCCTTGCGGACCTCACCCGGGCTCCGCCAGCCGATGACATCGCCGCGCCGGAGCGCGTCGATCTCGTAGTGGAAGCGGCGGATCACATGGAGCAGCACGGTCTCCACGTCACCGAGGCGGACGGCGACACCGTCCAGCTGGGTGCCGGGGACCTGGCGGGTCCAGATCGAGCCGCCGGCGTCGGCGGCCTTCTCCATCTCCCAGCCGTTGCGGCTGGGCTTTCCGGTGAAGACGCGCGACCGGCGGTCCCGGTAACGCTTCAGCGCGGCGTCGATCTCCTTGCCGTCCGGCACCGTCGGCCCGGGAGCCGCGTACGCGGGACCGGCGAGGAGGACGGAGCCGGCGGTGGAGGCCAGGGCCGCGGCGCCGAGGACGGCGCCCGCGCGGCCCAGGGCCGTACGGCGTGAGATGCCGGGGTTGTTCAACGGTCAGTTCCCCTTCTGGGTGGACTTGCGATTCAGCTCGGCGCGTTCGGCCGCGGCGACACCACCGGTGACCAGGGCCGCGAGGACCAGGATCGCCACGCCCGGGTTCACATAGCCCGGGACCGCGGTGGTGTAGCTGCCGCCTTCGCTGATGTGGCAGACGAGACGGAGGGGGACGTACTCCCCGATGTATCCGTCGACTCGCGCGGCCTGCTGCGGGCCGCCGGTGTTCCGGCAGGACTCGGACTGCGCGGTCTCGTCCAGCAGCACCAGATGCAGCGCGCCCCACACATAGAGGGCGATGGCCGCGCAGACGCAGGCGACCGAGCCGGCACGCCACTTCTCCGCCGCCGTGCGCGGCTTCGCGCGCCGGGCGGCGAGGGTGACACAGAGGTACACCAGACCCATCAGGATGGCGATGAGTCCGAACAGGACGATGGCGAGGACGGCGATGGGGTGGTGTCCGGCGTACGCCAGTACCTGATCGGCCGCCCGGCCGGGCGCGTGGTTCGATGCCTGCTGCATTCAGCTCACAGTCCGCGGATGACGCTGTTGTACTTCTCGAAGAGGTGGTACAGCGGCATTCTCTGCTGTGCGTGCGTCTCGGCCTCGTCGCCCCAGCCCTGGTAGCGGCGGATGAGCTGGTACGTCTCCGTGTCGGTGTAGTCGAGCGACGGCGGACGGAGCACGGATTCGCCGCCCGGCGGGTTTCCGCCGCCGGGCTTGCCCGCGGCGCCCCAGATGTGGATCAGGGGAACGGTGCGCAGGGAGTGCGCGTTGTCCTGGTTGAGCTTCTGCCACATCGTCCAGATGTCGGCGTCCACCGTGCGGTCGGTGACGGTGCCGGCGGCCAGTCCGGCGCGGATGCAGTGGTTCCAGGCCAGGATGCCGACATCGCCGCTGATCTGGGCGATTCCGGTGCTGGAGTCCCGCTTCGGCGTCAGTCCGCCGCCGAGTCCGGTGTGGTAGTAGGTGACGGCCGCGTCCATGGAGAGGTCGATGACGTCGTAGTGCCGCATCTCCCAGTACGCGCTGGTCTGGATCAGCGCCTTGCGCATGTTGTACGTGCGCGCCAGTGAGGTGACCAGCGCGTCATTGGCGATGATCGTCTCCAGGCACTGGTGGTGGCTGAAGATGCGCTGGATGTTCTCGCCGGGGTGCCCGATCGAGGTCATGTAGGAGTTGATGTCGGAGCTCATCGCGTTGAAGTACGAGAGCGCGAAACCGACATCGTGCTTGGGGGTCGCGGCCGGGTTGAAGGAGTTCTCGCCGGTGTCGCGGCCGGAGGCGATGTTGTTGTCGATGTTGATGCTGCCGTCGCCGGTCCCCACCGTGATGGTGGAGATCTGGTCGTACGCCCAGTCGGCGGGGAGCGCATAACCGTAGTTTCCGGAGAAGCCGCTGGACATGTCGGAGACGAAACTCGCGGTGCTCAGCCCGGCCCGGCCCACCCGGGTGCAGACATTGCGGGGTCCGTAGACACCGACCCGGTAGGGGTTCCCGAACATCGCCATGCCGTCGCGGATGCCCTCGAAGTACGGGATGATCGCGTCGGTGACCTGGTAGTCGTAGGCGTCGAAGTCGACCGCGAAGAAGATCCGGGCACCGTTCTTGAAGCCGTGGTCCCGGGCGGCGTTCGCCGCGGCGAGCGCGGCCGACTTGCCCTTGATGTAGCTGAAGTGCGTGACCGCGTCCCCGAAGGTCTGGTAGATCGGGAAGCAGCTGAGGCCGTTGGCGGCGATGGTTGCCAGTTCGCCCGGCTGGATCGCCTTCTCCAGGAGTCTGGTGGCGCTCGGGTTGGTCAGATAGCGGCCGATGTACCGATAGCCCGCGGCCTTGAGGGTGTTGGCACGGGCCGTGGTTATTTTGGTGACGCCGTCGCAGGCGCTGCCCCTGCGGTCCTGGTCGCCGTAGGAGACGAGGAGGGACGCCCAGGTCGGGAAGTCGCCGTTGCCGGTGACCGGGAGCCTGGAGAAGTCCTGGAAAGCGGTGATCTCGCTGCGCAGGGCCGGGCTGAAGACTCCGCTGAAGGCCACATCACGGTGGTTGAGGATCATTCCGGCGCTGAAGAGCAGCACCCAGGTGCCGGAGGATCCGGCCTGGACGGTCTGCTGCTTGAGGCCATTGCGGGTGCCCGGGCCGAAATTGCCGTTGGCGACGCCGTCGGCCATGCCCAGCTCGTACTGGATCGCCAGCAGCATGGATTTGGCGACATTGCGGGAGTGGATGCCGTCGCACGGGACGATGAAGAAGTCGGCGCGGTTGATGTACCGGCCGTTCATCCACCGCTGGACGGCGCGGACGCTGTTGGTGCCGCCGCTGACCGTGACATACGGATCCATGGTCAGCAGGCTCTTGAAGACCTTGGGGGTGAGGTCGTCACCGGGATAGACGCCCTCCACGCCCATATCGGTCTTCATGGCGGTGAGGGAGGACGAGACCCGTGCGTTCCAGGTGCCGTCGATGTCGCCGCCGTCGTAGCCCTTGCAGTAGAGGGCGGACTGGATGAGCCGGCAGAAGTCGGCCGAGGGCACCGTACCGGCGTTGATTCTGGGGTGCTTGGTGGTGAGGGCGGAGAGGGTGCCGGGCCCGAAGCTGTCCGAGAGGGCGGTGATGCCGAGCTCGTACTGGAGACAGCGGGTGAGGGCGAACATCACCTCCCAGGAGGTGCGGCCGTTCTCCTCGACCCTGGGGATGCCGGAGGCCCGGGGCACATAGACCTGATTGATGAACTTCTGGGCCCGGAGCACCATTGCATCTGCCATGCAGGTTTCCTCTCGTGATTCATGAATTCAATCGAGAGGAGCCGTCGCCGCCCACGCCCGTCCGCATCCCGTCCCTGCCCTGGAGCGGATGGGAGCGGACGGGCGGGACACCGCACAAACGGGACGTCCCAGTGAATTGACGCCCCGTCGTGCACTCACGTTCCCCCTCGACGCGAGAATGCACAGTAGATCATCGGGCCGCCTCCGGCCCCGGCGCTTTTCCCGAGATGCCGAGAATGCCGGGATCACGAGATGATCACCGTTGGGTGTACACATGGTCGCGCCCCCTGGGGTTTTCCCGGTTCGGTGCTCCCGGAATCACAACAAAGGGGATGGCGGCGGGTGTTGAGCACAGGGTGACGCACTCATCACCGGGCGATCGATGTAACCGCCATTGTTATGCCCACTCTGAGCGGATAGTCGCCTTTGCGGAACTTGGCCCGCGCGGTGGCCGGGCCCCTCGGAGAAGAAGGTGAAAGGCCCTCTCCCGAGGCCATCGCGCGATGTCCGGCAGGCGCGTTCGCGGGAATTGCCGGCGCGGGCCGCTCACATCGAATTCCGCGACACCGGGCCGAATGCCATCGCGAAGTCCGGCGGCGGGCGGCGGGGAATGTCCGCCGGGGGCCGCCTCAGGGGTCCTCGGGGTCGGGGTCAGACCGGAGGCGTACGGCGCGGGGTGCCCGGCCCGCTCTCGCGGCGTACGGAACATCACTCCGTACGCCGATGAGGTGCGCGCGGCCCCCAACTACCGTGTGGATCATGACCAGTCTCCGACGCGGTACCGTCACCGCACTGCTCGCACTGACTCTTCCGCTGCCCCTCATGGGGACCGCCTCGGCCGCCGCCCCGGCGGAGACCCCTGCCGCCGCTCCGGCCGCCGCGCAGTCCGCGCCCCGGCTCGAACTGCCCGCGCCGGGAGGCCGGTACGCCGTCGGCACCAGCAGTCTCCATCTCACCGACACCGGCCGGACCGACCACTGGGTGCCGTCCTCCGGGGCGCGCGATGTGCTGGTGTCGATGTACTACCCGGCGCGCGAGGGGACGGGGAAGCCCACCGCCCGGCCGTACATCACCGTCGAGGAGTCCCGCGCGCTGCTCGCCGGGTCGTCGGTGGGGCGGATGCTGCCCGACGGGAGCGCGGAGCGGGTGAGCGCCACCCGTACCCACGCGCGCGACCGTGCCGTACCCGTGGCGGGAAAGCGCCCGCTCGTCGTGCTCTCCCCCGGGTTCGAGCTGCCCCGGGCCACGATGACCATTCTCGGGGAGGAACTGGCGAGCCGGGGGTATGTCGTCGCCTCGCTCGACCATCCCTATGAGTCGGTCGCCACGGCCGTCCCCGGGAAGGGGGTGCTGCCCTGTGTGGCGTGCAAGGCCATGGCGGAGGCGGAGAACCTGGAGGCGTACGCGGCCGTGCCCCGGGGGCGCTCGAAGGATGTGTCCTTCGTCCTGGACCGGCTGACCGGGCGGAAGCCGGCGTGGAAGCACTCCCGGATGATCGACCGGAAGCGGATCGGGATGGCCGGGTTCTCCATCGGCGGCAACAGCGCCTCGCAGACCATGGCCGACGACCCGCGCGTGAGGGCCGGGGTCAACATGGACGGCTCCTTCCTCGCCCCCGTACCGGAGGCCGGAATCGGCGGCCGGCCCTTCATGGTCCTCGGGGAGGGTCATGACCACGCGAAGGACGAATTCTGGAGCTGGCACAAGAACTGGCCCCGGCTGGACGGCTGGAAGCGCTGGCTCACCGTGACCGGCAGCCACCACATGACCTTCACCGACATGCCGGCGCTGGCCGACCAGATCGAGGGGGCGCCGCAGGTGCCGGGGGCGCCGACCGGGAAGCGGTCCAGTGAGATCGTCCGGACCTATGTGACGGCCTTCTTCGACAAGCATCTGCGAGGGAAGGACCGCCCGGTCCTCGACGGGCCCACCCAGCAGAACCCGGACGTGGTGTTCCACCAGCGCTGAGCGGGCGGGGCGCTCGCCGAGGGGGCGCCCTTCGGCGAGGGGCGGCGGCGCATGCGGAGGGCCCCGGCAGTGACTGCCGGGGCCCGCCGGGTGGTCATCGCCGGGCGCCCGGCGGCGCGCTGCGCGCCGACGGGACCTCGTCCCGCTGACCTCGCAGGTCCTACTGACCCCACAGGTCCCACAGGTTATGCAGGAACCTTTCTTCTGGGGCCTTTCACCGGCCGGCCGACTCCCCCGAGGAGCCGACTACCCGCCCAGCGTCTCCCGCCACTCCGCGACCGCCGCCGCGTCCACCGGGCCGGACCAGCCCTGCGGGCGGGCGGCGCCGCCGATGTGGAAGCCGTCGATCCCGGCCTCCAGCAGCGCCGGAACATGCTCCAGGCGCAGGCCGCCGCCGACCAGGATTCGCGCCTCGTAGCCGGGTTCGCCCCGGCGCGCGGCCTCGGCGAGCAGCGTCGGCAGTCCGTCGTCCACACCCGACGCGGAGCCCGCCGTGAGATAGGTGTCCAGGCCGGGCAGGTCCGCGAGCTGCTTGCGCAGGGCGTCCCGGTCGGCCGCGCGGTCGATGGCGCGGTGGAAGGTCCAGGAACAGCCGGACATCTCGGCGACCAGGCGTTCCACGGTGACGAGGTCGGGGTTGCCGTCACCGTCGAGGAAGCCGAGGACGAATTCCTCGGCACCTTCGGCGCGCAGCCCGCGCGCGGCTTCCACCAGTGCCTCCACCTCGTCGTGCGTACCGCACGAGAAGCCGTCGGCCAGGCGCAGCATCACGCGGAGCGGGATGTCCACGGCGGCGCGGATGCTCGCGAAGGTCTCACGGGACGGCGTCAGTCCGTCCGCCGCCATATCGGTGACCAGCTCCAGCCGGTCCGCGCCGCCGGACTGCGCGGCGACCGCGTCCGGTGCGTCCAGGGCGATCACCTCCAGGACTGCACGGTTGCTCATGGGAACCCCATTCCTCCTGGGAGACGGCTGTCTGCGTTCTCTTCGGCCGCATCGGCTCTCGCGGCTGTACGGCTTGTTCGCTTGTCGGGCTGTACGGCTTGTTCGTGCTGTACGGCTTGTTCGTGCTGTACGGCTTGTTCGCCTGTGCGGCTGTGCGGCTTGTTCTGCTGTGTGGACTTCCCGGCCCGCCGCACACGGTCGTGTCGCCGGGCCGCGTCGCGAGGCCGCGTCGCGGGATCACCCGCGGCGGCCCGGCGACGGCCACACGGCAGCCCGGGGCCGCCGGAAATGTGACAGGTCTAGTCCAATGCCAAGACTAGTGCTCAGGGGCGGCGACCGCACCAGTACCCCAGGGGATCCGGACTTGCTTCTGATACCCCGAGGGGGTATACATGACCTCAGAAGGGATACCCCTACAGGGTATAAATCACGGAGAGGGAGGAACCGTGGCGCACACAGCCACCCACCAAGAGGTCGAACTCGCCATCGGCGGTATGACGTGCGCCTCCTGCGCGGCCCGCATCGAGAAGAAGCTCAACCGCATGGATGGCGTGGAGGCCACGGTCAACTACGCCACCGAGAAGGCCAAGATCTCCTACCGGGGCGCGGACATCTCCGTACAGGATCTGATCGGCACGGTCGAGGCGACCGGCTACAGCGCCGCCGCCCCCGCGCCGAAGACCGCCGCGGCGCACGGCGCGGACCCGGCGGGCACGGGCGGCGGCGAGGGGGCCGAGGCGCCCGATCACGAGCTGCGCACCCTGCGCCAGCGGATGATCACGGCCGTCGCGCTCTCCGTGCCGGTGATCGCGATGGCGATGATCCCCGCGCTCCAGTTCCAGTACTGGCAGTGGCTCTCGCTGACGCTGGCCGCCCCGGTCGTCACCTACGCGGGCTGGCCCTTCCACCGGGCCGCGTGGAAGAACCTCAAGCACGGCGCGGCCACCATGGACACCCTGGTGTCGGTCGGCACCTCCGCCGCCTTCATCTGGTCCCTGTACGCGCTCTTCTTCGGCCACGCCGGCATGCCCGGCATGACCCACCCCTTCGAGCTCACCATCTCCCGTACCGACGGCGCGTCCAACATCTACCTGGAGGCCGCCGCCGGAGTCACCGCCTTCATCCTCGCCGGCCGGTACTTCGAGGCCCGCTCCAAGCGCAAGGCGGGGGCCGCGCTGCGAGCCCTGATGGAGCTGGGGGCGAAGGAGGTCACCGTCCTGCGGGACGGGCAGGAGGTCCGCGTACCCACCGCGGAGCTGGCCGTCGGCGACCGGTTCGTCGTCCGCCCCGGCGAGAAGATCGCCACCGACGGTGTCGTGGTCGAGGGCTCGTCCGCGGTGGACGCCGCCATGCTCACCGGTGAGTCGGTGCCCGTGGAGGTCGCCCCCGGCGACGGTGTCACCGGAGCCACCCTGAACGCCGGCGGCCGGCTGGTCGTCGAGGCCACCCGGGTCGGCGCCGACACCCAGCTCTCCCGGATGGCGAAGCTGGTCGAGGACGCGCAGAACGGCAAGGCCGCCGCCCAGCGGCTGGCCGACAAGATCTCCGCGGTCTTCGTCCCGATCGTGATCCTGCTGGCGCTCGGCACCCTGGGTGTCTGGCTGGCCACGGGCGAGGGCTGGAGCGCCGCCTTCACGGCCGCCGTGGCCGTGCTGATCATCGCCTGCCCCTGCGCCCTGGGCCTGGCCACCCCGACCGCGCTCATGGTCGGCACCGGCCGGGGAGCCCAGCTCGGCATCCTCATCAAGGGACCCGAGGTCCTCGAATCCACCCGCAAGGTCGACACCGTCGTCCTCGACAAGACCGGCACCGTCACCACCGGCAAAATGACCCTGCTCGGCATCCACCCCGCCGACGGCGTCACCGAGAACGAGATCCTGCGGCTCGCCGGCGCCCTGGAACACTCCTCCGAACACCCCATCGCCCAAGCCGTCGCCGCGGGAGCGCAGGAGCGGGTCGGCACGCTGCCGGTCCCCGAGGACTTCGCCAACATCCCCGGACTCGGTGTCCAGGGCATCGTGGAGGGTCACGCCGTCCTGGTCGGCCGGACCAGGCTGCTGGCCGAGTGGGAGATCCACCTGCCGCGGGAGCTGGTCCGCGCCAAGGACGAGGCCGAGGCCGCCGGGCGCACCGCGATAGCGGTGGCCTGGGACGGCGAGGCGCGTGCGGTGCTGGCGGTGGCCGACGCGGTGAAGGAGACCAGCGCGGAGGCGATCACCAAGCTGCGGGCCCTCGGGCTGACCCCGATCCTGCTCACCGGCGACAACAGGGCCGTCGCCGAGGCCGTCGCCGCCGAGGTCGGCATCGAAGAGGTCCACGCCGAGGTCATGCCCGAGGACAAGGTCGACGTCGTCAAGCGCCTCCAGGCCGAAGGACGCAGCGTCGCCATGGTCGGCGACGGAGTCAACGACGCCGCCGCACTCGCCCAGGCCGACCTCGGACTCGCCATGGGCACCGGAACCGACGCCGCCATCGAAGCCGGCGACCTGACTCTGGTCCGAGGCGACCTCCGGTCGGCGGCGGACGCCATCCGGCTGGCCCGCCGGACACTCGGCACCATCCGCACCAACCTGTTCTGGGCCTTCGCCTACAACGTCGCGGCGCTGCCGCTGGCCGCGCTGGGACTGCTGAGCCCGATGATCGCGGGAGCGGCGATGGCCTTCTCCTCGGTCTTCGTGGTCGGGAACAGCCTGCGGCTGCGGGGCTTCAAGGCGGCCTCCTGAGGATCCGCCGTACCCATCGGTCCACGCGCGAGCGGGGGTCCGGGCGCGTCACCCGCCCGGGCCCCCGCCGCTTTCCGCTGTACGGGGGCGGCGCCGGCGGTCGCACCGGGGCCGGCCCGCGATCCGGTACTCAGCCGCCCAGACTGCCGCTGCCGAAGGCCCCGCCGCCGACATTCTTGCCGTGCTGCGGACGCGACTCCCGGCCCTTGCCGGTGCTGTGGCTGCTGTGGGTGTGCATGTTGTACGGGAGAAGGCGGTCGCCGTCGGTCGGGAAGGTGTCCTCGTCCTCTTCCCGGACCTCCTCGATGTGCTCGCGGTGCTCGGGCATGTGCGGCTGTTCCTCGGCCTTCGGCGGCTCGAAGTCCTCCCGCTTGCGCGCGTCCCACCACAAGCCCGCGGTCAGCAGCGCCACAAGGACGACGCCGATCACGATGATCACTGAAACCATGGTGTTCACCCTCCGTGGAGCCGAGGTGCCACACATTCCTACCTATCAGTGTGAACCCATTTATCCCTTTCGCGCATATTGCTCGGCATTCTCCGGGCGCTCCGTCATCCGCGCAGGTCACAGCCTCCGAGGCCGGTGACCCTAGAGTCGGACCATGAGCCGCGACCTCGTCGAACGCTGGACCCGGACCCTCACCGCCGCCCGGGACCGGTCCCCCGCCCCCGCCGGGGCGGCCGGGCATCCCGGCCCGCCCGACCCGCTCCCCTATGCCGAGCGGCTGCTCGCCCGCTGGGCCGAACCACAGCGCGAGTACCACACCACCGCCCATCTGACGGCGGTCCTGGACCACATCGACACCCTCGCCGACCACGCGGCCGACGCCGACCTCGTACGCCTCGCGGCCTGGTTCCACGACGCGGTCTATCTCCCCGACCGCTCCGAGAACGAGGAGCGCTCCGCCCGTCTCGCCGAACGCGCCCTCCCCGAGGCCGGTCTCTCCGCCGGGGCGACCGCCGAGGTGGCCCGGCTGGTCCGGCTCACCGTCACCCACGACCCGGGCGGGGCCGACCCCAACGGCGCGGTGCTCTGCGACGCGGATCTCGCGATCCTGGCGGCCGGGCCGGAGGCGTACGCCGCGTACGCCGCCGCCGTACGACAGGAGTACGGCTTCGTCCCCGACGACGCCTTCCGCACCGGCCGGGCGGCGGTGCTGCGGCGGCTGCTCGCCCTGCCCCGGCTCTTCCACACCCCGCACGGGGCACATGCATGGGAGGCGCGGGCCCGCGCCAATCTGACGGCGGAGCTGGGGCTCCTCGGCTGAGGCCGCCCCGCGCCGGCGGCAACGGCAGGGGGCGCGCGGGCCGTTGGGAGCGGTGCACGGCCGCGCGCCCGGGGGCGGTGTCCGCCGGGTCGGGCGTGGCCGCCATCACGCGCCGATAATCCCCCGGCACGGGAATGCGCGGGACGATTGGCGGGGTTAACCGTGTCATGCCCGATTCAGCCCCGCCGCAGCGCACTCGTATGCCTCTCGCCGTCTACATCCTCGGCCTCTCCGTCTTCGCCCTCGGCACGAGTGAGTTCATGCTCAGCGGGCTGCTCACCCCCATCGCCGACGACATGAACGTCTCGATCCCGCAGGCCGGGCTCCTGATATCCGCCTTCGCGATCGGCATGGTGATCGGTGCGCCGCTGCTCGCCGTGGCCACCCTCCGGCTCCCCCGCAAAACCACTCTCATCGCGCTGATCAGCGTCTTCGGCCTCGGGCAGGTCGCGGGCGCGGTGGCGCCGACGTACGAGATCCTCTTCGCGTCCCGGGTGATCAGCGCGTTCGCATGCGCCGGGTTCTGGGCGGTCGGGGCGGCCGTCGCCATCGCGATGGTGCCGGTGAACTCCCGGGCGCGGGCGATGGCCGTGATGATCGGCGGCCTGTCGATCGCCAATGTGCTCGGTGTCCCGGCGGGGGCCTTCCTCGGGGAGCACCTGGGCTGGCGGTCCGCGTTCTGGGCGGTCGGGCTGGCCTCGGCGGTCGCGCTGGTGGGTGTGGTGACCCTGATCCCCCGCATCCCGCTGCCCGAGGAGCGCCCGCAGCTCAAGCGGGAGCTGTCGATCTACGGCGACCGGCAGGTGTGGCTGTCGATCGCGATCACCGCGCTCGCGGCGGGCGGTGTGTTCTGCGCCTTCTCCTATCTGCGCCCGCTGCTGACCGATGTCTCCGGGGTGAGCGACAGCTGGGTGCCGGCCGTCCTCGGTCTCTTCGGCGCCGGTGCGCTGATCGGTACATGGGTGGGCGGCCGGGTCGCCGACGCGCATCTCTTCGGCGTGATGCTGAGCGGCATCACCGCCTCGACGGTCTTCCTCGCGGCGCTGGCGCTCTTCGCCTCCAGCCCGGTGGTCACCATCGCCCTCGCCTTCCTCCTCGGCGTCTCCGCGTTCTTCACCGCCCCGGCCCTCAACGCCCGGATGTTCAATGTCGCGGGCGCGGCCCCGACACTGGCGGGCGCGACCACGACGGCCGCCTTCAACCTGGGCAACACCGGCGGCCCCGGCCTGGGCGGCATGGTCATCGACGCGGACTTCGGCTTCGCCTCCCCGGCCTGGGCCGGCGCGGCGATGACGGTGGTGGCGCTGATCCTGGTGGCCGTGTCACTGCGGCTGAACAACGGCTCCCGGGTGGTGACGGGATCCCCGGCGGCGAACGGCCTGACGAAGCCGGCCCGCGCGGAGGTCTGAGAGTCAGGCCTCGGCCCGCCGCCCCCCTCAGGCCCGCCGCCCCCTCAGGCCCGCCGCCCCCTCAGGCCGGGCGGCCCTTCGGGCGGCGGAGGCCCGCGGTCACCAGGAGGCGGACCACTTCGCGGCTGGTGACCTCGACCGCGCCCGCCCGGACCGCGTCGGCGTAGCGGTGGGAGGGGACGTCGTAGTGGTCGCGCTCGAAGGCGCGGGGCGGGCAGCCGATCGACGCGGCGAAGGCGTGCAGTTCGTCGTAGGAGACATCGCTGACCAGGTGGGACCACATCCTGCCGTGGCCCGGCCAGGTCGGCGGGTCGATGTAGACACTCATCCGCGTGCCCCTGTCCCGTCCGTCATGCGCCGAGTGCCCCCACCGGGGCCACCACGACGCCCGCCTTGTGGCAGACCCAGCGGGGGTCGGGTCCCAGCTCGGGCTCCACCTCCAGCGCATGCGGGTCCCCGGCGTCGCAGACGGGGCAGAGGGGCCAGCGGCCGTGCCGGTCCAGCAGGGCGTCCTGGACGTCCTGGGCGACCAGGCCGGTGAGGTACTCCCCGCCCTGCGGCCACTGCTCCACCCACCAGCGGCGGTGTGTCACCGCGGCCTCGACCAGCGAGACCACCTCGGCGTCGGCGACCTCGCGGGCCGCCAGATCGGCGAGGACCAGCGCGCGGGCGGCGTGCAGGGCCTGTTCCGGCCGCTGCGGGGGGTGGGATTCGTCCATACAGCCCATTGTCACCCCCGGGCGGTGCGAACCATCCGCTGCAACAGGGTTGACCGGAGCGGATTAATGAAAATATCTTTCATATGTGACGGATCCAGTGAAAGAAAGTTTCAGGACAGGTCTGGCCGCGGAGGCCCCACCCGCCCCGGCCGCTCTCGCCGCCAAGGTGCGGACCCTCACCCCCTCGATGACCCGCTCCATGCAGCGGGTCGCCGAGGCCATCGCCGAGGACCCGGCCGGCTGTGCCGCCCTCACCGTGACCGGGCTGGCCGAGCGCACCGGCACCAGCGAGGCCACCGTCGTGCGCACCGCACGCCTCCTGGGATACCCGGGCTACCGGGATCTACGCCTGGCGCTCGCCGGCCTCGCCGCCCACCAGCAGTCCGGGCGGGCGCCGAGCGTCACCGCCGACATCGCCGTGGACGACCCCCTCTCCGACGTGGTCGCCAAGCTGGCCTGCGACGAACAGCAGACCCTCGCCGACACCGCCGCCTCGCTCGACATCGGACAGCTCGCCGCGGCCGTCGCCGCCGCCGCGACCGCGCGCCGGATCGACATCTACGGCGTGGGCGCGTCCTGTCTCGTCGGCATGGACCTGGCACAGAAGCTGCTGCGCATCGGGCTGATCGCGCACGCCCACGCCGATCCGCACCTGGCCGTCACCAACGCCGTACAACTGCGCTCCGGCGATGTGGCCATCGCGATCACCCACTCCGGCTCCACCGGGGACGTGATCGAACCGCTGCGGGTCGCCTTCGAGCGCGGGGCCACCACCGTCGCCATCACGGGGCGCCCGGACGGTCCCGTGTCGCAGTACGCCGACCATCTGCTGACCACCTCCACCGCCCGGGAGAGCGAGCTGCGGCCCGCCGCCATGTCCTCGCGGACCAGTCAGCTCCTGGTGGTGGACTGCCTCTTCATAGGGGTGGCCCAGCGGACCTACGAGAGCGCCGCGCCCGCGCTGTCCGCCTCCTACGAAGCACTCGCCCACCGCCACGCGCCCCGGAACACCCGCTGACCGACAGGGCCTCTCTCCCGGATCCCGCCGGGGCCCGCATGCCCGCCCGCCCCGGAAGAAGGACCCTCCCGACCCCGCCGACCTCCGCCCCCAGCCGAAGGAACGTGTGCCCCATGACCTCCACCACCCCCGCGTACGGCGAACTCCGCGCCCAGCTCGAAGCCCTCACCACCGAGGCGTTCCGGCCCGAGCTGGCGGAGATCGACCGGCTGCCCACCCTCGACATCGCGCGGCTCATGAACGGCGAGGACCGGACCGTACCGGACGCCGTCGCCGCGCGGCTGCCGCTGATCGCCGCCGCGATCGACGCCACCGCCGAACGCATGGCGCGCGGCGGGCGGCTGATCTACGCGGGCGCGGGCACGGCCGGCCGGATGGGGGTACTGGACGCCAGCGAGTGCCCGCCCACCTTCAACACCGAACCGGGGCAGGTGGTGGGGCTGATCGCGGGGGGCCCGGAGGCGATGCTCCGGGCGGTCGAGGGGGCCGAGGACAGCGCGGAACTGGCCGCCGCCGATCTGACGGCGCTGGCGCTCACCCCCGACGACACGGTGGTGGGGATCTCGGCCTCCGGGCGCACCCCGTACGCCGTCGGCGCCGTCGAGCACGCCCGAGCCGCGGGCGCGCTCACCATCGGGCTCTCCTGCAACGCCGGCAGCGCCCTGGCCGCCGCCGCCGAGCACGGCATCGAGGTGGTACCCGGACCCGAGCTCCTCACCGGATCGACCCGGCTGAAGGCCGGCACGGCGCAGAAGCTCGTCCTCAACATGATCTCGACCATCATCATGATCCGGCTCGGCAAGACCTACGGAAACCTGATGGTCGACCTCCGGGCCTCCAACGAGAAGCTGCGGGCGCGCTCGCGGCGGATCGTCTCGCTGGCCACCGGCGCCCCCGACGACGAGATCGAGGCCGCGCTCACCGCCGCCGGCGGTGAGGTGAAGAACGCGATTCTGGTGATTCTCGGCGCGGTCGACGGACCCACCGCCGAAGGGCTGCTGAGGAAGAGCGGCGGACGGCTCCGCGACGCCCTCGACGCCGCCCCGGGAACGGACCCGGCCGGGGAATGAGCCCGGCCGGGGAGGGAGCCGGGGCCAGGGAGGGACCCGGCCGGGGCACCCCGGAGGCCGGTGACATCCGGGCGCGTCGGCGCCCCGGGCCGGATCGGCGCCCGGTCACAGCCGGTTCCGCCGCCGGCCGGGGCCGGCTCAGAGGCTGATCACACCCGTCCGCACATCCGTCATGTCGAGCAGCGTCCACTTGCCGCCGATCCGGCCCCACCCCGTGCCCCGGGCCCCCGCGCCGCCGAACGGCATGTTGATGTCCCACCAGTTGTTGGTGTCATTGACGATGACCTGCCCGACCTCCATCTCCTCGATGAAGCGGAAGGCCGAGGTCATGCTGCGGGTGAAGACCGCGCCCTGGAGGCCGAGGGCGTCGGCGTTGGCGATCCGCAGCAGATCGTCCTCGTCCTGCCCGACGATGATCGGGACCACCGGTCCGAAGGACTCCTCCCTGGAGAGCAGGGACTCCTCCGGCACCCGGTCCACGACGGTGAACTCGTAGTACAGATCGGTCGGCATCCCGGCCCGGCGCCCGCCGCCCAGCAGCACCTCGGCGCCCCGGGCGCGGGCGTCCGCGACATGGCGGTCCATCTTCGCGGCCACGGCCTCGTTGTTGAGCGGCCCGAGCAGGGTCGTGCCGTCGAGCGGATCACCGAGAACGATCCGCTCGGACTCGCGCAGCACGGCCGCCGTGAAGACCTCGTGCACCTCGCGGTGGACGAGAACCCGCTCGGTGGCACAGCAGACCTGGCCCGCGCACGGATACGCGCCGTCCACCGCGGCCCTCGCCGCCGCGTCGACATCGGCGTCGGCCAGGACGACGAGCGGGCCGTTGCCGGAACATTCCATGAGGGAGCGTTTCAGCCCGGCGGCGGCCTGGATCCTGGCGCCGGTGGCGGAGGAGCCGATGAATCCGATGGCGTGGATGCCCGGGTGGCGCACGAGCGCGTCGCCGAACTCCCCGTCCCCGGGCAGGACATTGACCAGTCCGGCCGGGAGCCCGGCCGCCGTGAGCGCCTCCATCGCCCGCAGCACGGTGAGCGGGGTGTGCGCCGGGGGCTTGACCACCACGGCGTTCCCGGTGGCGAGGCCGGGCGCGGCGAACTCCGCGAACATCAGCAGCGGGAAGTTCCAGGGCGTGATGACACCCCAGGTGCCCACCGGCCGGTGGAAGGTGAACATCCGCTTCGAGCTGTCCCGTGACGGCAGCGTCTCACCGCCCAGCCGGACGGCGTCCTCGGCGTGGAGACGGAACAGCTCGGCGGCCTCGGTGACGTCGGCGACCGACTCGGCGAGCGGTTTGCCCTGCTCCAGGGTCTGGAGACGGGCGAGTTCGGCCCGGCGCAGATCGAGCTCGTCGGCGATCCGGCGGCAGACGGCGGCCCGCTCCCACACATTCACGGCCGCCCACGCCCGCTGGGCCTCGTGCGCGGACCGTACGGCGGTCTCCAGATCCCCGGCGGTCGGGAGCGGGATCGAGCCGACGCTCTCCCCGGTGGCCGGACTGACCACCTCGAAGAGCCGGGCGCCGGCGCCCCGTGCGTACTCGCCATTGATGAAGAGCGGCTGCGGGGCGGTGGTCATGAGGGGCTCTCCTCTGTCCGGTCCGTCGTCTGCGCCCGATGATTCAGCCGGTGCCGGAGGGCGTCAAGGAGCCCGGGGAAGCGGGCCGGACGTCCCCGTCCGGCCCGCGCCCGCACAGTCGTCGGTGTCCCCGCAGACCGAGGGCACCGCGCGGATCAGCGCCACGGTGTGCAGCCGGTCCAGCCGCTTCTCGTGACGCACCCTCAGGGCGGAGAGCGCCAGCACCCCGCGGCAGTGCTCGGCCGAACGCGCGCTCTCCGAGCCCGCGATGGCCGACACCAGCGCGGTGTTGATCCGGTTGATCTCCTTGCGGACCTCGGTGAGATCGGGACGCCGGGACGGCGCCCGGGACGGATCGGCCGTCCACAGGCTGTGCAGTCCGCGCTGGACGAGCTTGTTCGCCTCGATCTGGTCGCGGAAGATCCGTACGGTCGCCTCCGGGTCCGCCCCGGCCGCCGACGCCTGCTGCCGGACGGTGTCCAGAACGACTTGCTCACGCGCCGGGTCGTCGATGGGACTGGTCGTCCCCCACTTGGCCGCGGCCACCAGATCGGCCGTGGCCAGCCGCTCCGCGGAGAGCACGGTCAGCGGCCTGAGCTGTGTGTACGTGCCCGTGTGGCCGGCCCCCGCCGGCGGGGCGGCGGGGGTCGCGACCGCCGGTGCGGACGCCGCGAGGAGCGCGGCGGCGGCGACAACGGCGGCCGTGGCGTGGCGTACTGAGGTGCGCGGAATGCGGTGGGACACGGGTTTCCTTCTCTGCCGGGACATCGGGACACGGCGGCACGGCACCGGGCGGCGCGCCCGGCGGGGCCGGGGCGGAGCGGTGCGTACCGCAGGACCAACGACGTCGGTAAGGGGAAGCTCTCGGTCACCGGGGCGGACAAGGGCGCACGGCTCGCGCCCGTGCCCGGCTCCGGCTCGGCGGTGCTCGGGACGCCGCGGCGCCGGGGCGTCCCCCGGACGACCGGTCATCCCCCCGGCCGGGCGGATGACCGGTGGACCGGTGGACCGGGTCGACGGCCGGCGGCCCGGTCAGCGAGCCGGCCCGGACGGCGGCCGGCTCCCATGGGACCCGGCCAGCGCCTCGACCAGCCGGCGCGCTCGCGTCTCGCCCCGCAAGAGGGAATCCACCAGGGGTCCGGTTCCACTGTCGGTCAGGACGTCCTGAAGATATCTGTCCACCGGGCGGGGATCGGAGCCCAGATCCGGCTGTCCGGCGAGGAGATTGCGGGCCGCCGCGTATCCGATGCCGAGCTCCCGGAGCCGGTCACCGCCCGCGTACCGGCCGGAGGGCCGGGGCGCGCCCTCCTCCGCCATGTGCGGGTGGCGGGCCGCGACTTCATGGGTGGCGAGCACCGCCAGCAGGATGTGCTCGGTGCCCTCCTCGCGGTCGCCGAGCCGCATCACCTGGTCGGGTATCTCCCTGCGGATCCAGGCCAGCGGATCGGCGGCCCAGTTGACCCCCGAGGCGGCGACGAGCCACCGCCGGACGAAGCCGAGCGACCGGTAGGCGCGGAGGCCGAGGAGCGCGTCCCGGGTCGGCTGGAGATACAGATCGAGGTGCTCGTCCGGGACCGGTTCGGCACCGTCGAGCAGCGCCAGGACCGCCTCCGGGGTCGCGCCGCAGATCCGTACCGCCTCCGCGGCCCGGCTCTCCTCCGCGAGCAGCGCGCGGAGGAGGAGCTCGGCGGTGATCCGCCGTTTGCCCGGCCGCCGCTCCGCCTGCCGGGCGGCCTCCGCCGCGGCCGTGAGCGCACGGGCGGCGGCGCCGGTGTACCGGATCCCCCGGTCGCCGTGCTCCCCCAGCACGGCCTCCGAATCGACGGCATCGGCGGCGAATCCCGCGGCGGTGGGGGCGGCATCGGCGGTGGGGGCGGCGCCGGCTTCGGCATCGGCGGCGGAGTGCCAGGCGCCGCCCGGCCGCTGCCGGCCGCGGAGCACGGCCAGCATCGCGGCCCTGGTCACCCCGGCGAAGGCGAGCGCCTCCGTGGCGTCCCCCTTGGCGTCGGTGATGCCGGCCAGCAGATGCTCGGCCCCGATCGGATCCCCGGCCTCCGCCCGCGCCCCCCGCGCGGAACCGAGAACCCCGGTGGTGGTCCAGTCCGGCTCCACGAACGCGCTCCCGGTCCCGGCGCCGGTATCGGTCCCTGCCCTGTCCCCGCTGTCGCTCCTCATGTGTTGCAGCGTGACCCACCGGGGCCGGCCGCCGCATCCGCCGGAGGTTGATGTTCTCCGCGTCGAAAGTTGACGGTCCGGCGCGCCCGGTGGTCCGAAAGAAGGCCCCGCCCGGTCCGGAAGAAGCTCAGCCGGTCCGGCGGCAAGGCGGACCCGCGGCGCAAGGCCGTACGGGACCGGCCGCCCGTGCCTCAGGACGGGAGGGCCGCCGTGAGGTCGACCTCGATCAGCTGCCCCGGGTAGCCGAGCTGGGCCACCCCGAGCAGGGTGCTCGCGGTGGTGAAGGCCGGGGCGATCACGGATTCGTTCAGCCGGAACCAGGCGGCGGCCAGCACCTCCGCGTCGCCGCTGGCGACATAGATCACCGAGCGGACCACATCGTCCGGGCTCGCGCCCACGGCGTGCAGCGCGACCAGCGCGTTGGCGGCGACCTGGTCGATCTGGGCGTTGAGATCGGTCCCGCCCACCAGATCACCCGCCTGGTCGAGCGGGCACTGGCCGGAGAGATAAGCGGTTCGGGCGGCTTCGACGACGGTGATGTGGTGGTAGCCGGGGGTGGAGTGGAGCTGCGGGGGGTTGATGCGGTCGATCTTGGCTGTCATACGCACGAGTCTCACCCGCCCGGGGACGGGACGCACCGGATTTTCGGCCGGCGGCCCGTCACCGGACCCCCCGCCGGGCTCATCTCCGTACGTCGTGGAGCACCGCGGCCAGCCGCATCGCCGTGTCCAGATTGCACCGCCCGAGTTCGACGAGCGGATAGGAGCTCTCACCGGCCAGGGAGACCGGATCCACCCGCAGGGACGGCAGGGTCACCCCCATGGCGCCCAGTTCGGTCCGCAGCTGGTCGATGACCTCCTCGGCCGCCTTCAGCCGCTCCGCCGATCGCACCGCCATCGCTCATGCACCTCCACGCTGAGTACGGTTCCTCCGCACAGAGCGTGTCCAGGATCCGGCCCCGCCGAACGCGGCCGGCTGATCCATCTGATCCATGTGATCCATGTGATCCGGCTGATCCATCCGATCCGGCTGAGGGGTCTGATCCGGCTGAGGGGTCTGATCCGGGCGCGGCTCGCGTGACGGGGGTGGCGTCCCGGGGAAGGCCGGGCGCGCCGCTCAGGAGAGCAGCCGCTGTTCCTTCGCCACCGCCACGGCGCCCGCCCTGGTGTCCACGCCGAGCTTGGCGTAGATCCGGCCCAGATGGGTCTTGACCGTGGCCTCGCTGATGAACAGCGCGCGGGCGATGTCCCGGTTCCCCAGCCCCCGGGCGAGCTGCCCCAGAATGTCCTGCTCGCGGTCGGTCAGCGCCGGGCGGGCGGTGCCGCGCATGCGGTCCATCACCCGGCCGGCCACCGGAGCGGAGAGCGCCGTGCGCCCCTGCGCGGCGGCGTGGATCGCGGCGAAGAGCTCCTCCGGGCGCTCGGCCTTCAGCAGATAGCCGGTGGCGCCCGCCTCGATCGCCCGGGTGATGTCGGCGTCGGTGTCGTAGGTCGTCAGCACCAGTACGTGCACCCCGGCCATGGCGGGGGCGGCGGTGATCCGCCGGGTCGCCTCCACCCCGTCGATGCCCGGCCCGAGCTGGAGATCCATCAGGACCACGTCCGGGGTCAGCTTCTCCGCCATCGCGACGGCCTCCTCGCCGCTGCCCGCCTCGCCCACGACCTCGATGTCGGGTTCGCTGCCGAGGAGGGCGAGGAGCCCGGCCCGGACGACGGCGTGGTCGTCGCAGAGCAGGATCCTGACGGGGACCCCGGCGGACGGGGCGGATGCGGCGGAAGTGTCGGACGGGCCGGTCATCGTGGCTCCGGAGTGGGACGGGACCCCGGCGGCCGGCCGGGACGGGGAGCGGGAGGGGGCGAGGCCGGGGGCACCAGTCCGATCGCGGCGGAGACGACGGTGCCCTCGCCGGGCGCCGACTCGATCGCCAGGGTGCCGCCGAGCTGCCGCACCCGGGCCCGCATCGCCGCCAGCCCATGGCCCCGGTCCCCCGCCCCGGCCCCGGAGGGCGCGGCGGCCGGGGCGAAACCGGTGCCGTCGTCGGTGATGTCCAGCACCACCTGGTCGCTCAGCCGGCTGAGGGTCAGTACGGCGCCGGTGGCCCCGGCGTGCTCGCGCACATTCGCCAGCGCGCCCTGCGCGATCCGCAGCAGCGCCGACTGCACCCGGTCCGGCAGCGCCCCGGGCGCACCGTCGAGCTGGAACCGGACCGTCAGATTCTCCGTGGTCTCCCGCTCGGCCAGCGCGCGCAGCGCCTGCGCCAGGCCGCCGCCCTCCGCCAGATCGGCGGGGGCGAGGTCATGCACGAAACGCCGGGCCTCGGCGAGGCTCCGCTCGGCGATGGACTCGGCCGTACGGACATGGCCCCTGGCCCGGTCCGGGTCGCTGTCCCAGGTGCGCTCGGCGGCCTGGAGCAGCATCTGCTGGCTGGACAGGCTCTGGGCGAGGGTGTCGTGGATCTCCATCGAGAGCCGCTGGCGCTCGGCCAGGGTGCCCTCGCGGCGTTCGGTCGCGGCCAGCTCGCGGCGGGTGGCGATCAGATCGTCGATCAGCGCCCGGAGCCGGTCCGCCTGGCGGCGGGTGTGGATGAAGACAGCGGTGGCGAGCCCGGCGACGGCGGGCGGCAGCAGAAAGAGATTGGGGTCCACGCCCTGGCGCAGCCGCCATTCGCCCACCACGACGAGCGCGCAGAGCGCCGCGACCAGGGCGATGGCCGCCCGCGTCGGCAGCACCCGCAGACCGGTGTGGATCAGGGGTACGGCGCACCAGGCGAAGCTCGGGGCGAGCAGCACGATCACGGTCCAGCAGCCGACGACCAGCCCGAGCCGGATCAGCTCGGCCCGCCGCAGGTCGCCGCCGGCGCGGCGCACAACCGGCCGGAGTCCGGCGAGCTGGAGCACCGCGAGGGCCGCGCTCAGCCCCAGCACCCAGGGCAGCCGGGGACTGTCGGAGTGGTTGAGCACATAGCGCAGGACCGAGCCGGCGAGCAGGGCGAGGAAGGCGGTGTTCACCACCATGTCGAGCCACCGGGTGTCCCGCTCGGCACCCTCGGTGTCCGGGGCGGCCGTGCCCGCACGCACACTCGCGCCCGCGCCTTCGCGGGTACGGGGCGCCCGCTGCGTATCGGACATCGTCGACTCCTGCTCCGGGTCCGTCCCGGCTCTCGGCGGCACACCCGGTGGGTCCGGGCTTCCTGTTGGTTCCGGCGGCGCGCGGGTCCGCGGGGGGCGGACGGTGCCGGGCCCGCTGGACGGGCGCTCTCCGCATCGTGACCCGGCGCAACCGGCTCCGCATCAACCGATCGGCCGACCCGGACCTCCTCCATGATGCCTGCCCACGACAGCCGGTACGCCGACGCCCGGCATCCCCTCCTGCCACCAGGATCGAATGCAGAAGGTCCGCCGGACCACAGAACACCAGGAAACCAGCCCAGGGGAGCCCCTCATCATGAAGAAGCCGCAGCGGATCTCCGTCCGTACCCGCGTCCTCACCGGCGCCGTCGCCGCCGCGCTCGGCGCGGGCACCTTCGGCGCGGTCTCCGCCAGCGCGTCGGCGCCCGCCGCCGAGAGCCGGGCGGCGGTGAAGGCGGACACCTCCAACCGTCACCTCCAGCAGACCACCCACCTGACGGTCGACGCCGCCTCGCGGGCCGCGCAGGCCACCCTGGACGCCGCCGAGCGGGCCGGCCAGCGGGTCACGGTCGCCGTCGTCGACCGCAACGGCAACACCATCGTCACCCTGCGCGGCGACGGCGCCGGCCCGCAGTCGTACGAGTCGGCCGAGAAGAAGGCGTTCACCGCCGTCTCCTGGAACGCGCCCACCTCCGAGCTGGTCAAGCGCCTGGAGCAGACCCCGAACCTCAAGGACATCCCCGGCACGCTCTTCCTCGGCGGCGGCGCCCCGGTGCAGGTCAAGGGCGCCCCGATCGCGGGCATCGGCGTGGCCGGCGCACCGAGCGGCGCGCAGGACGAGGAGTTCGCCAAGGCGGGTGTCGCGGCCCTGTCCCGCTGACCCCTTCCGACGCCGTGCAGCGCCCGGCGGCCGTCCGTACCCGCGCCCGCCCCGGCCCGGCACCGGCCGGCCGTCCGGGGGTCCGCGCTCCCGTGGCGGCCGTCTCGGAGGAGCGCGGCGCCCGTCCCGGGTGCGGGTACGGACGGCTGCCGGCGGCGGGTACGAGCTCTCTGTCCCGCGCCCGGGCCGATCCGCACGATCCATGGTTGAAACGGCCCATTGCCTGTGTGATCGTTCCCTCCGTGGATCCGCTCGACGACTGCCCCACCGGTTTGCGCGCCCGCGGCGCGGTCCTCCGCCACGCGTGGGACACCCCGCCCCGGGGACCGCGTACCGCCCGAGCCGCGCGGCCGGCGCGGACCGGGCAGCCGTACACCGCCACCGGTCCGGCGGCGGCACCGCCCGCCGGGCCGGGATCCCGGCGGTTCCCCGGGGCCGGCGCGTGAGCCGGCCCCCCGCCGCGCGCGGCGTCCGCGCCCGCCGCGCCGTGCGCGCGCTCGCCCCCGTCGCGGCCAGTGCGCTCCTGCTCTCCGGGTGCACCGGCGGCGGTCTCGGCGGAGTCCGGGGCGGGCCGGGCGGGGCCGGGCTCGGCGACCCGCTCTTCCCCGGGCTGGGGAACGGCGGCTACGACGTCCGGCACTACTCGCTGACCCTGGCGTACGACCCGGGGACCGGCCGGCTCGACGGCACCGCCGAGATCCTGGCCCGCGCCGGCCGCGATTTGAGCGCCTTCAATCTCGATCTGCACGGGCTGAACGTCCGCGAGGTCACGGTGGACGGCGCGGCGGCGGCCGCGAACCGGGCCGGCGACGAGCTGACCGTACGGCCCCGGAACGATCTCACCGGGGGCCGGTTCTTCCGCACCGTCGTCCGCTACTCGGGCACGCCCCGCACGATCACGGACGCGGACGAGTCCGAGGAGGGATGGCTGCGCACCGCCGGCGGCGCGCTGGCGGTCGGTGAGCCGGCCGGTTCACCGGCGTGGTTCCCCGGCAACCATCATCCGAGCGACAAGGCGACCCTCGATCTGGCGGTCACCGTCCCCCGGGGGCTGACCGCCGTCTCCAACGGCGAGCCGGGTTCCCGGACCACCACCGCGGGCGGGCGGACCACCTTCGTCTGGCGCTCGGCGGAGCCGATGGCGACCTATACGGCGGTGCTGGCGATCGGCCGGTACCGCCAGACCTCCTCGCGGACCCCCTCCGGGCTGCCGGTGCACACCGCCGTCGAGCACTCCGTACGGGAGAGCCTGACGCGCCGGATCCCCGAGCTGACCGCCTGGGCGGTGGAGCGCTTCGGCCCGTACCCCTTCTCCTCCATCGGGGCGATCGTGGTCCCCGACGGGGCGGTCGGCTATGCCCTGGAGACCCAGAACCGGCCGGTGTTCCCGGTCTCCTACCTCACCCCCGAGATCCTGGTGCACGAGATCGCCCACCAGTGGTACGGCAATTCGGTGACGCCCGAGTCCTGGAAGGACATGTGGCTGAACGAGGGCTTCGCGGTGCACGCGGAGTGGATGTGGCTCGCGGAGTTCGCGGACACGCCCCTGGCGGAGAGCTTCCGCCGGGCGTACGAGGAGGACGCGAACTGGGCCTTCCCGCCCGCCGATCCGCCCTCGCCGGCCCGGATCTCGGCGTCGCCGGTGTACGGCCGGGGCGCGATGGTGCTCGACAAGGTGCGGCAGTCCGCCGGGGACGAGGCGTTCTCGCGGCTGCTGAAGGGCTGGGCGCGGGAGTACCGGCACGGCAATGCCTCCACCGCCGATTTCACCGCGTACGCGGAACGGGTGGCGGGCAGGGACCTGGACCCGGTGTGGGAGACCTGGCTGTACGGGGACGGCAGGCCGGCCCGGCCCTGAGGCGCGGCCGGCGGCGGTCACCGGTACTCGTCCAGCGCTCCCCCGTGCTGGTCCTGCGGCCAGGCGATCCGGCAGTCGAGACAGGTGAGCCGGTACTCCATGCGGCCCGCGTGCGGGTTGAGCGCGCAGGAGAGGATCACGGCCGTTCCCCGGCATTTGATGCACTGCACACGAGAGCTCTGAGAACGACCCTTCATGCGGTCAGTCTCCCAGGCGGCGGGGTGCCGGAGCGCCCCGCGGCGGGGCGCGGAGGGGGAGGCCCCCGGCGCGCGGAGACCTCCCCCTGTGTCCCCGCGTGCGGGAACCTCCGGCCGCGGGACTACAGGCTGACGCCGAAGTCGCGGGCGATGCCCTCCAGGCCGGTGGCGTATCCCTGGCCGACCGCGCGGAACTTCCACTCGGCGCCGTTGCGGTAGAGCTCGCCGAAGACCATCGCGGTCTCGACCGCGGCGTCCTCGCTCAGGTCGTAGCGGGCGATCTCGGCGCCGCCGGTCTGGTTGAGGATGCGGATGTAGGCGTTGCGCACCTGGCCGAAGTTCTGCGAGCGGGTGACCGCGTCGTAGATGGAGACCGGGAAGACGATCCGGTCCACGTCGGCCGGCAGGGCGGCGAGGTTGACATTGATCTGCTCGTCGTCGCCGCCGCCCTCACCGGTGCGGTTGTCACCGGTGTGCACGATGGTCTGGTCCGGCGTGGACTTGTTGTTGAAGAAGACGAAGTGGCCGGGCGAGGTGACGGTGCCGCCCGGGTTGACCCCGATCGCGGAGGCGTCGAGGTCGAAGTCCGTGCCGGTGGTGGTGCGGACGTCCCAGCCGAGGCCGACGGTGACGGCGGTCAGGCCCGGAGCCTCCTTGGAGAGCGAGACGTTGCCGCCTTTGGTCAGGCTTACTGCCATTGGGAGGTCCCCTTCACGATCAGATGATCCATGGATCAGGTAGCGGGCCCCGAATCCTTCCGGAGCCCTCAGTACCCGTCATAACGCGAGGAAGGGACTCCTGGGTTCCATCCGGACGCCGGACTGTTGAAAACGGGATGACGCGGGCGCCGGAGCAGGAGACCATGGAGGCATGTCCGGGCCCTATGTCATCCGCGGTTCGGTCTCCCTGCCGGAGGCCGAGCTGCTCTGGCGTTTCTCCAGGTCGTCCGGGCCGGGCGGGCAGCATGTCAACACCAGCGACTCCCAGGTCGAATTGCGTTTCGACCTCGCCGGGACGCAGTCGCTGCCCCCGGTGTGGAAGGAGCGCGCGCTGGAGCGGCTGGCCGGCCGGCTGGTGGGCGGGTTCGTCTCCGTACGCGCCTCCGAGCACCGCTCGCAGTGGCGCAACCGGGAGACCGCCGCCGTACGGCTGGCGGCTCTGCTGGCGGAGGCCACCGCCCCGCCGCCGCGCGCCCGGCGGCCCACCAGGATTCCGCGCGGGCTCAATGAGCGCCGGCTGCGGGAGAAGAAACAGCGCGCGGACACCAAGCGCGGCCGTTCGGGCCGCGACTGGCACTGATCCGCGCCCCGCGCGAGGGGTGCGTCCGGGCGGCGCGGCCCCCGGCCGCGCCGGATGTACGGCGGTCACCCGCCGGCGGAGGCGTACTCACCGGCCCGGCACATCACGGGGCGGCGGGGTCACCCGCCCCGGTTCACCGGCGAGGCCGTACGGCGTCCCGCGCCCCGGCCGGGCCCGGCCCACGGCCCCTGACTCACGGCCCACGGCCCACGGCGCACAACGCCCGACTCGGACGGCCCATGCCGCCCGCCGGCGGCGGGTCAGCCGAGCTGCCGGTACCCGCCCCGGAAGTACATCAGCGGCCCGCCCTCGTCCCCCGGCAGATCCACCGCCAGCACCCGGCCGATGACCAGGGTGTGATCCCCGGCGATCACCCGCTGCTCGGTCCGGCACTCCAGGGTCGCCAGCGCGCCGTCCACCAGCACCGCGCCGCTGACCGCGCCCCGCGTCCCCGCGATGTCCTCGAAGAGCAGCCGGTCGCTGACCCGCCCCTTCATCGCGAACCGGCCCGCGATCCGGCGCTGGTTCTCCGACAGCACCGAGACACCCCACATCGGCTCCTCCGCGAGGAGGTCGTCCATCCGGGATCCATTGCGCAGGCTCACCATCACCAGCGGCGGATCGAGGGAGACGGAGACGAACGCGGTCGCCGTCATGCCGACATCGCCGCCGTGCGGACCCTCGTCCGGGTCTCGCGCGGTCACCAGGATCACGCCGGCGGCCAGCCGGGCCATGGCGGCACGGAACTCGTCGTTGCTCACCCCCTCAGCATGGGGGATAGCGGTCGGGGACTCGGGGCCGGAGGCGGCAGTCGTCTGCAACACACCGGGAACGCTAGCTCCGCGCCCCGGATCCGCGCATCGGGCCAGGGAACGAGCCGGGTCCTAGGACCAGCGCGCCGCCGGCCGCCCCGGGCGGCGGCGCGCGCGGCACGGCGGCACCCGCGCGGAAGGCGGCGGGAGCACCGGCCCGCCGGTCAAGTACCGGGCGCCCGGGGGACGGTGGCGGTGAGCACCGGCCCGGGAGGGGCGCCGGGAGCGGGAACGGCCCCCGGTGCGGGGGCGATCCCCGGATTTGCGTTCGGAGACGCCGCCGGGGCCCGCGGGGCCGACCCGGCCGACCTCCACCCCGATCATCATTTCATGTGACTTGAGTCACAGAGGCCGGTATTTGTTGACCCTGTGTACCGGGTGAACAGCTCGCTGTGATTCAGTGGCCGGGATACCACAACGCGAAGACCGCGTGAGAAGGCCGCACTGGAAGGCCGAAGGAAACCTGGAGTCTGCTGTCGAGGTCTCGGGGAGAGCGAGCATGGAGACCGAGTCGGAGCCCTACGTCCGTCTTGCGACCCTGCGGCAGCTGCACAAGGTGGTCGCCGACCTCAACACGGCCCGCAGTCTGGCCGACACCTTGCAGACCGTCGCCGACGGAATCGTCGCGGGCCTCGGCTACGAGCTGGCCTGTGTCAATCTCGTGCGCCCCGACGGCGATCTGGTCGTCGCCGCGTTCGCCGGGAGCGCCGCCGCCGAGGCCCTGATCACCGGCCGGGTGGGCTCCCGCCCCTCCTGGGAGCGCCGGCTCTCCATGGGTGAGGCATGGGGTGAGCTGCGGTTCATACCGCACACCGAGGGCTGGGTGCTCATCGAGGACGACGTACCCCAGTGGCACACCGAGGGCCCCGACCCGCGCTTCGAGGACGAATGGCACCCCCAGGACCGTCTCTATGCCCCGATGTACGCCTCCGGAGGGGGCCGGGAGCTCCTCGGGGTCATCTCGGTCGACCGGCCGCGCAATGGCCGCCGCCCGGGCCCCTGGGGGCAGGAAGCCCTCCAGATGTACGCCTCCCAGGCCGCCATTGCGATCAGCAATGCCCGGCTGCGAGCAAACATGCAGCGTGCACTGGTCCGGCTGGAACGCGAGCAGCAGGCGCTCCGGGCCAGCGAGGAGTCCTTCCGGCAGGCGTTCGAGTACGCGCCCAGCGGTATGGCCATCGCCGAGATGGGCGGCGACCAGCACGGACGGCTGCTGCGCACCAACGACGCGCTCTGCCGGCTGCTGGGCCGCCCCGCCTCCGCGATGCGGCGGTACTCCTTCGCCGACCTCGTCCACCCCGAGGACGTCGGCACCCTGCTCCGCACCTCCGCCGAGGGGGGCCGGGCCGAGCTGCGGCTGGGACGGCGCGACGGCAGCTATGTCTGGGTCTCGCTGCGCAATTCGGTGGTCGCCGACACCACCGACGGGCCCCGCTTCCTGCTGACCCATATCGAGGACATCGAGGACCGCAAGCGCCATGAACTGGCGCTCGCCCACCGGGCGTCGCACGACGCCCTCACCGGACTGCCCAACAGCGCCGAGCTCCGCGCCCGGCTCAGCGCCAAGCTCTGCGAGCGCCCGCCGGCCGCCGACGGGCCCGAGGCGGGCGGGCGTCTCGGGGGCGAGGCGCCGGAGACGGCGTACGACGCGGAGACCGGCGCGCTCTTCAACGCCGAGGGGTTCGACTTCGGCCACACCGGCACCCCCTACGACCATCATGTGCACGCCGTCGCGCCCGACGACGAGGTGGACGACGGCACCAAGGGGCTCGCCGTTCTCTTCTGCGACCTGGACGGCTTCAAGTCGATCAACGACCGGTTCGGCCACCAGACCGGTGACGCCGTTCTGGTCGAGGTGGCCCGGCGGCTCACCACCGGCGTACGGGAGGGTGACACCGTCGCCCGGCTGGGGGGTGACGAATTCGTCGTTCTCGCCGACGGGCTCGGCACCGCGGACGCCGCGGACCTCGCCGTGCGGCTCCGGAACGCGATCATTCTGCCGATCCGGGTCGGCGGCCGGGGCGTCCGGGTCGGTGCCAGCTTCGGCATCAGCTGGGCCGGCTGCGGAATGTCCGTCGACGAGGTGCTGCAATCCGCCGACCAGCGGATGTATGTCGAAAAGCGGTCCCGGTCGAAGGTGCACAGACGGGCCGGATGACAGCTGCGGACCCGGTCCGCACGGGGCCGCGCGCGGCTCCGAACCGGCCTCCGGGCCGCGGGGAACTCAAGACGACGATTGGTCCAGACCTGTCATGTCCTGGTCTTGTGACGATCGGTAGATCAGGGTCAACGCCCCCCAATCCGTTCATCCGAACCGGGTAGGCTCGCCGGGGTCGGCGTAGGGCTGACGAAGGTGAGGAGGGACCAGGGATGACGGCCGCGAACACCGGCGGGAAGACGCCCGAGGACGACGATCCGTTCGGCTACCTGTACGAGGACGGACACGCCGCGGGCGCGACATCGCCCTCCGGCCGGGGCCGCGGATACGGCTACCCGGGTCCCGCCGCGCAGCCGGGTGTCCCCCGGACCTCGTACAACCATGTCCGGGCCGTCGGCGAGCGCCAGTACGGCGGACCGAACCAGACCTACGGGCAGCAGATCCCCCACCAGCAGGGACCTCAGCAGGGCTATCCGCAGGGCCCGGGGCAGCCGACCGCGCAGTACGCGGCCCCCGAGACCTACCCCGGCGGCGTACCGCCCCGGGCCGCTCCCCCGCAGAGCGGCGGACGCGGCTCCGGCGGGCGCGGGCCCAACACCAAGGCGCTGCTGATCGGCGCCGTGACCGTGGTCGCGGTCGTGGTGATCGGCATCACCGTCGCGGTGCTCGACAAGGACGAGAAGGAACCGCCCCGGTCCAATCCGGCCGGCCAGGTCCAGGAGAAGGACTCGGATGCCTCCGGCAAGCCGGAGGAACGCCCCTCGCCGACCGCCGAGACCAAGGCCGGACCGCCCAAGCGGGACGCGGCGACGCTCCAGCTCGGCGGCCCCGCCAAGCTCGGCACGGAGATCAAGGGCGCCAAGGGCGTCAACGGCGCCTATGTGATGTTCAACGGCCTCGGCGGCTCCGCGAGCTGGTCGGTGGAGGTGCCCGCCGACGGCGCGTACACCCTGCACATGACCTACAGCGTGCCGGGCAAGGACGCCGAGACCTCGCTGACGGTCAACAACGGCGACCCGCGCAAGATCAATATGTCGAACTTCGCGAAGGCGGGCGGGGGCGAGTGGGAGAAGGGGTGGACCAACACCTACTCCTACGTGAACCTCAAGAAGGGCAAGAACGACCTGAAGATGTCCTGTGAGCAGGGCAACAGCTGCGACGTTCTGCTCGACCAGGTCCGCCTGGAGACGGGCACCAAGGGGTGACCCCCGCGCGTGCGGCTGCCCGGCCCGGGCAGCCGCACGCGGGACTCAGGAGACAGCGGGGACCAGCAGCCCCAGGAATCCCGCCACCGTCGCGGCCATCGCGTCCCGCCCCGGAGCGAGATACTTCCGCGGATCCACCGAGCGGCCGTCCGCCGCCAGGAAGTCCCGTACGGCACCCGAGAACGCGGTGTTCAGCGCCGTACCCACATTGATCTTCACCATCCCGGACGCGACCGCCGCGCGGATCTCCGCGTCCGGCACCCCCGAGGAGCCGTGCAGCACCAGCGGCACCGGTACCGCGTCGCGCAGCCGGCCGATCAGCTCGTGGTCCAGCGCGGCCGTCCGCTCCGTCATCGCATGCGAGGAACCGACGGCGACGGCCAGCGCGTCCACTCCCGTCGCCGCGACATAGGCGGCGGCCTCGGCCGGATCTGTGCGCACCCCGGGGGCATGCGCGTCCAGCGGCGCCTCGCCCTCCTTGCCGCCGACCTTGCCCAGCTCCGCCTCGATCCAGATGCCGCGCTCCCGGCCCCAGCGGACCGCGTCGGCGGTGGCCCGGACATTCTCCTCGTACGGCAGCTTCGAGGCGTCGAACATCACCGAGCCGAAACCGGCGTCCCCGGCCTCGTGGAGCAGGCCCACCGAGACCACATGGTCCAGATGGAGCGCGAGCGGCGCACCGGAGACCCGGGCGACGGCCGCCGCGGCGGCGGCTATCGGGGCGAGCCGCCCGCCGTGGAAGCGGACCGCGTTCTCGGAGATCTGGAGAATCGCGGGCGCGCCCGCCTGCTCGGCTCCCGCCGCGATGGCCTCCGCGTGCTCCAGGGTGATCACATTGAACGCGGCGACACCCCGGCCGCCGGCGACGGCCGCGGAGACGAGCTCGGCGGTGCTGACGAGTGGCATGGTGCGTTCTCACTTCCCGGGCGCGGGGCCCGTCTCACCGTGGATCGGAATTCACGCCGCCGGGTGCTCGGTCACCGTGACCCGCGGCAGCAGCGTCTCGTAGGCGGCCCGGTCGAATTCGCCCGCCGCCGGGGCGAGTACCGTCGCGGCCGACAGGGCGACCGCGCGGGCCAGCCTGTCGGGCCAGGACAACCCCTCCACCAGGCCGGACAGCAGCGCGGCGACCGCGGAATCGCCCGCGCCGGTCGGATTGCCGCGCACCCGCTCGGGCGGGGCGGCCCGCCAGCCGCCGTCCGGGGTGAGGGCGAGGAGACCGTCCGGGCCGAGCGAGGCGACCACCGCGTGCGCGCCCCGGCGGCGGGCGTCGCGGGTGGCCCGGCGGGGCTCCCGTGCTCCGGTGAGCAGGGCCAGTTCATCGGCGTTGGGCTTGATGAGATCGGGGCGGGCGGCGATGCCCCGGCGCAGCGGCTCGCCGCTGGTGTCCAGCAGCACCGGCACCCCGGCGGCGCGGGCCATCCGGATGAGATCCCCGTACGCCCCGACCTGGATGCCCCGGGGCAGACTGCCGCAGAGCGCGACCGCCGCCGCGTCCCGCAGCAGCGTCCCGTAGGCCGCCACGAAGGCGGCCCACTCCTCGGCGGTGACGGTGGGGCCGGGCTCATTGAGCTGGGTGGTGTCGCCGGTGCCGCTGTCCACGACCGCGATGGTGCGGCGGGTGGTCCCGGCGATGGGGACCAGCGCGTCACGCGGCGGGAGCGGTGCGAGCAGATCACGGAGTACGGCTCCGGCGGGGCCGCCCGCGAAACCGGTGACCACGCTCTCGTGGCCCAGCGCGGAGAGCACCCGGGCCACGTTCAGACCCTTGCCGCCGGGGCGTTCGGCGACCTCGCCGACGCGGTGGCTGGAGTGCGGGGTGAGCGCGGGCACCGAGTAGGTGATGTCGAGGGCCGTGTTGAGAGTGACCGTCAGGATCATTCGCCACACCCCTCCGGCCGGATTCGGCCAACCGTGCTCGTACGAGTCCTGATCATGCCAAAAAGAAGGCGGTCGGCCCAGACCCCGGGCCAACCGCCTTGACACACTTTGCCGGGTGATCCGGCGAAATCGCCCTACTTGGGGTCAACCACCCAGACGCCCTTCCGCATCACACCCGTGAGACGGAACTCCTCGTCGAGAACGACCAGGTCGGCGTCCTTGCCCGGCTCCAGCGAACCGATCCGGTCATAGGCGCCCAGCAGCTTCGCCGGGTTGACCGAGATCGCCTGCACGATGTCCCCGACCGGGATCCCGTCGACCGTGGCCGCGCGGCGGAAGGCGGTGTCCAGCGTCAGGGTGGAGCCCGCGATGGAGCCGCCCTCGCTGAGTCTCGCCACTCCGTCGACCACATCGACGGCGAGCGGTCCGAGCTGGTAGCGCCCGTCGCCGAAGCCCGCCGCGTCCATGGCGTCGGTGATGAAGGCGACCCGGCCCGGGCCCGCGCGGTGGAAGGCCAGCTCCAGTGCCGCCGGGTGCAGATGCGTACCGTCGTTGATCAGCTCGACGGTGACCCGCTCGTCCTCCAGCAGCGCCGCGATCGGGCCGGGCGCACGGTGGCCGAGAGTGGGCATGGCGTTGAAGAGATGGGTGGCCACGGTCGCGCCCGCGTCGATGGCCTGCACGGTCTGCTCATAGGTCGCGTCGGTGTGGCCGACGGCGGCGATCACCCCGTGCTCCACCAGCAGCCGGATCGAGTCCAGACCGCCGGGCAGCTCGGAGGCGAGCGTCACCATCCGCGCGGTGCCGCGCCCGGCGTCGATCAGCTTGCGCACCTCGGCCGGGTCGGGGTCGCGCAGCAGCTGCTCGCTGTGCGCGCCCTTGCGGCAGGGGGAGATGAAGGGGCCCTCGAAGTGGATACCGGCGAGGTCGCCCTGCTCCACCAGCTCCGAGAGGAAGCCGGCCCGCTGGGCGAGGAAGTCGGTCTCGGCGGTGACCAGCGAAGCGACCAGGGTGGTGGTGCCGTGCTCGCGGTGGGTCCGCACACCCTGGAGCACCTGCTCGGCGGTGCCTCCGGTGAAGGAGGCGCCGCCACCGCCGTGGTTGTGGATGTCGACGAAGCCGGGAACGATCCAGTGGCCGGTCAGATCGCGGACGGGCGCGTCCGCGGGCGCGGTGCCCGCGATCCTCGTACCGTCGACGATCACCTGCCCGTCCTCCACGGTGCCGCCCGGCAGGACCACCCGGGCCCCGGTGAGGATCGTGCTGTCGGAGCGTGCGGCGCGGGCTGCGCTGTCGGCGAGTGCGGCGCTTGCGGCCATTAGGCGGTTACCTCCGAGTCAGTGGCGAGCAGATCCCAGGCGAGCAGCCCGGCGCCCAGGCACCCGGCGGTGTCCCCGAGAGCGGCCGGGACGATGGCGGGCAGCGCCTGGAACGTGACGCGCTCCTCGACGGCGGCCCGTAGCGGTGTGAACAAGGTTTCCCCGGCCTCCGCCAGACCGCCACCGATGATCAGGGTGCGCGGGTCCAGCAGGGTGAGGGCGGTGACGAGTCCGGCGGCGAGCGCGTCCACGGCGTCCCGCCAGACGGCGATGGCCTTCGGATCGCCCGACTCCACCGCCTTGGCGCAGTCGGCCGCGTCCGCCGTGGGGTCACCGCTCGCCTTGGCCCAGTTGCGGGTGACGGCGGAGGCGGAGGCCAGCGTCTCCAGACAGCCGCGCTGACCGCAGCCGCACTCGGGGCCGTCGGGGCGGACCACGACATGGCCGATCTCGCCCGCGTAGCCATGGGCGCCGGCCTCGATGGTTCCGCCGATGCCGATGGCTCCGGCGATCCCGGTCCCGAGCGGTACGAAGAGGAACCGGTCGGTGCCCTGCCCGGCCCCGATCCGTCCCTCGGCGAGCCCGCCGGTGCGCACATCGTGCCCAAGAGCGACCGGTACTCCGCGCAAACGCTCGCTGAGCAGCGCGCGCAAGGGCACATCACGCCAGCCGAGATTGGACGCGTAGACGGCCGTGCCGCTCTCGGTGTCAATGATTCCGGGCACGACGGCGCCCGCCGCGAGGGCGGGGGCACCGAAGTGCTCCAGCCCGTGCGTGCGCAGGTCGTCGGCGAATTCGAGGATCGACTGCACGACGGCGTCCGGCCCGCGCTCCCGCCCGGTCGCACGCCGGGCTTCATGGAGCAGGGTTCCGTCCACCCCGACGAGGGCGGCCTTCATACCGGTGCCGCCCACATCGAGGGCGATGACGTGTCTCACGTGCACAGTCTGGCGCGAGAGAGCCCGAAAGGTCTAGTCCACTACCCGCGATTGTTGCGGAACAGTACAAACTCCCCCACGGGGTGCACTGCCGCGTGGGGTCGCCACAGGGAGCCGCCCGCCCGGCCGCATTCCGCTTCGACCGCCGACAGCCCCTTCGACCAGGGGTGCCGCCTCACCACACCCGCCTGAGGCTTTGCCCCAGGGAACGAACCGCAAACGCGGGCGGGGTGGGGTTTTGACGCTCTTTACCTTTGGGGTGGGTGGGGGTGGGGTGACGTGAGTGACGAATGGGGCGCTGTGGGTCCTTGCTGGTGTGGCTGTGTCCTGGGGGGCGGGTGCCTTTGGCGGGGCGGGGTTTTGGTCACCCTGGCGCGGGGTGGGCGCCGCCTCAATCGCCGGCGGGGCTTGGGTGTGTGCGGGTTACCCGTATGCCCGGGTGGGGCTCTTGTGTGTGCGGGTTGCCCGTTTCCCCGGGTGGGGTGCTTGTTGGTGCGGGTTGGGTGCCGCTCCGGTTCGGTACTGGGGCTGCATGATTTACGGCGCGGTCACCCGGTCTTGTTTCGTTCGCCCGGGTTTGCGCCACAAATCACGCTTGACGCCCCAGTACCGCTCCTGCGCGTCCCCCCTTCCGCGAGTAAGCCCAGTGCGTGATCACAGTGCTCTGGCCGTCCGCGCGTTCCGGGACGGTTTCACAAGGCCGGGAACCCCGCTCCGGAACGTCACCCGTGGGTGAGTGGGTGATGGGCGTCAGAGTGGGCGGGTGCCGCTGGGCGGGCGCTCCCGAACCGGCGAACAAGAGCAGGCAACCCCAAGCCCCGCCGGGGGTAGCTCCGGGGGAGATTGAGGCGCGGGGCGGAGCCCCGGAAAAGGACCCGCGCCCCGGCGCGTCAGCCCAGAATCACACTGCGCGAAAGATTCCGCGGCCGATCCGGATCGAACCCCTTCGACTCCGCCAGGACCACCGCCAGCCTCTGCACCCGGATCAGGTCCGCCAGCGGATCCGCCCCCTGGTTCGCCACCAGCACCCCGCCCACCTGCGCGACATCCACCGCCAGGCCCTCCGGCAGCTCGCCGAGGACCCAGGCGACCCGTCCGGGCGCGGTGATCGAGATCGGGCCGTGGCGGTACTCCATCGCCGGGTACGCCTCCGTCCACGCGCCCGCGGCCTCCCGCATCTTGAGGCCGGCCTCCAGCGCGAGGCCGTAGGTCCAGCCGCGGCCGAGGAAGGTCCACTGCTCCGCCCCGACCACCTCTTCCGGAAGCGGCTCGGTGACCGCGAGCTCCGCGTCGAGCGCCGCCTCGGTGACGGACTTGACGCCCGGGATGTCCCCGAGACCCGCCCGCAGGAACGCCAGCGCGGTCGTGGCGAACCGGGTCTGGACGACGGATTCCTCGTCCGCCCAGTCGAGGACGGCGACCGAGTCCGCCAGCTCCATGACCGGGGTCTTCGGGTCGCCGGTGATCGCCACCGTCGGGATCCGGCCCTTGAGCCGCGTCAGCAGGTCCAGCACCTCGGTGGTCGTACCGGAACGGGTGATCGCGACCACCCGGTCGTAGGAGCGGCCCACCGGGAACTCCGACGACGCGAAGGCATCGGTCTCGCCGAGGCCCGCCGCCTCCCGCAGCGCCGCGTAGGCGATGGCCATGAACCAGGAGGTACCGCATCCGGTGACGGCGACCCGCTCACCCGGCTGTGGCAGCCCGTCGAATGCGGTCGCGGCCTCGGCAGCCCGTCGCCAGCAGGTGGGCTGGGTGGCTATCTCTGTCGCGGTACGGGACATGTGGGACGGCTCCTCGCGCATACACGTGTATTCGGACGGGCACCTGACCAATTGGTGCCGACAACGTGCTTAGCAGGCCGGGACACATACGGGCAATGGTGACAGCCAGCGGGTCTTTATTCAGCCTTCCTGTGGAACAGCCGTTGCAGAAGTGAGACCGCATGCCGTAGACCCCTCCACTCCCCATAGTGGAAAATCGCACCCCATCTCGGGGGAACGCGGCAGAACGCAGGGCTGTCACGCTGTGCGGCGTGCACAACAGCCCTGGACGCGGCGGCGGATCGGTACCAGTCCAGATATCCAGCAGCAAAAGGTGGGGAAGAGCTGTGCGACGGCACTTCTTGAGTCCGAGCAGTACCTGTCCCAACAACGAGAAGAGCCGGGCAGGCAGCGCCGGCCGGGAACGCCCGGGCAGGACCCGCCGCGCACTGCGCCCCGCCGTGGCCTCGGCCATCGCCCTGGGAATGACGGCCGCGCTCAGCGGCTGCATGTCCGCCGACGGCTCGTCCGGCAATGTCACCCTCAAGCTGATAGCGGCCGACTACGACGTCAACGGCGGCCACAGCAGCCGGGATTACTGGGCCAATGTCGTCGGCGAATTCGAGGCCGCGCACCCGGGCATCAAGGTCGATGTCACGATCGAGACCTGGACCGACATCGACCGCAAGGTCGCCGAAATGGTCGAGGCAGGCAAGGCACCGGACATCGCGCAGACCGGCGGCTACGCGGCGTACGCCGCCGAGGAAAAGCTGTACAGCGCCGATCAGATGCTGTCCATACCGGTGCAGTCCAACTTCCTCGCGCCGCTGATCAGCGCGGGCGAACAGCAGCGCACGCAGTACGGATTGCCCTTCGTCGCCTCCACCAGACTTCTCTTCTACAACAAGAAGCTTTTCGCGGAGGCCGGAATCGAGAAGGCCCCGAAGACCTGGGACCAACTCCGCGACGCGGCCGAGAAGTTGAAGGACAGCACGGATGTCACCTATCCGTTCGCGCTGCCCCTCGGACCGGAGGAGGCGCAGATCGAGACGATGATGTGGCTGCTCAGCAACGACAGCAACGGGTATGTGGACCCGGGCGGCAGCTACGCGATCGACTCCAAGGAGAACACCGACGCGATCACCTGGGTGAAGTCGAACCTGGTCGAGCGGGGGCTGACGGGCCCGACCGCGCCAGGGAAGCTGGACCGGAAGCAGGCGTTCGTCGCCTTCACCGAGGGCAAGGTCGGCATGCTCAACGGCCATCCGTCGCTGATGAAGGAGGCGGAGGCGGCCGGCGTCGAGGTGGGCAAGGTGCCCATGCCCGGCCGGCTGGGGACGCCGAAGACCAGTGTCGGCGTCGCCGACTGGATCATGGGCTTCAAGCAGAACGGCCACCGGACGGAGATCGGGAAGTTCTTCAACTTCCTCTTCGCCGACAAGCATGTCCTGGCCTTCGCCTCGCAGAACAACATGCTGCCGCCGACGGTCACCGCCTCCGAGGCGATGGAGGCGGACGCCAGGCACAAGAGCCTCAAGGGCTTCCTGGAGGCACTGCCCTCCGCCCAGCTCCCGCCGGTCAACAAGAACTCCTGGTCGGCGGTGAGCAGCGAGATCAAGCTGAAGATCGGCAGCGCCGTCGCCCCGGGGAACAGCCCGGGCAAGGTGCTGGAGGGCATCGCGAAGAAGGCCACGGAGGCGGAGACCACCGAGGAGGAGTGAGCCCCGCGCCGAGCGCCCCCGCAGGGCGGCCCGGCCGGTTCCGCGGGGCGTCGCTATGTTGGACGGTATGACCGACAACGCCGCACACGCCGATCAGCGGAACGGCGACACCCCGCCCGGCGAGGGCGGCGGCCGGGAGCCCGCGCTCGCCGAGCGGGACCGCGCCGTGCTCGCCGTGGAGCGCAGGTCCTGGCCCGGACCAGGGGCCAAGGAACGCGCCATCCGCGAACAGCTCGGCATCTCCCCCGTCCGCTACTACCAGCTCCTCAACGCCCTGCTCGACGATCCGCTCGCCCTCGCCCACGATCCGGTTACGGTCAATCGGCTGCGCCGGGTCAGAGACGAGAAGCGCACGCGCCGATAGGGTCGGGGGCATGGGCAGCTCCCCGTACGCGCATTCCCTGACCCCTCCTTCGACGCCCGCGGGCCGGGACGGTCTCACCGCGCTGGTGGACCGGCCGGACCGGGCCGTGATCGCCCTCGACTTCGACGGCACCCTCGCCGAGATCGTGCCCGACCCCGAACAGGCCCGGGCCCACCCGGGCGCCGTGCCCGCGCTGGCCCGGCTCGCGCCCAGGGTGGCCTCGGTCGCCGTGGTGACCGGCCGCCCGGCCGGCGTCGCGGTCCGTTACGGCGGCTTCGCCGGGGTGCCGGGCCTGGAGCATCTGGTGGTGCTCGGCCACTACGGCGCGGAGCGCTGGGACGCGGTCACCGGCACGGTCAACACCCCCGCCCCGCACCCCGGGGTCGCCGCCGTCCGCGCCGAGCTGCCGGGGTTCCTGGACGGCATCGGGGCCTGGCAGGGCAGCTGGATCGAGGAGAAGGGGCAGGCGGTCGCGGTCCACACCCGCCGCGCCGCCGACCCCCGGGCGGCCTTCGAGGCGCTGCGGGACCCGCTGAACACCCTGGCCGCCCGGCACGGCCTGATCCTGGAGCCGGGCCGGATGGTCCTGGAGCTGCGCCCGCCCGGCATGGACAAGGGGGTCGCCCTCGCCGAGTACGTGCGCGAGGTGGGCGCCGAGTCCGTGCTGTACGCGGGTGACGACCTCGGCGACCTGCCCGCCTTCGCCGCCGTCGAGAAGCTGCGGTCGGACGGGGTACCGGGGCTGCTGGTGTGCAGCGGCGGCGCCGAGGTGACCGAGCTGGCGGAGCGCGCGGATCTGCTGCTGCCCGGCCCGGCGGAGGTGGTCGGCTTCCTGGCCGCGCTGGCGGAGCGGCTCTAGGTCGTTTCTTACGGATCAGGCTGGGTGAGTGAGTGGGGGTACCTCCCACGCCCTTCGGGCGTAGGGGGAGGGTCTGGTGCCGTGGATCGCAAGGCGGAGGATTGAGCCACTGCGGTG
>NZ_JBDQQP010000025.1:0-64780 GCF_039888735.1 Streptomyces sp. CAU 1734
CCCCCCCGGGCCCAGGGCGGAGCCCCGGACAAGCCACCCCGCCAGAGGCACCCGCACCCCACCCCACCCCACCCTCAGCGCCGCACACGCGCGATCAGTCCCGCCAGCAGCCGCGCGCGGGCCACCATCGTGTCCACGCGCACGTATTCGCTGTCCGCGTGGGCGCCGGCGCCCACTCCGCCCAGGCCGTCGAGGGTCGGGCAGCCCGCGCCCGCCGTGTAGTTGCCGTCGGACGCACCGCCCACGGCCGCACCCCGCGGCGGTTCCTGGCCGAGTTCGCGGGCGACGGCACGGGCGATGGAGAGGAGCACGGCGGAGGACTCCGGCTCCATGGGGGGACGCCTCCGGCCGCCCAGGATCTCCAGCCGGGCTCCGGGGACGCGGGGGGTGAGGGCGTGCATGAGGGTGTCCGTGCGGTCCTGGGCCGCCGGGCTCGGGGCCCGGACGTCGACGGAGACGCGGGCCCGGGCGGGCACGGTGTTCAGGGTGCTCCCGGCCGAGAGCAGGGTGGGGGTGATGGTGAGGGGCCCCAGGGGCGAGTGGCTGTCGGGCCCGCCGGCGAGGTTCGCGAGGGACGCGACGGCCAGGACCTGGTGCGCCGCCTCCACCGCGGCGTTGACGCCCTTCTCCGGTTCCAGGCCGGCGTGCGCGGCCCTGCCGTGGACCACGATCTCGTACCGGGAGGTGCCCTTGCGGGCGGTTTTGAGCGTGCCCGAGGCGTCCGCGGACGCCTCCAGGACGAAGGCCGCCGCACAGCCGCGCGCGGCGTCCTCGATCAGTTCGCGGGAGGTGGGGGAGCCGATCTCCTCGTCCCCGTTGACCAGGACGCACACCCCGTCCCGGGACGGCAGCGAGGCCAGCGCGTGGAACATCTGGACCAGCCCCGCCTTCATGTCGAGGACTCCCGGGCCCCGGGCGATCCCGTCCCGCACCGACCAGGGGTGGGTCTCCAGTGAGCCCGTCGGCCACACCGTGTCGTGGTGTCCCACCAGCAGGACCGACGGGGTGCCGAAGACCCACCGCAGATGGGGTACGCCGTCGATGGTGATCGTCTCGGGGGCGGCGCCCAGCAGCCGGGTGCCGATCGCCGCGACGAGCCGGGCGCTGCGGGCCAGGGCGGGGTGGTCGGCGGAGAAGGACTCGCAGCGCACGAGCTGTTCGAGGTCGTCGAGCATCGGGGGAAGACTGATCGGTCCTGTGTCAACGGGCGGGGAAAAAGGCATGGTTGCTCCTCGATGGTGGTCCCGGTGATGTCGCTGAAGCGCGGCCGTGTGTGCGACGGTAGGACCGGACCGGGCATTCCACCAGCGACTGGATTGCATCGAAGCCATGCGGGGGAGGAATGTGTTCGAGACCGACGCGCTGCGTCTGCTGGTGACCGTCGCCGACACCGGGTCGTTCACCGGGGCGGCGGCTCGGCTCAGTTACACCCAGTCGGCGGTGTCCCGCCGGATCGCCTCGCTCGAACAGCGCGCGGGCGGGCCGTTGTTCGAGCGGCTGCCCCGGGGTGTGCGGCTGAGTCCGGCCGGCCGGGCGCTGTACCGCCACGCCGTGGATGTACTGGAGCGGCTGGCACGGGCCGAGCGGGAGCTGGCGGCGATTCACGCGGGCCGGGGCGGGGCCCTGCGGGTGGGGGCGTTCGCGACGGCCCATGTCTCGCTGGTGCCGGCCGCTCTGCGGGAGTTCCGGCGGGCGCGGCCGGAGGTGGAGGTCGATGTCGTCGAGGGGCGGAGTGACGCCCTGATGCGGCGGCTCGCCGAGGGGGCGCTGGATCTCGCCGTGGTCAGTGACTATCCGTCGGGGCTGCCGTCCGCCGAGGGGGTCACCGCGGCACCGCTCTTGGAGGACGAGATCCTGGTGGTGCTGGCGCGGACCCATCCCCTGGCTGAGGGCGGGGCGCCGGGCACGGTCGACCTGGCCGATCTGCGCGAGGAGGTCTGGCTCCAGGGCTCGCCCGACGGCCGCCCCACTCTGCTCGACGAGGTCTGCGGACGGGCGGGGTTCCGGCCCCGGAGGATCGTCCGGATCACCGAGTGGAGCGGGAAGTTCGGCTGGGCCGCCGCCGGTCTCGGGGTCGCCCTGGTGCCCGCGCTTGCCGCCCGGTCGGTGCCGGAGGAGCTCGTACTGCGGCGCATCGCCGGGCTCGTACCGCACCGGACCGTGCACATCGCACTGCCCGCCGATCCGCTGCCCGCGGCGCTGACCCTGCGGGAGCTGCTCTTCTCCGGTGACGGGGAGCTTCGCGCGCCCGGTCTCACGGCCGCCGGGTGAGCTCCCGGGCCAGGGCGATCAGGCCCGGCAGCGCCGGGTGGGTTGCCGTGGCGCGGTGGGCCAGCAGGACCGGGACCGGCGGGGCGTCGGGGAGCGGGCGGTAGGTCACCCCCGGGTGGGGGTGCATTTCGGCGGTGGAGGCGACGGAGACGCCCGCGCCCCGGCCGGCCGCGATCGCGGTCAGCCAGTCGTCGGTGTTGGTCACCGTCACGGACGACGGCGGACGTGCGCCGGCCGGCCAGAGATCCAGGCCGGTGACGCCCGAGACCTCGTTCACCAGGACCGGTCCGCCGGCCAGGTCGGCGAGGGTCAGCCGGTCCAGCGCGGCCAGCGGGCCGTCGGAGGTGACGGCCGCGACCCGGGGTTCCATGAAGAGCAGCTCCACCACCAGTCCGGGGGTCTCGACCCGGCCGCGCAGTACCGCGGCGTCCACCTCGCCGCGGGCCAGGCCCGCCGTGCGGTCGTCGATCCGCAGCAGTTCCAGCGGGGTCTCCGGATGCTCCCGCTCCCAGCGGCGCAGCAGCGGGGTGGTGTACGGGCCGAGGGCGGACCAGGCGTGCCCCAGCCGCAGCGGCCAGCGGCGGAGCCTCGCCGGGTCCATCGCCTCGTCGAACGCGGCCACCGCGGCGGCGGCCTTGTCGCGGAAGACCCGGCCCTCGGCGGTCAGCTCCAGATGGTGGGTGGAGCGGTCCACCAGCCGGGTGCCCAGGTCTTTCTCCAGGGCCGCCAGCGCCCGTGACACCGCCGGCTGGGTCAGATGGAGCCGGTGCGCCGCCCGCGTCACGCTGGACTCCTCGGCGATGGCGAGGAAGCAGCGGAGATGGCGCAGCTCGATGCTCATGCGTCCGGAGCATAACCGCAGCCCAGTTCGTATTTCACACGCCTCGCCGCGGGCCTTAGCGTGGAGCGGCCGGGCCATCCGCCCAGCGGGGCACGAGCACGGCCGGACAACTGGAGGAATCGGTGGACGAGGCGCGCACTTCCGTGGTGGGCGCGGTGGAGCCCGAGGCCGCCGCCGCGCTCGACACCGCTTCCGGCGGCGCCGGGGGGGCGAAGGGCGCGCGCGGCAATCTCGGCCCGGTCGGGCTGGTGGTCGCCGGCGCGCTCTCCGTGCAGTTCGGCGCGGCCGTCGCCGTACTGCTCATGCCGCGTGCCGGTGCCTTCGGTGTGGTCACCCTGCGCCTGGTGCTGGCCGCGCTGGTGCTGCTCATCGTCTGCCGTCCGGCGCTGCGCGGACACTCGCGTGCGGACTGGGGCACCGTTGTCGCCTTCGGCGCGGCGATGGGCGGCATGAACATCCTCTTCTATCAGGCGGTGGACCGGATTCCGCTCGGTGCCGCGGTCACGCTCGAAGTGCTCGGCCCGCTCGCGCTCTCCGTGATCGTCTCGCGGCGGCTGATCAATCTCGTGTGGGCGGGGCTCGCGCTCGGCGGAGTGGTGCTGCTCAGCGGCGGCGGCTTCGACCGGCTCGATCCGGTCGGCGCTCTCTTCGCCATCGCGGCGGGCGGCATGTGGGCCGCCTACATCGTTTTCAGCGCCCGCACGGGGCGCCGCTTCCCGCAGGCCGACGGGCTGGCGCTGGCGATGGCGGTGGCCGCGCTGATCTCGCTGCCGCTGGGTCTGGCCGAGTCCGGGTCCAAGCTGTTCCAGCCGGAGATCCTCGGGCTCGGGCTGGCGGTGGCGCTGATGTCCTCGGTCCTGCCGTACACGCTGGAGCTGCTGGCCCTGCGGCGGCTGCCCTCGTCCACCTTCGCGGTGCTGATGAGCCTGGAGCCCGCGGTGGCCGCCGCGGCCGGTTTCCTCATCCTCGATCAGGCCCTGGCGACCTCCGAGGCGCTGGCCATCACCCTGGTCATCGCGGCCAGTGCCGGGGCGGTGCGGACCCAGACCCGCCGGAGGGCGCACAAGCCGCCGCGGGCGACGGCGGATTGAGCGGGCTCGCCCGCCCGCTTCGGGGCGGGCCGCCGTGTCCCCGGGCACACCTCGCCGTGTCCCGAGAGCGCCCCGTGTCCGAGCGCACCCCGTCCGAGCACTCTGCCCCCGCCGGCGGCGGAGCTTCTCGCCCGCCGGCGCACCGGCCGGGTACGCGGCGGGCGGGCATGCGTACGCGCCGTCCGACCGGGCCGTGCGGACCCTCGGCGGCAGCGGCCAGGCCCGGGAGTACGGCCCCGGCCGGCCGATCACCGCCTCCCGAGTTGGCGGAGTCGCGCCGGCCGGCCGGGAAAGACCCCGAATGACGTCCCCCATCGGTGTCCGGGTCTCCCCAAGCCGTGGGGACAGCCGGGATCCTGGCTGTCCACCGAGCGCGACCGTGTCCACCCAGTCCACCCAGGGGGATCCCATGGCAGAGCACGAGCAGCCGTTCCGCACCGCGCCGGAGCCCGGGGGCGGGTCCGTGCTCCGCAGCCGGTTCGCCGATGTCCTCCCCGTGGACCAGCCCATCCACGAGGCGGTGCTCGGCCACGCGGCCCGGTACGGCGAGACCACCGCGCTGATCGACGGGGTGAGCGGCACCTCGATCAGCTATGCCCGGCTCGACCGGCTGCACCGCCGGGTCGCCGCCGCCCTCGCCGACGCCGGGGTGCGCAAGGGCGACGTACTGGCCCTGCACAGCCCCAACACCATCGCCTACCCGAGCGTCTTCCTCGGCGCCACCCGGGCCGGGGCCACCGTGACCACGGTCCATCCGATGGCGACGGCGGAGGAGTTCGCGGCCCAGCTCCGGGACTCGTCCGCCCGCTGGATCGTCACCGCCGCGCCCCTGCTGGAGAATGCCCGCCGGGCCGCCGAACTCGCCCCCGGGGTCGCGGAGATCTTCGTCTGCGACCGGGCGCCGGGGCACCGCAGCGTCCTGGACATGTACGCCTCCACCGCACCCGAACCGCTGGTCGGCATCGACCCGGCCGAGGACATCGCGGTCCTGCCGTACTCCTCCGGCACCACCGGCGTCCCCAAGGGGGTGATGCTCACCCACCGCTCCATCGCCACCAATCTCGCCCAGCTCGCCCCGCCGCTGCCGACGGGCCCCGGGGACCTGCTCCTCGCCGTCCTGCCCTTCTTCCACATCTACGGGCTCACCGCCCTGCTGAACGCCCCGCTGCGGCAGGGCGCGACCGTGGTCGTCCTGCCCCGCTTCGAGCTCGACACCTTTCTGGGCGCGATCGAGAGACACCGCATCACCCATCTCTACATCGCCCCGCCGATCGTGCTCGCCCTCGCCAAACACCCCCTGGTGGCGCGGTACGACCTCTCCTCGCTGACCCATGTGATCAGCTCGGCCGCGCCGCTGGACGCCGCCCTCGCCGCCGCCTGCGGGGCCCGGCTCGGACTGCCGCCGATCGGCCAGGCGTACGGGATGACGGAGCTCTCGCCCGCGACCCATGTGGTGCCCACCGCCGAGGCCGCCTCGGCGCCGCCCGGGACGGTCGGCAGGCTGATCCCGTCCACCGAACTGCGGCTGCTCTCCCTCACCGATCCGGGCAGCGAGGCCGCGCCGGGTGAGGAGGGCGAGATCGCGATCCGGGGCCCGCAGGTGATGAAGGGCTATCTCGGCCGCCCGGACGCCACCGCCGAGATGATCGACGCGGACGGCTGGCTCCGCACCGGCGATGTGGGGCGGGTCGACGCGGACGGCTGGCTCCATGTGGTGGACCGGGTGAAGGAGCTCATCAAGTACAAGGGCTTCCAGGTCGCCCCGGCCGAACTGGAGGCGCTGCTGCTCACCCATGAGTCGATCGCGGACGCGGCGGTGATCGGGGTGCCGGACGAGGACGGCGCGGAGATCCCCAAGGCGTATGTCGTACGCCGGCCGGGGGCGACCCGGCTGACGGAGGACGAGGTGATGGCCTTCGTCGCCGGGAGGGTCGCCCCGTACAAGAAGATCCGCCGGGTGTCCTTCATCGGCGGGGTGCCGCGCGCCGCGTCGGGGAAGATCCTGCGGCGGGAGCTGCGGGACCGGGAGAAGGAGCTGTGACACCGCTGGAGCGCCTGGCGGAGACCTTCGAAGGGGGCGCGGAGGAGCCGGTGCGGCGGGCCCGTTCACCCCCTTCGGGAGGTGCTTACCGCGGTATGACCGCCAGCCCCCGCCCGGACTCGGTGCCGGCCGGCCGGGCCCGCTGGGGCAGGATGGGGCCGTGACCGACGCCGCCACTCCGAAGCCCGCCGCGCAGCCCGCCCGGGACCCCGCCGTCATGCGGGAGCAGTACCGCTCCACGCCGCTCCTGGAGCCGGAGCTGGCCGCGACCCCCATGGAGCAGTTCGACCGCTGGTTCCGCGAGGCCGCCGCGGCCGGGGTGCACGAGCCGAACGCCATGGTGGTCGCCACGGCCACGCCGGACGGCCGTCCCTCCACCCGGACCGTGCTGCTGAAGCGGTACGACGCCGGCGGCTTCGTCTTCTTCACCAACTACGCCTCCCGCAAGGGCCGCGAGATCACCGCGAACGCGCATGTCTCGCTGCTCTTCCCCTGGCACCCGATCGCCCGTCAGACCATCGTCACCGGCACCGCCGCCCGCATCCCCCGCGAGGAGACGGAGACGTACTTCCGCAGCCGCCCGCACGGCTCCCAGCTGGGGGCCTGGGCGAGTGCGCAGTCCTCGGTGATCGGCACGCGCGAGGAGCTGCTGCGCCGGTACGAGGAGCTCGCCGGGCGCTACCCGGAGGGGGAGCGGGTGCCGGCGCCGCCGGAGTGGGGCGGTTTCCGGGTGACCCCGGAGACGGTCGAATTCTGGCAGGGGCACGAGAACCGGCTGCACGACCGGCTGCGGTACGTCCGCGACCCGGATTCCGCCGCCCTTCCCTGGCGGCTGGAGCGGCTGGCCCCCTGACCCGCGGCCCGTCCCGGAACGCGGCCCGTCCCGGAACGCGGCCCGTCCCGGAACGCGGCCGGGGCGGCGTGCTCCGGCGTGGTGCCGGAGTACGCCGCCCGGGGCGGTGGGGAGCCGTGTCGGCGGCTACTTCGGGTCGCGGTTGAAGACCGCCTTGGACCAGCGGTAGCCGAGCACGGTCAGGGCCAGGCACCAGGCGACCGCGAGCCATCCGTTGTGCCCGATCTCGGTGCCGAGCAGCAGTCCGCGCAGGGTCTCGATGGCCGGGGTGAAGGGCTGGTACTCGGCGATCGGCTGGAACCAGCCCGGCATCGCGTCGATCGGCACGAAGGCGCTGGAGATGAGCGGCAGCACGATCAGCGGGAGGGCGTTGTTGCTGGCCGCCTCGGCGTTCGGGCTGACCATGCCCATGCCGACCGAGATCCAGGTGAGCGCCAGGGCGACCAGGGCCAGCAGGCCGAAGGCGGCCAGCCACTCCAGGGCGGTGGCGTTGGAGGACCGGAAGCCGATGGCCGCGGCGACGGCGCCGACGAGGACGACGCTGGCGACCGACTGGAGCACACTGCCGATCACATGTCCGATCAGGACGGAGCCGCGGTGGATCGCCATGGTGCGGAAGCGGGCGATGATGCCCTCGGTCATGTCGTTGGAGACGGAGACCGCCGTGCCGACCACGGTTCCGCCGATGGTCATCAGCAGGATGCCCGGCACGATGTAGGCGATGTAGGCGGAGCGCCCGCCGCCGCCCATGCCCGCGCTCATCACGTCACCGAAGACATAGACGAAGAGCAGCAGCAGCACGATCGGAGTGAGCAGCAGATTGAGGGTCATGGAGGGATAGCGGCGCGCGTGCAGGAGGTTGCGGCGCAGCATCGTGGACGAGTCGCGGACGGCGAGGGAGAGGGCGCTCATCGGAGGGCCGCACCTTTCTGGTCGGAGCGGCCGCTGCCGCTGGTCAGGGCGAAGAACACATCGTCGAGGTCGGGGGTGTGCACGGTCAGCTCGTCGGCCTCGATGCCGGCGGCGTCCAGCCAGTCGAGGATGGAGCGCAGTTCGCGCTGGCTGCCGTCGCTGGGGAGCTGGAGCGCGAGCGCCTCGTCGTCCCGGGTGACCTCGTCCAGCGCGTGGGCGGCGCTCTGATACGCGGACGGGTCGGTGAAACGGAGCCGGACATGGCCTCCGGGGACCAGCCGTTTCAGCTCCTCCGCGGAGCCCTCGGCCGCGATCTTGCCGTCGTTGAGCACGGCGATGCGGTCGGCGAGCTGGTCAGCCTCCTCCAGATACTGCGTGGTCAGGAAGACGGTGACCCCGTCGGCGACCAAGCCGCGGATGATCCGCCACATGTTGTGGCGGCTGCGCGGGTCCAGGCCGGTGGTCGGCTCGTCGAGGAAGATGATCCGCGGATTGCCGACCAGCGTCATGGCGATGTCGAGCCGGCGCTTCATGCCGCCGGAGTAGGTGGAGGCGGGCTTCTTCGCCGCCTCGGTGAGGTCGAAGCGCTCCAGGAGTTCCGCTGCGACGCGGCGGCCCTCGTCGCGGGAGAGATGGTGCAGATCCGCCATGAGGAGCATGTTCTCCTCGCCGGTGATCAGTCCGTCCACGGCGGAGAACTGTCCGGTGACCCCGATCGCGGCGCGCACCCCGTCCGGCGCGGCGGCGACATCGTGGCCGGCGACCCGGGCCTGTCCGCCGTCGGCGCGGATGAGGGTGGAGAGGATCTTCACGGCGGTGGTCTTGCCGGCGCCGTTGGGGCCGAGCAGCGCGAAGACGGAGCCGGCCGGGATGTGCAGATCGATGCCGTCGAGGACGGTCTTGTCGCCGTACGACTTGCGCAGACCGGCCGCGGAGACGGCGGCCGGCGGCGTGTGACCGCCGGACTGCTCGGGCATGGGCATGACAGAAGAAGGCATGGAGCCCTCCATTCGGAGGATGGGGTGAGCGGGGAATGGCGCCGGACGGGAGGGGCGGGACTCAGACCCTGGCGCGGATGATGTCGATGTTGCCGTACCGGGTGCGGGCGCGGACCTCGACCGTGTCCTCGGTCTTCGACGGGGTGTCGGACGCGGTGAGCGAGTTGCGCACCTGGCCGGAGGCCGAGCCGGCGTCGAGCCAGGCCGCCGTGCCCTCGCGGACGCCGACCTCGATGGCGCCGTGGGAGGTCTCCAGCTGTACGGTGCCGCGCGCCACCTCGCCGACGCGCACGGTGCCGTGGGCGGTGGTGGCGGTGACGGATGCCTCGGCGCGCCGGATCTCGATGTCGCCGTTGGCGCCGCGCACCCGCAGATCGCCGGTCACGGCGCCGACGGTCGTGGTGCCGTGCGAGTTCTTCAGGACGGCGGGGCCGTCCAGGAGGCCGAGGCGCAGACTGCCGGAGCTGGTGGTGATCTCCGACGAACCCTCGACCCGGTCCACGGTGATCGAGCCGTGCGACGCGGTCAGCCACAGCGGGCCGGTGGTGTCCAGGCGGACGTCACCCGCCGAGGTCTTCACCCGCACCTCGCCGAGCCTGCCCTCGCCGAGGACCTGGGCCCAGGCGCCGGTCACCTCGACGCGGGAGCCGGTGGGGAGCTGCACCGTCACATCGACGGTGCCGGTGCGGCCGATCAGATAGCGCTGCTTGGGCGTCCTGATGGTCAGCACCCCGTTCGCGAAGCTCACCTCGGTCTGGTCGGCCGCCCGTACGTCCAGGTCCTTCTTCGGGTCGCGGGGCAGCGCCTCGACGACGGTGTCGAGCCGGTCGCCCGCGGTGAACCGGATGGAGCCGGCCTCCACATGGGCGGTGGCGGAGATCGCTTCGGGGGTGTCGAAAGAAGGCATGGTCGTCCCGTCCTCTTGAGTCCTTGGGCCGTCCCCGCTGGTGGGACGTGGTGTGGGTGAGGTGGTGCGGGCGGGCGGGTGCGGTCAGCGCACCCAGCCCGTGAAGTTCTGTCCGATGGTCCGGGTCTTCTCCGGCGTACGCGGCCGGGAGCCGCCGTCGACCGCGGCTGACACGGCCCGCACCAGCCAGGCGTTGGCCGACAGGCCCTCGCGGCTCGCGGCCTCCTCGGCGCGCGCCTTGAGATGGGCCGGCAGCCGGAGGCTGACGCGGACCGCGCCGCCCTCGTCACCGTCGGCGGGGCCGGCGGCTCCGGTGGGCGCGGCCCGCCCGGCGGGTGCGGCCGGCTCCGCGGGGCCGGTGCCGGCGGGCGGCAGGGTCACCACGAAATCGGGGTCCAGGCCGCGCAGCCGTACATCGACCGAGCCGGGTGCGAGCTCGCGGGTGATCTCGTCCATCGCGGCGGAGAGCACATTGAGCATCGTCAGCCGGGTCGCCGACTCCAGAGGAGCGGTGAGCCGCTCGGCCAGCTCGCGGGCGTCGTTCCCGCCGGCTTCGGCGGCCACCGCGAGTTCGCGGCGGAGGTTGTCGACATACGGCGTGAGGTCCATGGCTGTAGTTTGGCACCACAGTGACGCCATGCGCAAGCCCGAGTGGTGTCACGCAGGGGTCATTCTGTGTCGTCAAGGCTCTGACCTGCGGGAATGGCGACATATTTGTTGGTGGAGCCGTGGTGTCATGGGTGTCGCCGGGCCTGTCGGGGCTGGGTGGTGGCATCTCGTGACGCCACATGGCGCCATCCGGTGTCATGTGATGTCGCACGGATGCCGGGTGGTGTCATGAGTGGTGTCATGTGGCGCCAGGGGCGGCCCGCTCAAGGGGGCGGCGAAACTCCCGGGGGCTCTGTGCGGGCCCGGGATCTTCCGGGTGCCCCGGGGGTCCTCCGCGAGTCCCGGGAGCCCCGCTCCGGATTCCCCGGATTCCCCGGATGCCCCGGGAACGCGGAAACCCGCGGGCTCGGGTCCCTCCTTGCGGAGGAGCCGGCCGGATGAACCGGCGAGCCCGCGGGTCGGTGACTGCTGGAAAGTACGGCAGGAGACCTGCCGACGGCACTACGCGCGACGGCGGGCCTCAGCCCGCAGCCACCTCACGCATCCGAGAAGAACACACTTCCGGATCACCTCCTTTCGTCGTGTGCCCACACCTTAGGAACCGCGCTCCGAACGCTTCAACCGAATTAAATGAGCCGTTCTCCCGGTCTCCGGCGGCCAATGATGTGCCGAAACCCGGTGTGTCGTGGGTCACGTTCGCGTTCAATGGGTCCTGACGTGCACCAACTCACGCGGTCACGTTCTCGCAGGGGGCCGGGATGAGTGCTTCGAAGAGTGGGACCGCCAATGCGCCGGTCCCCGACGAGCCGGAGCCCGCGGCGGCCGGCGCGGCGGTGGACGAGGCCGCCGGGGCGATCGGCGCGCGGCCGGCCGCCGGGGCCGAGTTGCTCGCCGCGCTGCTCGACGGCATGGACGCCGCGCTCTGCGCCTTCGGCGCCGACGGCACCATCACCCACTGGAACCGCGAGGCGGCCCGGATCCTCGGCTGGTCGCCGGAGGAGGCCGTGGGGCGGCGCGGGTTCGCCGGCTGGGCGGTCAGGGCCGCCGACGCCGGGGAGGTGGAGGCCCGGCTTATGGCCGCCATGGAGGCCCCGGGGCGCACGGTCCACGAGTTCGCGCTGCTCCGCAAGGACGGGAGCCGGGTGCTCGTCCGGGTCCAGTCCGCCCGCGTCCTGGACGCCGAGGGCGCCCCCGCCGGGGTCTACTGCGCCTTCGGCGAGGTCCATGCGCAGATCGACCTGGAGCGGTCCATCGCGCTCAGCGAGGCGCTGTTCGACAACGCCTCCTGGGGTGTCGTCCTGGTCGACGTCGATCTCCGCCCGGCCGTCGTCAACATCCACGCGCTCCGCGCTCTCGGCACCGACCGGGCCTCACTGCTCGGCCGCCCGCTGGGCGAACATCTCGCCCAGGGAGTCGACCAGCTGGAGGGCGCCCTCCACCATGTGCTGGCCGAGGGCGCCCCGCGCGGCATCAATGAGATCTGGGTGACCCTGGCCGGCCCGGCCGACGAGCCGCCCCGCCGCCGCTGCTGGCGCAACGGCTTCGTCCGGCTCTCCTCACCGCTGGCGGAGGAGCCCGTACCGCTCGGCGTCGGCTGGCTGTTCCACGATGTCACCGAGGACAAGCTGGCCGAGCTGGAGACGGACCGGCTGCGGTTCCGCTCCGGCCAGCTCCACCGGGCCGGCCGGGCGGCGGCGGAGGCCGAGGACCCGATGGAGGCCGCCGGGATCCATCTGGACTTCGCGCTGGCGGGCTTCGCCGACCACGCGCTGATCGACCTGATGGAGCCGGGCGGCGGCGGCCGGCTGATCCGTACGGCCGCGGCCCCCGCCGGCGGTTCCTCGGCCCCGGTGACCGGCGGCAGCATCCCGGCCCGGTATCCGCCGGGCCACCCCGCGCTCCGGGCCGTCGACCGGACCGGGTCGGTCCGGGCGAGCGCGCCGGCCTCGGCGGGCGAGGAATGGGCCGGCGACCGCCAGTGGCCCGCCGGAGTCGTCCACTCCCTGTGCACGGTGCTCCGGAGCCGGGGCCGGATCCTGGGCGTGGCGACCTTTCTGCGCGGGCCCTCCCGCACCGCCTTCGAACGCCCGGACGCGGTGTACGCGGAGAGTGTGTCGGCCCTGATCGCCGCGTCGGTGGATCTTGCGGGCGAACTGAAGCGCGGCAAGCACCTCCCCGGCTGACCACCGGCCACCGGCCGCCCCGTCGCCGGCCCGCCCGCGCCCCGGTCACGGCCGCCGGGGTTCCGCACTGAGCAGGCACCAGGTCCGGGCCCCGTCGTCCGTCACGCCCCACGCGTCCGCGAGCGCGGAGACCAGCAGCAGCCCACGCCCGCTCTCCTCATCGGGCCCGGCCCGCCGCACCCGGGGCTCCGACGGGCCGCCGCCCCCGTTCACCTCGATCCCCACATGCGTACCGGTTCGCCACAGCCGCACCCCGACCGACCGGCCGCGCCCGTGCGTGTACCCGTTCGTCACCAGTTCGGAGAGGACCAACTCCGCACTCTCCAGCAGGGCGTCCAGCTTCCACATCCGCAGATGCGCCCGCCCGATCCGTCGCATCAGCCCGGGCCAGGCCCGGTCCTGCTCGGTCAGCGGCGCCCCCGGTTCGCCGGTGCGCCGAAGGCTGACATCAAAGGCGGTGACGACACCCGGCGGCCCTGCGGCGAGCCGGCCGGGGTGGTGAACGGTGTTGGTGCGGGGGTGGGTTTCCGTGCTGGGCATGAGCGGGTCCTTCGAGGGTTCGGGACAGGGGATGGAGCCGGACCCGTGGCGGCGGGGCGGAGGGTCCGGGGACACACATGGGGATCCCGGCGTGGCGTGGGCGGATGGGTATGCCGCCCGTGGCCGGTGGCCGGTGGCCGGTGGCCGGTGTGCGCGGGGCGAGGCGAGGCGTACGGAATCAGAGCCTGGCGACGACACCGGAGGTGAAGGCGCAGACGCTGAACACCCAGGCGAGGGAGACGAATATGGATTCCGCGTGCTCGCGAGCCGCCCTCACGGCATCACGCCTTCAACCTCACCCGGATCGATGTCCGCTGGCGGTTCGAATTGTGCGTAGTCGGCGAACGTACGCCGGAATCGGCGATGACCGGTCTCCCGGAAGTGATTTTCGGCCCAAGCTCCGAAGGCGTCGGGAGCCATGTCCCGTCCCTGGGGCCGAGCTTCGCAATCGAATTCCTCACCGGATACGCAGTGCATCGAGTACTCCAGTTCCGCACTTCTGTCCCGGGTCAGCGTCCATTGCGTGAACCGGAAGACCCTTCTCGTGCCCATTGGCTGATTACCGCCTTTCGGCGATCGGGGTGTGGTGTTCTGTGATCAGGTCAACACAACTGGCCCTGGGGTTGGTGTGCTTGCGGGAATTAATTCGAGTGCATGGGGCAAATTGTTCGTTGGTTCAAGAGTGAAAGCACGAGGTCAAGGGCATGAGTGACGCTGTATCAGCGGAAAACTTGAATCCGATGCAGTCCTTCGGGATGGACGTCAGGCAGGTCCGCCTGGCCCGTAAGATGACCATGAAGGGGCTGGGGCGTGCGACGGGCTACTCGGAGGGCTATGTCAGCAAAGTGGAAAAGGGGTTGATCCCCTCCAGCAAGAAGTTCGCGACCGGTGCCGACCATGCACTCGGCACGGGCGACCTCTTCACCCGGCAACTGCGCCGAGTTTTGGAGGGTGACCATCCGAACTGGTTTCTGCCGTACATTCAGCTTGAGCGCGAGGCGTCACGGATTTACGACTTCTCGACCACGTTCATCATGGGCATGTTGCAGACGGATGAATACGCTCGCGCGGTGTTCAGGGCGGGGATTCCCCGCGAGGCGGAAGATGTGATCGAGAGCAGGGTCGCGGCCCGCGTGCAGCGTCACGAGATCATGGAGCGACCGGCACCTCCGCTGCTGTGGGTCGTCTTCCACGAAGCCTGCCTGCGGATGGTCGCGGGCGGCCCAGGGGTCATGGCGCGGCAGTTGAGCTACCTCGCACGGGAGGCGGAGGCCCCCTGCGTCACGATTCAGGTGCTGCCTTTCGCGGCGGGCCCGTCGGCCCACCATCTGCCCTTCACCTTGCTGGGATTCGACGGCGCCCCGACCCTTCTTCACTCGGAGGGGCCGCAGGGCGGGCGCCCGTACGACCGGCCGCAGACGGTCGCCAACGCCTCCGATAAGTACGATCGTCTGCGGGCGGATGCCCTGTCGCCCGGAGACTCAGTTGCGCTGATCAAGAGAATCGCCAAGGAGTACACCGATGAGCAACGATGCAGTGATCGCGACATGGATCAGGTCGAGTTACAGCGGACCCGACGGGGGCCAGTGCGTCGAGTGGGCCCCCGCGTACGCGTCGGCGCGCGGCGTCGTCCCCGTCCGGGACAGCAAGCGGACTGATGGCCCGGTCCTGATGGTGAGCCCCCGTGCGTTCGCGGGACTGGTCACCATGGCCAGGGGAGCGGGCATATAGCCCCGCGAAGCCCGATGAGCCCCCGTCTCCGCGCATCGCGGAGGCGGGGGCTCTCACAGCGCTACGGGTGGCTTCGGCCGGCCCAGTAGTCGGGCGAGTGGGAGGTGTCCCTCGTCTCGTCGGCGGGGCGGCGGTTTCTGCTGCTGGGCGGGCGCTGCGCGGAGAGGGGGACGACGGCCGGTGTGGTCATCTTGTTGTGGTCGAGAGAGTGTTCGTCCAGTTCGACGCTGCGGATGAGAACGCCGGGGAAGTCCTCGAAGAGGGCAAGGGCCTCGGCGATGGCGTCGGTGAGGGTGTCACCGTCGAAGTAGCAGGTGAACTTGGAGTAGACGCCGGGGCGTTCCTCCAGGCCGATGCGCCCGTCGTTGAAGCTGTCGAGATGGTCGAGCGTGTCGTTCTGTTCCGGGGTCAGCGGATCCTGGGTGTGCAGGATGAAATGCCACCTAGGTACAGCTTCGGTGTGTTCTGGTGAACTCATTGATTTTTTTCGCCTCTGTTCCCGCGTTCTGTGGAGTGCACCGCACCTTGATGCTGTCGTTGCACGGACAGCAGATGACATAGCCCCAACGATGACCGTTGTGGTCGTGTTTCACCCTTAGTCCACTTTTCTCCGCTTTGCGAAGCGCTGCCTCGATGTCCTTCTTCTGGTGCCGGTCCCCGAGTCCCATGACCGTATGTCCTACGGCCCGGCGTCCGCCGGGGAGACGGATCCGCTCATCGGATCACCCGAACGAAGCACCATTCCGGAGCCGGGCTGACCGTGCCGACTCCGGCGCGTACGGGAACGGGAGCGGGGTGTGCGGCGGGCGATCCCGCCGCCCGCCGCACACCCCGCTCCCGTTCTCCCGCTTCCCGTTCCCGTGGAAGCCGCCCGCTGCCTACCGCCGGTAGAAGATGCGGTCGCCGTACTCCGTCATCACGCGGCCGTTCCACTCGTGGCCGCCGTCCACATTCCCCGACCGCAGCATCGGCGGCTCGATCCCGCGCTCGACCAGCCGCTCGGCCGCCGCCGCCAGGGTCGCCTGCATCAGCGCGCTGGTGACCACGGTCGACGCGGGGGCGAAGGGCGCCTCGATGCCCTCATGGGTCAGCTCCGCGTCCCCGACCGCGATGTGCGAGTCGAGCACGACATCGCAGTGGTCTTTCAGGAAGGTGCCGGACACATGCCGGGAGCTGGTCTCCCGCGCATACGCGACGGAGGTCACCCCGATCACCTTCAGGCCGAGGGCACGGGCGTTCATGGCCATCTCCACCGGGAGCGCGTTCCGCCCCGACAGGGAGATGATCACCAGGACGTCGCCGCTCTTCAGCGGGCTGGTGTCGAGCACCGCCGCCGCGAGCCCGTCCACCCGCTCCAGCGCGGAGCCGAGGGTGGCCGGCATGACATCGACACCGACCACACCGGGTACGGCCAGCAGATTCATCAGTGCCAGCCCGCCGGCCCGGTAGACGACATCCTGCGCGGGAAGGGAGGAGTGCCCGGCGCCGAAGGCGAAGAGCCGGCCGCCGGAGGCGACCGCGTCGGCGATGGTCTCGCCGGCCGCCGTGACACTGGCGGCCTCCTCGTCCCGTACGCGTTGCAGCAGACCGATCGCGGCATCGAAGAACTGGCCGGCCAGCTTGCTCTCGCTCATCATTGAGCCCTTTCCGGGATGTGCGGGGACTTTCCGGGTGTGCTGGGGCACGGGACGCCGAAACACGGTGTGCGCCCGGGGTACGCGGAGAACGCGGCGCGGTGAAACACGGGCGCGCCGGGGGAATATCCCGTGCTGTCGATCACGTTGAGGTCTGGACCATTGCTCTGTCAATACAGCCTCCGGCATCAGCCTCGGGGACCCCGCTTCTCACGGCGCGGCACGGTTGTCAGCGGGATGCGTAAGAATTGAGTTTCGGGGCCGCAGCGCACGATTTCATCGAGGGGCACGTATGTCCGGATTGATCGACACAACGGAGATGTATCTCCGCACCATCCTCGAACTGGAAGAGGAAGGTGTGGTGCCTATGCGCGCCCGTATCGCCGAGCGGCTCGACCAGAGCGGTCCCACGGTCAGCCAGACCGTGGCCCGCATGGAGCGGGACGGCTTGGTGACGGTCGCGGGGGACCGCCACCTGGAACTGACCGAGGAGGGCAGGCGGCTGGCCACGCGCGTGATGCGCAAGCACCGGCTCGCCGAGTGCCTCCTGGTCGATGTGATCGGCCTGGAGTGGGAGCAGGTCCACGCGGAGGCCTGCCGCTGGGAGCACGTGATGAGCGAGGCGGTGGAGCGGCGCGTGCTGGAGCTGCTGCGTCATCCCACCGAGTCGCCGTACGGAAACCCCATCCCGGGCCTTGAGGAGCTGGGGGAGAAGGCCGAGGCCGATCCCTTCCTGGACGAGAACATGGTCTCGCTGGCCGATCTCGACCCGGGGGCCGAGGGCAAGACCGTGGTGGTCCGGCGGATCGGCGAGCCGATCCAGACCGACGCCCAGCTGATGTACACCCTGCGGAGGGCGGGCGTGCAGCCCGGCTCGGTGGTCAGTGTGACCGAGTCCCCGGGCGGAGTCCTGGTGGGCAGCAGCGGAGAGGCCGCGGAGCTGGAGGCCGATGTGGCGTCCCATGTCTTCGTCGCCAAGCGCTGACGGACGGGTTCCCTCGGGGGTGTGCCGCCTCTGAGGGAACCCGGGCCCCCGCCGGCGCCCCGAAGGCCGCCCGGAGCCGGGACATCCCCGGCGGGTTTCCTTCCGGTTTCTGTCGGGTGCTTTCCCACTCCCTTCCCTCCGCCCTCCGGTCCGGCCGGGATGTCCGTCCCCACCGGGGACCCGCCGGGACGCACCGGGCCCCACCGGGCCCGCGGTGCTTCCGCCACCGTCGCCGCCGGACCGTGCCGGGATTCCGCTTTCCCGCCTCACCGGCTCATCGGCTCCGCTCGACGGCGGGCCGCACGGACACCCCGTGTGCCCCGCCCGGCCTGTCGCCCGCCATCCCCGGCGATCCGGCCGGCCCCCGTCCCCGCGGGGCGGGTACGGCCTGCCGCCCGCGCCCGCCGGTTCCGGGTTCCCCTCCGCACGGCCCGTTCCGGGATTCCCGAAGCGGGCGCCGACGTCATCGCGCACGGGTGGGGAATCGGTTCGTCCGCTCCAACCGGAATCCATCGGCGGGTGTTATCACCCGCCCGGCGCCGGCGATTTCCGTCCGAAATCGCAGCGCTCGGGGGGAATCGCGTGCCACGCTGGGCTGAGCCATATGGCGTTCCGCCGGGGAGGGGACAGCGTGATGCGCCCGTCGTACGCCCCGGGTATTCCAGGGCGCGGCCGGTGTGCCCGGTATATCCGGAGCCCCTTTGCCGACCCAATACCCGTAGGGGCTCCGCGCCCCGGAACACCGCGCGGGAGCCTCACGGCGACCCCCAGGCCCCGCGCCGGCCCGGAGCGCGCCGCCGGGCCGGCGGCACACCCTTCAAGACCCGCGTGGTCCGCCGCCCCGCGGGGGTTCCGGACGCCTCCGGTGACGGCCGCGGGAGCCCAGAGGGCCGCCGGCCCGGCCGAATCCGTTCGCCCGGTGTCCCGGGGCCGGTTCCGGATATGTGCCGCGCCGCCCGGGACACAGGAGTGCCCCGGCGTCCGCGGACGCCGGGGCCTGCCCTCCCCTGCGCTGACCCGGAGCCCCGAGCTCCCAGGGTCAATCCCCTCGGACCGTCTTCCCCGAGCGATCCGCCTCCCGCTGAAGATCTCCCCCCGGCGGCGTGAGTCATTCCTCACGGAGGGTCACTCGAACGAGGGGTGTTGCGGGCCGGAGCCCGGTTTTCGAATACGAGTTCGATAAGCTGTGGGTGTTCGGCGGGGGCCGGTCGAAGAGGGAGAGGGGTGCCGGCTGATGGTGCGGCGCATCGATGTGACCAGGGCCGATGGCGTGTGCCTGGCGGCCTGGGAGTTCACCGAACAGACCCGGGGAGCCCGGGAGACCCGGGCCGATCCCGGCCACTCCCCGGAGGACACCGGGGAAGCCGGGGAGAGACGGGAGCCCGCCCCGGGCGCGTTACTGCTGCACGGACTGATGGGCCGCGCCTCCCACTGGGCCGCCACGGCCCGCTGGCTGGCCGAGCGGCACCGCGTGGTCGCCCTGGACCAGCGCGGCCACGGCGAGAGCGGCAAGCCCCCCGGCGGGCCCTTCGGCCGCGAGGCGTACACCGGTGACGCCGAAGCGGTCATCGAGGAGCTCGGCCTCGCCCCGGTGACCCTCATCGGCCATGCGATGGGCGCGCTCACCGCATGGCAGCTGGCCGCCCGGCGGCCCGATCTGGTCCGGGCGCTGATCATCTGCGACATGCGGGCCGCCCCCGGCGCGGCGTCCCAGCGCCGCTGGGCCGAGTGGTTCGCCGCCTGGCCGCTCCCCTTCGGCTCCCTCGCGGAGGTCCGCGCCTGGTTCGGCGCGGACGATCCCTGGCTGGAGCGCCCCGACCCGGCCCGCGGCGACTTCTTCGCCGAGGTCATGACCGAGCACCCGGACGGCTGGCGGCCCGTCTTCTCCCGCCGCCAGATGCTCGCCATCCGCGAGGGCTGGGCCCATGACGCCCACTGGGACGAGCTCGCCCGGGTCCGCTGCCCCACCCTGGTGGTCCGGGGGCTCGACGGCGAGCTCGGCCGGGCCGAGGCCCAGGAGATGGTCCGGGTCCTGCCCCGCGGCCGGTACGCGGAGATAGCCGACGCCGGCCATCTGCTCCACCACGTCCGGCCGGAGAGCCTGCGCGCGGTGGCCGAACCCTTCCTGGACGAGGTCCTGGCCGCCGCCCTCCGCCGCGAGTAGCGCCGCCCCCCGCCCCCGCCCCGCCGGGCCCGAGCGGCACCTCAGAGCGGGAAGACCGTCTCGCCGCCCAGGCTCGCCACCATCTCGCAGCCATTGTTGAAACGCGCCGACCAGTCGACCCGCCTGCCCTCCCACACCCCGTTCGCGGTCACGGTGACCGGATTCCACTCCCGGGTGCAGGTGGTGTACGGCAGCGCCGACGGCAGGGCGGTGAAGTCGCCGCCGGCCGAACGCAGTTCCGCACAGGCCACCGCGGGCCGGGGGTGAGTGCCCCCGGGGGCCGGGGCGCAGTTCAGGGTGGCCGTACGCACCCCCGCCCCGGAGGCCGGCGGCGTACGGTACGCCATGCTCAGCACGAGCGCGGAGGGATCCCACCCGGCCCCGTACCCCGGCGGGAGCGCGCCCGCCTCCGCCGTACCCGCCATCGCGCCGGCCAGTGCCGCCACCGCGGCACCGGCGGCGATCGTGCCGCGCACGGAACGGCTGAACCGCGCGGAACGTCCGGAACGCATCACAGAACTCCTTCGCCTCGCCCCGCCGGCGCGGACCGCGCCGGCGATGGCGCTGGGGAGTCTCGCGCAAGCGCGGCCGAAGAAGCACATTGATCAGGTATCTCCGAGTGCCTGTGCGAAAGGGGACGGAACGGGTCCCGGGGCCGGGCCGGCCCCGGGACCCGGGAAAAGAGATCCGCCCGCCCCGGTCAGCCCCTGCTGACCGCCGTCAGGATCTCCGGCAGACGCTTCGCCACCGCCGGAGCCGCGAGCCGGATCCCGGCCCAGGCCAGCAGCGCCCCGTACACCGCGCCGGCGGGCAGCATCAGCCACAGCAGGCCGTGCTCGCCGGAGAGATGCATCCACACCACCGTGCCGGTCACCGGCACGGTCAGCGCCAGTCCGAGGAACAGCCCGCCGAAGACCGACATCCAGGCGAGACCCACCTGCCCGGGGGCCGCGTTCTTCGCGCTGTCCTGCGGGATCGAGTACGGGAAGCGCGCCGAGGAGAGCGCACCCGTGGCCAGCATCGCCCCGAGCACCGCGAAGGACACCCCGAGCGCGGACGGCAGATACCGCCACTCGTCCAGCCAGGCCGTCACCACCACGGTCGTCAGCACCACATACGGCAGCGTGATCACCAGCAGCGCCAGCGCCCGAGCCCGCAGCTCCGCACGGGCGTCCCGGGTCGTGGACAGAGTCTGCGCCACCATCCAGAAGGCCGACGAGTCCTGCCCGAACTGGTTGTACATCTGCATGCCGAGCATCCCCGCGGCGAAGCAGGCGAAGTAGACCGACCCGCTTCCCTGCAGGGCGTTGAAGACCGGCAGGATGAGACCGATCGCCAGCGAGGCCACCCACGACGCCCGGGTCTTCGGCTCCCGCCACACATAGCGCAGGCTCCGCAGCATCACCGCGCCGGTGCGCCCGTCCGGCAGCAGCCGGTGCAGCCGCCCGCCCGACGCCCTGGCGCCGCCGGACTCCGGTGCCGCGCCCAGCGTGGAGCCGTCGGGCCGGGTCATCAGGGTGGTGAGACTGCGCTGCCAGGACCACAGCAGCGCCCACAGGGCCGCGGCGGTCAGCGCGAGCTGGCCGATCGCGGTGAGATGCGCGCCGTCGCTCGCCGAGTCGACCGCGCCGAGCGCGGCGGCGGGCGGCAGCCAGCGGACGATCTCCGCCGCGGGTTCCAGCGCCGACAGCCCGCCCGACCGGCTGATCCGCTGCGCACCGAAATTGACGATCTGAATGCCGACCGCGATCAGCAGCCCGCTCAGCAGCGCCAGATCACGGCCCTTGCGGGAGGTGAGCAGCCGGGTGTTGGCCGTCGCGACCGCCCGGGCCAGAGCGACACAGACCAGCAGCGTGAGCGGGACCGCCACCACCGAGACCGCCACGGCGAACCCGCCGTGCGCGACCGCGATGACGGAACCGAGCACGAGACAGAGCGAGAAAACCGGCCCGACACCCACCAGGGACGCCGCCAGCAGCGCGGCGACCAGCGGACGCGGGCGCAGCGGCAGCATCACCAGCCGGCTCGGGTCCAGCGTCTCGTCACCACTGGCGAAGAAGAGCGGTACCACCGCCCAGCCCAGGGCCAGCACCCCGGCCAGCAGCACGACGACGGACGCCGCGTCCTCGTCGCCCCGCAGCAGAATCAGCCCGAGCAGCTGAAGAGCCGCGAAGAGCAACGACAGGACCAGCGAGGCCACATAGACGAAGGTCCGGGTCGACGACTGGCGCAGGCCGTTGCGGAGCAGGGTGAGCTTCAGCCGTACGAAGACGGCCGAGAGCCGGCCGGTGGTCAGGGTGTCCGCGCCGCCCCCGCCCGTACCGCCCGTACCGGTCACCGGCGTACTCACCGCGCACCGCCGTCGGCGTCCGCGGCCGGGTCCTCGCCGCGGGCCGGGCCCGCGCCGCCGAGCCAGTCCAGGGACTCACCGGTGTCCCGCCCCCGCGCGCCCACCAGTTCGAGAAAGGCGCTCTGCAGCGACGGCGCGTCGCCGCGCACCTCGGCCAGCGGGCCCTGCGCGCGGATCCGGCCCGCGGCCATCACCGCGACCCAGTCGCAGAGCGATTCCACCAGCTCCATCACATGGCTGGAGAAGACCACGGTCGCGCCCGACGCGGTGTACCGCTCCAGCACGCCCCGGATGGTCTGCGCCGACACGGGGTCGACTCCCTCGAACGGCTCGTCCAGGAAGAGCACTTCGGGGTTGTGCAGCAGCGCCGCCGCCAGTCCGATCTTCTTCCGCATACCGGTCGAGTAGTCGACCACCAGTTTGTGCTGCGAACCCGCCAGATCCAACACGTCGAGCAGCTGCGCCGCCCGCTTGTCGACCTCCCCGCCGGGCAGGCCCCGGAGCCGCCCGCTGTAGGCGAGCAGCTCCCGGCCGGAGAGCCGCTCGAAGAGCCGCAGCCCCTCCGGCAGCACCCCGATCCTGGACTTCACGGCGACCGGATCCCGCCACACATCGTGGCCCGCGACCTCCACCCGCCCCATGTCGGGCCGGAGCAGGCCGGTCACCATCGAGAGCGTGGTCGTCTTCCCCGCGCCGTTCGGGCCCACCAGCCCGATGAACCGGCCCGCGGGGAGAGTCAGATCGATCCCGGACACGGCGATCTGCTCACCGAACCGCTTCCACAGCCCCTCCACGCGAACAGCGGGCGGCATGGACGCTCCGCCCGCCCCGTCAGCCGTGGCCCCTATCGCCCGGTCGTCCGGCATGTGCCCTGCCTCTCGGTGTCCCCTTCGACCTGATCACTCTTGATATGCGCAGGTCAGTTATGGGACCACCTTACGAAGCCGCTACGCCCTCCGGGCCCGGGCCGCCGCCGCCTCCTGCCCGCACGCGTACGCCAGCGGGCTGACCAGCTCGACCGCGTCCGGCAGCCACCGGTTGGCAGAAGTGGGCCGGCAGGCCCACTGCACCGCGCCCCGGCCGCCGATCCTCGTCGGCGGGGCCGCCACATAATGCCCCTCGCCCAGCGCCGTCAGATCGAGGCTGCTCGGCACCCAGCCCAGCCCGCGCACCAGATCGGGAATCTTCGCCGCCGCACCCGGCAGCACGAAGAACAGCATCCGGCGATCCGGCGTACGCGTCACCGGACCCAGCGGCAGCTCCATCCGCTCCATCCGGGCCAGCGCCAGGAAACCCGCCGACTCCGGGACATCGAGCGCGTCGAACGTGCGGCCCGTGGGAAGCAGGATCGACGCCTTCGGATTCTTCCCCCACATCCGGCGGGTCGCGGTGGCACTGCCCGTCGCCTGGCTCGACCAGTCGGAACCGGCCGCATGCGCGCCCGGCAGCGCGCAATTCGCGTCACCGCACGAGCAGAGATCCCGGCCCTCCGCCGCCTCCAGCCAGGTCCCGGGAAACACGTCCCAGTGGCGCTCCTCCGCGTACCGAACCGCATGATCCAGCAGCTCTTCCCCTCGCTGCTGGGGGATCTGCGCGGCTTCTCTCACTGCGATGGTCTCTTCCACGACCCACTCAACTCCCGCCGTCACCATGAGTTACGGGCGCCCTACGGCCCGCCCCCGGTCATGATCTCGCATATGGGGCGCATCGATGCACGAACGGGAGCGCGCGTGGAGACCGGCCGCGAGGTGGGTACCTGGGTTGGCAAGGGAGGCCGATGCCGCCCGTCCCGGGATGGGCTTCGTACGGCCGGTCCCTCCCGGTTCCCCCCAAGTGCCGCAGGAGGGCTTCACGCGGGGCCGCCGGCCCCGCGGAACTGCCGCACGGCCCGCCCGGCCGTCGCGCTCCGGGGAACCGGTGGGGGTTTCCCGGCGACGCGCCGGACGCGATCCGGCACGCACGCGCGGGCCGGGCAGGGGCCGGTGCGCGCGAATACGCCGGCTGTCGGGGGACTTCCGGGAAATCTCGACCAAAACCATGCATTGCGCATTCTCCGTACATCAGCCGGGCAAAGATCCCCGCGTGGATCGCCGCGGCCTCAGGGGGTTACTCATGGCAGCCAGACCTCTCGTCGCCCGACAGCCGAACGAACGGTTGCAGGCACTCATCCAGGAAGCCGGGTGCTCCAATGCCGGACTCGCCCGACGCGTCAACATGGTCGGCGCGGAACGGGGATTGGACCTGCGCTACGACAAGACATCCGTGGCCCGCTGGCTGCGCGGCCAGCAGCCGCGCGGCCGGGCCCCCGGCATCATCGCCGAAGCGCTCGGCCGCAAACTCGGCCGCACCGTCACCATCGACGAGATCGGCATGGCCAACGGCAAGAACCTCGCCTCCGGCGTCGGCCTCCAGTTCTCGCCCACCGTCCTCGGCGCGATCGAGCAGGTCTGCGAGCTCTGGCGCAGCGATGTCGGCCGCCGCGACTTCCTCTCCGGCGCCTCGGTCGCGGCCTCCGCGCTGGTCGAACCCAGCCGCGACTGGCTCATCACCGGCGCCGACACCCAGGTGGCCCGCACCGCGGGCGCCCGGGTCGGCGCCTCGGACGTCGAGGCCGTACGGGCCATGACCGCCGCCCTCACCGAGCTCGACCACCGCTTCGGCAGCGGACATGTCCGCCCGGTCGTCGTGCACTACCTCAACTCCGTCGTCTCCGGCCTGCTCTCCGGCTCCTACCGGGAGACCGTCGGCCGCGAACTCTTCGCCGCCGTCGCACGGCTGACCGAACTCGCGGGCTACATGGCCGTCGACACCAGCCAGCCCGGACTCGCCCAGCGCTACTACATCCAGGCGCTCCGGCTCGCCCAGGCGGCCGGCGACCGGGGCTACGGCGGCTATGTCCTGGCCGCCTCCATGAGCCACCTCGCCGCCCAGCTCGGCAACCCGCGCGAAATCGCCCAACTGGCACGCGCCGCACAGGAAGGAGCCCGGGGCCAGGTCACCCCCAGAGTCGAGGCGATGTTCCAGGCCGCCGAGGCCCGCGGCCACGCGCTGCTCGGCGACGCCCGCACCTGCCACACCGTGGCGGGCAAGGCGCTGACCGCGCTGGAACGGGCGGATCCGGCGGCCGGGGACGACCCGGTCTGGATCTCCCACTTCGACCAGGCGTATCTGGCCGACGAACTGGCCCACTGCTACCGCGACCTCGGCCAGGCGGAGGCCGCGGCGCACTACGCGCAGGACGCGCTGAACGGCCACCCCGAGTCGCGGGCCAGGCGCCGGGCCATCGGGCTCTGCCTGCTGGCCACGGCTCAGGTCCAGCAGCGCGAGGTGGAAGCGGCGTGCCACACCGGGATTCGGGCGGTGGAGCTGCTGGGGGGCCTGCGGTCCAGCCGGGGCGCGGAGTATCTGGACGACCTTCAGCAGCGGCTCGATCCCTTCGCGGAGGAGCCTGCGGTGCGGGAGTTCGGGGCGCGGGTCGAGATGCAGGCGGCCTGATCCGCCGCCGCGGGGGCCCGCCGTGCTGGCCGCACGGCGGGCCGCCTTCTTGCCCGGGGCTCGGCCCCGGGGTTGGCGCGTCTGCCTTCGGCGGGGCTTGGGTGTGCGGGTTGCCCGTATGCCCGGGCGGGGGTCTTGTGTGTGCGGGTTGGGTGCCGCTCCGGTTCGGTACTGGGGCTGCATGATTTACGGCGCATGTACCGCCCTTGTTTTGGTCTTTCTCCTGTGCGCCACAAATCACGCTTGACGCCCCAGTACCGCTCCTGCGCGTCCCCCCTTCCGCGCGTAAGCCCAGTGCGTGATGACAGTGACGAGGGTGCCCGTGTGTCCCGAGTCGGTTTCACAAGGCCGGGAACCCCGGTCCGGAAGGTCACCCGTGGGTGAGTGGGTGATGGGCGTCAGAGTGGGCGGGTGCTTCTGGGCGGGCGCTCCCGCACCAGAACAAGCATGGCTGCGATCGGGGGCCGCTTATCGGGCGACGCTCGTGGAGGGGGTGTGCAGGGTCGTCCCCGGAAGAGCCGGCGGTAAGACCCGGGTGCACAGGACAAGCGGGCCGGTTTCCGCCGGCTCTGAGGAGTCGAGCCCGGAGGACCCCCGGGCCGCCATGACACAAGCACTCCCGCCCCGTACCCGCGCCCCGGAGGGGAGGGAACGGAACAAGACCCCGAGGCACCGCAAGGCGCCGAAGGTGCCTGAAGGCCCGCACCCCGAGACCCCGAACAACACAGGGCACGAGGCGCACAAGAAGAGCCCCACACCCCGGGACCCCGAACAACACGGGCGAGGACGCCACACCGCCCACGCACCGACCCGCACCAGCGAACAAGGGCGAGCAAAACCAAGCCTCGCTGGGGGTACCTCCCAGGCGAAGCTCTGGGGGAGATTGAGGCGCCGGGCTCGGGGCGGAGCCCCGGGAAGGGACCCGCACTCCGGGACCCCGAACAACACGGGCGAGAACGCCACACCGCCCACGCACCGACCCGCACCCGGGAACGAGGGCAAGCAAAATTCAGCCTCGCCGGCGTTTGAGGCGCCGGGTCCGGGGCGGAGCCCCGGAAAGACACCCGCACCCCGGGGCGAGGGCGCACCACACTCCGCCCCGCCGGAGGCAGCCGCGCCGGAGCCCCGGGAAAGGACCCGCACCACGGGGCGAGGGTGCACCACACCCCGCCCCGCCGGAGGCAGACGTGTCCGGGGCCGGGGCGGAGGACCGGGAAGGTGGCCGTGCCGCGGGCTGCGACACGCGAGTCAGCCATACCCGGTAGCGTGAACCGACGTTCCCGTTGGTCCACATGAGGAGTCCTGGTGACGCACAGCGGACAGGGTGACGAGCCGCATCCCGCCGCCCCGCGGCCCCCGCACGGCGGTGCCGTGCCGCCGCCGCCCGGCGGGGAGTTCGGGCCCCCGACGTACGACGCGGCCGGCCCGGACGGGCACCCGCAGGGGTGGGGGGTTCCCTTTCCGGATCTGCCCCGGCTGCCGTCGCAGCCGCTGCCGGACGCCGTGCCGCCCCAGTACCTCGCGCCCCCGCAGGGGATGGACGCGACACAGGTGATCCCCCCGGTCCCGCCCGGCGGCTCCGCGGACGCCACCCAGCTGATCCCGCCCGTGATGGACGCGACCCAGGTGATACCCCCGGTCGGACCGGGCCCCCTCCCGCCGGAGAGCCCGGCCGAGTCCACGACGTACCTCGGGACCATCCCCCGGCACGGGAACCCGCACGGGACCCCGCCCGCCCCGGAGCCCGTCACCCAGTTCCTGCCCCCGGTGCCCCCCGCCCCCGCCGGGATCCCCGGCGAACGGCCCCCGCCCGCCGAGTTCGACAGCCTCTTCCGCAGCTCCTCGGCCGCCGCCGCGGCGGCCGAGCCGCCCCGGGATCCGTACCGGCGCGAGCCGCGCCGCGCGGGTGGGCGGCGCGGGGCCGGCCGGCCGGTGGTCATCGCCGCCGTGGTGGTCGGGTGCGCGGTGCTCGGGCTCGGGGTCAGCGCGCTGATCTACGGCGGGGACGAGGGCGACCCGGACGGCGGGCCCGTCCGGGTCGCGCCCTCCGCCGCACCGGAGGAGCCGGGAGAGAAGCCGGCGGAGAAGCCGGCGGAGAAGCCCGCCGAGAAGCCGGCGGACGACCCGGCCAGGAGTCAGGCCGAGGCGCTGGACAAGCTGCTCGCGGACAGCAACAACAGCCGCTCCGCGGTGGTCCGTTCGGTCGGCGACATCCGCCGCTGCGCGAATCTGGAGCAGGCCGCCGCCGAGCTGCGCGGCGCGGCCGAGCAGCGGCGCGGGCTGGTCACCCGGCTGGCCGGGCTGGACATCGGCGAGCTGCCCGAGCAGGAGGATCTGACCGAGTCGCTCAATGAGGCGTGGCAGGCGTCCGCGGCGGCCGACGACCATTACGCGGCCTGGGCGGACCAGGTCGGCAAGGGCAAGGGCTGCCGGGACGGCCAGGCGCGCACCACCCGGCGCGCCGTCCAGGGCAACCGGGCGAGCGGTGAGGCGACGGAGGCCAAGCGGGAGGCGTCCGGGCTCTGGAACCCGATCGCGGCGAAGTACGGACTGACCGCGCGCGGCGGCGATCAGCTGTAGCGCCGGGGCGTCAGAGCACCGTGGACTCCCGCAGGGTGTCGCCGACGTCCACGAACTCCTCCCGCTGCGCCACCAGCCGCCCGTCCCGCACCATCTGGAAGGTGACCCGGCTGTTGACGATCCGGAGATAGCCGGGGATGCCGAGGAGGTCGTCGTATCCCCAGCGGAGCTCGGGGGTGAGTCCGCCGGTGGTGACCCGTATGCCGTTGTTGAGGGTCTGGGCGATCTTCTGCGGGGTCACCTCGCCGGTGTCCAGCTCCTCCAGGACCGTCCGCAGTACTCCGTAGGCGATCCAGGTGGTCTGCACGCCCGCGTCGGTGGGGTCGATCCGGTTGTCGCCGAAGGCGTGCTCGTCCACGACCCGCTTCATCTCGTCCCAGCGGGTGTCCGCGATCTCGGGGTACCAGCCGGTGAGGAAGGCGCCCTCGAAGATGCCGTTCCGCCCGCCGGTGCGGTCGATGAGGGACTGGCCGACGCTGCCGAGCACGGAGGACACCCGTACGCCGTCCCCGGCGGCGTCGGGCAGCCGCCGGAAGGAGTCGAAGAAGGTCTCGGTCCGCTCCCCGAGCGCGGCCGTGACACAGCCGGGACGCGACTCCTTCCCGCGCTCCGGCCCGCTGGGGGCGGGCTTCCCGGCCTCGCGGCGGGCGCGGGCGGCCGGGGCGCCGTAGTCGGAGGCGTCCTCGGCGGCCGGGACGTCCGTGGTCTTCCGGCCGCCCTCGGCGAGCCCCGCGTCGAGCAGCCGGGGGAGCGAGGTGCCGGCGAAGGTGTCGGGCCGCACCAGGGCGACCCGGCGGCAGACATCGGCGAGCTGGAGGCCGTGGCCGGCGAGGAGGGAGACCTCGCCGCCGTTGACGGGGTAGGAGAGATAGCCGGTGAACTCGGCCCCGGATATCCCGAACCCGCCGATGAAGGGGATCTCGCCGCCTTCGAGTACGGGCATGAAGTCCCTGCCGTGGCGGCTGTAGGAGCCGACGACGGCCACGGCGTTCTCGTCGACCGCGCGCCGGGCGCAGGCGGCGGCGCCCTGGGGGGTGTTCCTCTCGTTGCAGGTGATGACCCGCAGCCGGTGTCCGCCGGCCCCGCCGCGCGCGTTGATCCAGCGGGCGTACGCCTTGGCCATGGCCGGCATCCCGGGCATGTTGGTCGCCTCGGTCCCCTCGGGCGCGAAGGTCATCACGGTGACGGTCCGCCCGGCCTCCCCCGGGGTGCCGGGGACCACCCCGCAGCCGGCGGCCAGCATCGCCCCGGCCGCCAGCAGGGCCGCCGGGCCCCTGCGCCGGGTGCCCGGGGGGCGGGTGGTGGTGGAGCGTCGCCTGTCGGTCATGGGGCCCCACCCTTCCGCCGGCGGGGTAACGGCGGAGTGTGCGCCCTTCAACACGGGGTGACCGGATGGTGAATTACGGGGGGCCCGCGCACCGTCCGGGCCGGGAACGTACGATCGACGGCGTGCAGCAGCAAGGACCGGCTCCCTCTTCCCGTCGCGGCCGTCGCTCATCCACCATGGGCGGTATGCCGCTCAATGACATGCCGTGGTGGCGCTGGCGCACTCAGGTGCGTTCCGCGCTGCACATGCTCTCCGACCCCGTCTTCCAGCGGGAGACCTGGCTCGCCCGCCGGGAGGGGTACGGGGATGTGACCGATGCCGTCTACCGGCTGGTCGAGGACACCTGGCTGGACAACTGGTCCGCCGAGAAGTACGTCGGCACCATCTTCCGCGACTCCAATGAGGCCGCGCTGGTGGATGTCGCGGTGCTCCGGGTGCTGCGGATCATGCACCAGGTGGGCGCCGACGCCGATGTCGTCTCCTATGTGGAGCACCACGGCTGGCCGGAGGCGGTACGGGCCTGCCGGGAGGCGCATGCCACCCTCGCGCTGAACGACGGCGAGGACCCGGACGCCCCGCCCCGCTCGCTGGATGTGCTGCGGATCATGACCCGGTCCGCCTGACCCGACCGGCGGAACGTTCCCTTCGCCGGACCTCCCGCCCCGGTCATCCGGTGGGCGGACGCGATCCGGCCCGCGGGCGCCGGTGTGGCATCCTGCGAGGATGACCGATCAGTACGTCCTGACGCTGGCCAGCCCGGACAGGCAGGGCATCGTCCACGCCGTGTCGAGCTACCTCTTCATCACCGGCTGCAACATCGAGGACAGCCAGCAGTTCGGTGACCGGGACACGGGTCTGTTCTTCATGCGCGTCCACTTCTCGGCCGAGGCGCCGGTGACCGTGGAGAAGCTGCGGGCCAGCTTCGCGGCCGTGGGGGACTCCTTCCAGATGGACTGGCAGATCCATCTGGCCGAGGAGCCGATGCGGATCGTGCTCATGGTCAGCAAGTTCGGTCACTGCCTCAATGACCTGCTCTTCCGCTCCAGCATCGGGGCGCTGCCGGTCGAGATCGCCGCCGTGGTCTCCAATCACCGGGACTTCGCCGAGCTGGTCTCCTCGTACAACATTCCCTTCCACCACATTCCGGTCACCCGCGAGAACAAGGCGGAGGCGGAGGCACAGCTTCTGGAGCTGGTGCGGGAGGAGAATGTGGAGCTGGTGGTCCTGGCCCGCTACATGCAGGTGCTCTCGGACGATCTCTGCAAGCAGCTCAGCGGCCGGATCATCAACATCCACCACTCCTTCCTGCCGAGCTTCAAGGGCGCGAAGCCCTACCACCAGGCCCACGCCCGGGGTGTGAAGCTCATCGGGGCCACCGCGCACTATGTGACGGCCGACCTCGACGAGGGCCCGATCATCGAGCAGGAGGTCGAGCGGGTGGGGCATCAGGTCACGCCGGAGCAGCTGGTCGCGATCGGCCGGGATGTGGAGTGCCAGGCGCTGGCCCGTGCGGTGAAGTGGCACGCGGAACACCGCATCCTGCTCAACGGCCGCCGGACCGTCGTGTTCGCCTGACCGTTCCGGTCGCCCGGCGGACCTGTTCGCGGCCCTATATGCGGCTCAGTGAGGCCGCCGCGTACAGCACGTCCCTGATCGCCTCCCGGTCACCGTCCTGGCCCACCGCGGCCTCCTGCGGTGACACATGGCCCGCCACCAGCCGGCAGAACTCCACCCGGTCCAGCGCCACCTGTGCCACGGAGAGCTCGGGCGATCCCAGGGCGGCGGGGGAGTCGAGCGGGATGTACCAGTCGCCGCCGCCCGCGCCCTCGATCTCCAGATGGAGCGAACGGCCCGGTGAACCGGCCGTGACCAGATGCTTCGCAGGGCCGGCCAGCCCGGTGCGGCGGCGCCCGGCGAGGGCGGCGGGCAGCAGCCGGGCCGCGAGGTCGACCATGTGGTGCATATGGGATCCGCGCGGCGGGTCGTACGGATAGTCCACCGCGTCCGCGATGTCATCCGCGTGCATCCAGCACTCGAAAGCCCGGTCGAGCAGTGAGTCCCGCAGCGGCAGGGCGAAATCACCGTAGGAGACGGCGAGGTCGGACACGCCACGGCCCGCGAACGACACCGTGCGGATGAGGGTGTGGCTCTGGTCCCGCCAGGGGCCGTGCACCTCGCTGGAGACGGTGCCGGCCTCCGAGCGCCAGTACTTCTCCGTGCGCTCCGCCGGTGCCCGCGGCGCGTCCCGACCCAGCGGGTCGTCCAGCCCGAGTGATCCGGCCACCAGGCCGTCGACGGTCAGCAGATGGCCGATGACCCCGGCGACCGTGGTCTCCCGGACGCTCTCCTCCTCGCTCTCGAACCACCGCAGCCGCACCGGGGCGTTCCACTCCGCCGTGCCGAAGTCGCGCAGCAGGGCGTCGAGCCGGGCCGTCTCCGCGTCATAGGGCGCGGCCCACTCCGGCACCGGGATCCGGGCCGGTCTGCGGCCCAGGCAGTTCTCCAGCACCCGGAACCGCAGCAGCGGGTCGAGATCCAGACTCCGCTCGGTGTGCAGCAGCGCCACCGCGTCCCGCAGTCGCAGCGCCTCGTCCGCGCACGGCGCGCAGTCGCCGAGATGGATCTCCACCGCCTCGGTCTCCTCGGCGGAACACGCGGAGAGCGCCCACGCGCCGAGAAGGGATTTGAGGACCTTGTGGGAGGGCGGTCCCTCCCCCTCGCCGTCCTCGCCGACGGGCCCGGATTCCGGGGTGATGTTTGCGTCTGCATCCGGGCCGGCGCCGCAGCCATCCGGTGGGCCGTTCACAGGGAACGCCCGGATCCCGGCGGCGCGGAGCCCTCCAGCGGGCGGGTGTGCGCGGTGGAGAGGAGCTGGAGGCCGAGCCGCAGCCGGCGCCGGGCCTCGTCCTCGCTCACCCCGAGGTCCTTCGCGGTCTGCCGGTAGTCCCGCCGCTGGTGGTAGGCGAGCTCCAGCGCGGCCCGCAGCGGTGCGGGCATCGAGGTCACGATGTAGTCGGCGCGGGCGGCGACGGCGGCCCGGCGCACCTTCTGCTCGACCTCCTCCGACGAGCCGCGCCCGGCCGCGAGCGCCGCGGCCTCGGTCATCCGCAGCCGGTGCACCGCCTGGCTGTTGGTGATCTTGGCGACCCAGGACCGGAGTGAGCCCTCCTTGGGGTCGTAGGCGTCGGGGTTCTCCCAGATGTAGCCGAAGACCTCCCGGGTCACCAGGTCCGCCGCCTCGTCGTCGTCCAGCACCCGGTGGGCCAGCATGTGCACGATGGAGGCGAACCTGTCGTACAGCTCTCCGAGCGCGGCGGCCTCGCCCCGCGCCAGCCGCTGCTGCATCCTGCGGTCCCAGCGCGGCGGTGTGTCCCTTGCCATCCGGCCCCCAAGTCGTGCCCCTGCGTGATGCTTCCGTGCCTTTCCGTACCCGGCCCCTCCTTCGAATGTAATGTGCGCGGCCACTGGCGCACGCCCCTTTGCTTCAAGTGCGCCCCCCGGGGAAGGCGCGCGTGGTAAGAGGCGCTCCGCCGGCGAACCCGCTTCCGGTATCGGGTTTCCCCGTCTGTGCGACAGGGAAGAGGCGCGCAAACGGGAGGTTCGGTGGTGGCACTCACAGTGGACGGCGCCCTGCGGGGCGGATGGACCGTGCTGCGTATCCGCGGCGAACTGGACCTGGTGTCCTCGTCCGAGGTGCGCAGACAGGTGCACGCGGCGGTCGCGGCGGGGCGCCGGGAGGTGGTGCTCGATCTCTCCGGTGTGCGGTTCTGCGATTCCAGCGGTGTCGGGGTGTTAATCGCCGCCCGGCGGCTGCTCCATTCCTGCGGCGGCGGACTCCGGCTGATCCTGCCCGCGCAGGGGGCGGCGGAGGGTTCGCATGTGAACCGGGTGCTCGGCGCGCTGGGTGTGCGGCGTCTCTTCGAGGTGTACGAGGACGCCGGCGCGGCGACCGGTGAGGACGCCACCCCGCTCTCCGCGTAGCGCTCCGGCGGACGGGTGTCCCGGTCCGGGCGGGCCTCTCGGTCCGGACAGGTCGAACTGCCGTGTGACCGGGCGCACTTGCGAGTGTGGCCGTGTCCGTCCGGGACGCGGTGTCCGCAGGTCGCGCCGGGTGTGCCGCCCATACCGTCCGCCGTGTCCCCCGCGGGTGCGATCCGGTGAATTGGCGGGTACTTGCACGCGTCAGCCATCGCGTCTCGTACGCTCCCGCCATGGACAGCGCAGAGTACGAGCGCAAGATCGCGTCTCGGTTCGCCGCCTTTGACCAGGACGGCAACGGCTATATCGACCGTGAGGACTTCAGCGGGGCGGCCGCCAAGCTCCTCGCCGAATTCTCCACGACCGCCCGCTGCGAGAAGGGCCAGGCCCTGTACTACGGGGCCGAGGCGTTCTGGCAGGGCATGGCGGGGATCGCCGATGTCGACGGTGATCAGCGGGTGAGCCGCCAGGAGTTCATCACCGGTGCGGTGAAGCGGCTCCGGGACCGTCCCCAGCGGTTCGCCGAGATCGCCCGGCCCTTCCTGCACGCGGTGATCGCCATCGCCGACGAGGACGGCCGGGGGGTGACCCCATTGGCGGCCGAACGCGTGCTGAAGGTCCTCGGCGTGGAACCCGAGCGGGCCGCCAGGGTCGCCGGCGCCCTGGACACGGACGCCAACGGCCGGATCGGCGAGGACGACATCCTGGCCGGTTTCGCCGCGTACTACGTGACCCCCGAGCACCCCTGAGCCATCCGACCCCCCACCCGGTCATCCCCCTGAACATCCCCGCCTCCCGGGCCCGGCCTCAACCGCCGGGCCCGCCGTCTCGGTCCGTCCCGGTCCCGGCGAGACTGACGGTGCGTCAGAGGGGCGCCGCGGGGCCGGCGCGCACAGGGCCGGCGGTCGGCCGGGTGAGTGGTCCGGTGGTCCGGAAGGGTGCCGCCGGGCGGAGAGATCATCACTCAGCGTAGATACCGGCCCTATCCATTCGGCGGTCGCGCGGTGTACCGCCCTTCCCCCTTCGTGCCCTTGTTCTGATCCCGGGAGAGTGGCCGGGACCCTTTCGGAGGGCTCGACTCCGGTACGCTCCGTCAGATGCGAGTCGTACCGAGTTCCCTGGCCAGCCGGTTCACGATGCTCTGTTCGACTCCCCACAGCGTGCGTCGCACAGTATCCGCCATGGGTAATCCTTCGCGCTGGAATATGCCCGAAGCGCTTGTTGCGGTGCATGCGCGTCAACCATGCTGTCGCGTAAGGACGTCACATTCTGTGACCTGGTCGAGGTCGAAGACCCAGTCGAGGCGCGAGACGTTGTGTCCGCCGGTTCGGATGGTGTGAGCGGTGCAGGTGCTCCAGGTTCAGTTGGAGGTCGGTCCGGATCCCGCAGAGGTGGGACGGGCCCGCAGATGGGCCAGGTCCCGGCTGGCCGGGTCCGGGATAGGGGATGACGAGCCGCTCGCCGAGACCCTGATCCTGCTGATTTCCGAGCTGGTCACCAACGCGGTGGTGCACACCGGGTGCCCGGCCGTGCTGCGCATGCTGTTCGGCGCGGGGGCCGTGGAGGCGGGGACGGTACGGGTGGAGGTCGCCGACGCGTCCGAACTCCCGCCCAGCCCGCGGCATGCCGACGGCGACGACACCAACGGCCGTGGCCTGGAGCTGGTGGACGGCCTCGCCGACCGCTGGGGCTGGAAGCGCGAGGGCCGCGGCAAGTCCATCTGGTGCGAAGTGGACCGGGGCGTACCGGAGATCGCCTATCTGCGCTGCGCGGCCCGCCGCGCCGCCGGTGCGCAGCGCCGCCTCTTCCCGCCGCCGTCTCCTCCCGCCGCGGCCGGCGCCCCCGCGCCCGTACCGCTTCCGGTGCCGGCTCCGGCCGGCCGGCAGACCGTCCCCTCCTGAGGTCACGACTCCCGGGGCGGGGTCTCGTCAGCCGGTGGCGGCGGTCACCCGGCCGGGGTTGCCGGTGGTGCGGAAGGTGCGGCGGTAGACCGTCGGGGGCACTCCGAGCACGGTCTGCATGTGCTGCCGCATCGACTGCGCCGTACCGAATCCGGCGTCCCGGGCGACCTGTTCCACCGGCAGATCGGTGGATTCCAGCAGCTGGCGAGCGCGTTCCACGCGCTGCTGGGTGAGCCACTGCCCGGGGCTGACGCCGACCTCGTCCCGGAATCGCCGGGTGAAGGTCCGTACGCTCATCGACTCCTGTTCGGCGAGGTCGCGGAGTTGAATCGGCTCGTGCAGCCGTCCCAGCGCCCAGCCGCGCGCGGTGCCCGTGGTCGCGATCTGCGGCTCCGGCACGGGCCGCCGGATGTACTGCGCCTGCCCGCCGTCCCGGTGCGGCGGTACGACACTGCGCCGGGCCACGTCATTGGCGACGGCCGAGCCGTGGTCCCGCCGGACCATGTGGATGCAGAGATCGATTCCGGCCGCCACGCCCGCCGAGGTCAGTACGTCGCCGTCGTCGACGTACAGCACGTCCGGATCGATCCGGACGGAGGGGAAGAGCCGCTGGAAATGCTCCGTCCACGACCAGTGGGTGGTGGCGGGCCGCCCGTCGAGACGGCCGGCGGCGGCGAGATGGAAGACACCGGTGCAGATGGAGGCCAGCCGGGTGCCGGGCCGGATCAGCGCGAAGACCTCGGCCAGATCGTCCGGGAGCCGTCCCTCGCGGAAGACGGAGCCGGGCTCGTACGCGGCCGGGACGATCACCGTGTCGGCCTCGGCGAGAGTGTCGGGTCCGTGCTCCACATGCAGCGCGAAGTCGGTGTCGGTGCGGACCCGGCCGGGGACGGGGGTGCAGGTGGTGACCGTGTAGAGCGGCTCGCCGGCGGCGGAGAGCGAGCGGCCGAAGATCCGGTGGGGGATGCCGAGTTCGAAGGGGATGACCCCGGGGAGCGCGAGCACGGCGATCCGGTGCGGGCGGCGGCCCTCCGGGGCCGTGTGCCCGTCGGCGTCGGCGTCGGTGTCCGTGGCGGTGTTCGCGTCCGGTCCCGGCTGTTCCGTGGTCCGCTCCATGGCCCGATCCTAGCGAAAGGTGTCCCTTCGGCCACTCGTTGGCCGGGATCGCCCCCCGGATGCTGGTGCCTGTGACCGAGACACGCCCATCGCATCCCGCCGCCCCGCCGGCCGCCTCCGGCCGTCCGCCCCGCCCCGCCGGCCGGATCCACCGTGCCTGGTCCGTCGCCGCCGTCACCTTTGTGACGATCATCGGAGCGGCCGGCTTCGCCTCACTGCCCGGCCTGCTGATCGATCCGCTCCACCGGGAGTTCGACTGGTCGCGCGGCACCATCGGCTTCGCCGTCTCCGTCAACCTCGCGCTCTACGGGCTGACCGCGCCCTTCGCCGCCGCGCTGATGGACCGGTTCGGCATCCGCCGGGTGGTCGCCGCCGCCCTGACGGTGATCGCGGCCGGCGCCGGCCTCACCGTCGTCATGACCGAGCCCTGGCAGCTGATCCTCTACTGGGGTGTGCTGGTCGGTCTCGGCAGCGGCTCGATGGCGCTCGCCTTCGCCGCGACCGTCACCAACCGCTGGTTCGTGAAGCGGCGCGGCCTGGTCACCGGCATACTCACCGCCGCCGGCGCCTCCGGGCAGCTGGTCTTCCTCCCCCTGCTCTCCTGGCTGGTGGAGGATCACGGCTGGCGCCCGGCCGCGATCACCGTCGCGCTGGCCGCCCTGGCGGTGGTCCCCTTCGTCTGGCTGCTGCTGCGCGACCATCCGGCGGATGTGGGCGTCCCGGCGTACGGGGCGGCGGAGTTCACCCCCAGGCCGTCCCCGGTCCCGGGCGCCGCCCGCCGCGCGGTGGCCGTCCTTCTCCGGGCCGCCCGCACCGGACCGTTCTGGCTGCTCGCGGGCACCTTCGCGATCTGCGGAGCCTCCACCAACGGCCTGGTGAAGACGCATTTCGTGCCCGCCGCGCACGATCACGGCATGGCGATCACGGCGGCGGCCTCGCTGCTCGCGGTGATCGGTGTCTTCGATGTCATCGGCACGATCGCCTCCGGCTGGTTCACCGACCGCTTCGACGCCCGGCGGCTGCTGGCGGTGTACTACGCGCTCCGGGGGATCAGCCTGCTCTTCCTGCCGATGCTGCTCGCCCCGACCGTGAACCCGCCGATGATCTTCTTCATCGTCTTCTACGGCCTGGACTGGGTGGCGACCGTCCCGCCGACGATCGCGCTCTGCCGGGAGCACTACGGCGAGGACAGCGCCATCGTCTTCGGCTGGGTGCTCGCCTCCCACCAGGTGGGCGCGGCGGTGGTCGCCTTCGCGGGCGGCTGGGCGCGGGATGTGTTCGGCTCGTACGACGTGGTCTGGTACGCATCGGGCGCGCTCTGCGCCGTGGCGGCCCTGCTGGCACTGGTGATCCGGCACACTCCGCGGCCACCGTCCCCGAAGCCGGGTGTCCCGGCGCCGGCGGGGATACGGGACTGAGCCGTGCAGGCGGCGCGCCCGGTCCGGGGCCCGTGCGTGTTCCCGCCGCGCCGGCGGCCGTCTCTCCGCGCGGTGGGCCGACGGCAGCGGCCGGGCGGGGCGGGGTGCGGCGGCCCGGGTGGCTCCGGTGTCCCGGGTGTCACCTGTGTCCTGGGTGTCACCTGCGTCGCCGGTCGAGCGGAGATATCTGACGGCGGTGGCGGCCATCGCCGCGTGTCCCGGCACCCCTCCATTTATGGTGACGGAGCGTCAGGGGGAAGCTCTGGTATCCGGATGTCCCCGGAGCGCGCCGGAAATATGCGCTGTTCTACCGTGAAACCATGGAGAGCAAGGCCGGTTGCGGCCCGGACCCAGGCCCAGGCATCCCGTCGAGCCCCTGGCGATGGCATCCGCGTGATGTCACCGCCGCCGCGGCGGCGTGCACGGTTCAGCTCGCGGTCGCCGGCACGGTCTGGTTCATCGTGCGCGCGACCGTCACCGACGACTACGACCGACCCGTCGCCGTGCTCGGCCCGCTCTGTCTCCTCCTGCTCGGACCGCCGGCGGTGGCCGCCGCCGGACTGCTCCAGGCCGTCCTCCTGCCCCTGCCGGCCGTCGCGTTCGCCGACTGGTCCGCCCGCCGCCACGGCGTACCCGCATGGCGCCCGGGGGTCCTCGCGGCCATGGCGCTCGGTGCCCTCTGGGCCGTGCCGTGCGCCCTGCTCGGTGCCGGATTCCCCGCCGCCTGGGCGTGGATCGCGGCCGGAGCCGTACTCCCGCTCCTCGCCGTCGCGTACTACCGGCGCCGCGAGGCGCGGCGGGGCTCCCCGTACCCGGGGCGGAGTATTTGGTTCCATGCCTTCGCCCAGTCGGCGCTGCTCGTCCCGGCCGCGGTCGGGGTGATGGCGGTCGCCACCGCGACGGGGGTGCTGCGGGAGTACGAGCCGCCGGAGCCGACCGCCGCGCGGCTCACCGGTGCGTGGGAGGGGCCCGGTGAGGCGGTCGTCCGCCTCGACCGGGGCGGACGGGCGGCCGTCACCGCCGTACCGGACGCCATCGACGGCGAGCCGTGCGACGGGACCGGCACCTGGTCGCTCGACACCTCGGGCCACCGGGACCGGGTGATCCTCGATGTGAAGGGCTGCGGAAGCGGGGCCGAGTGGCTGATCTCGGGGACCGCGGACCGTCCCGAACTGGTGCTCTCCGTCGGGGACCCCGACGCCGGGGACCTGAGGATCTTCGTCCGCGCCGCCAGCGGGTCTCTCGTCGCGGACGGCCGCACCGGCCGGCTCCTCCCGGCACCCCCGGGTGCCTGACGCCGCCCCCGGTACTCCGCCGCACTGCGGCGGGGTACCGGGGGCAGCTCCGCCGGGCGGGGCTCAGGCTCCGGTGTCCGGGCGGGGTGCGCGGCGCATCGCCCACAGGACCGGGCCGCCGCCGGGCAGTTCGACCTCGCCGAGGACGGTGAAGCCGAAGTGCTCGTACACGGGGATGTTGGCCGGCTTGGAGGACTCCAGATACACGGGCAGGCCGGCCGCGTCCGCCTTGGCCAGGCCCGAGCGGAGGAGGGCGGATCCGTGGCCCCGGCCCTGGGCGGCCGGGTCGGCGCCGATCACCGCGAGGTACCAGTGGGGCTCCGTCGGGGAGTGCTTGGCGGCCAGTTCGACGGCGTCGCGGAAGAGCGGGGCGCGCTCGCCGAGGATGTCGGTGAGCTCCGCGATGGTCTCCGCGTCCGGTACGGCTTTGTCCCTGCCCTCCGGCGACACCCAGAAGGAGGCCGCCGCGTCGGTGCGCTCGCACACGCCGTGGAGGCCGTACTGCCGGGTGAAGAGCGTGGTGAAGTAGCGAATCAGCGATGCCGGGCGAGTGGCGTCGTCCGGGAAGAACCAGCGCGTCATCGGGTCATCGTCGAAAGCGGCGGCCAGGGTGCGGCTCACCGGTTCTGCGTCGACGATCTCTGCCCTTTTCGGGGTGTTCGTTATCGGCATACGTGCATTCTGCACCCATGATGATCACCGCTGATCAGGGGGTCACCCAGGGGTGCGGGAGGCGATGGGGGAGCCCTCGGCGGACCCCGCCGGTGACCTGGCTGCGGGGCTGGGGACGCGTACGTCGCCCGGCACGCGGTGCTGGTACCTTCTGCCGTCAACCGCCGCCGGGGCACGGGGTCCGCGCGGCGCGGGGACGACTGGGGGCGGGCGGACGATGGGCGCGGGAGTGTCCTCCATGGCGGAGCCGGAGCGGCCGGAGCCGGAGCGCTTCGGGGATCCGGCCGCGGAGGTCCCGGCGCGGCTGCGGGCGCTGGTCTCCCCCGACGCGGAGCCCCGGCACCGGGCGTGGGAGTGGCTGGAGACCGAACTGTGTCACCACGGAAGTGCCTCGCCGGCGACCGCGCACGCCGTGCCGTTTCTGCTGGAGCTGCTCCGCGACGGCGGCACCCCCGACCGCCGGCGGATCCTCGGATGTCTCTCCCGGCTGGTGGAGCCGTACTCCGGGGGCGGAGCGGTCCTGCCGCCCGGGCCGGATGCCCCCGGCTGTCCCGTCCGCCGCGCGGTCGCGGCCGGGGCGGGCGGGGCCGTGGTGCCGCTGCTGGATTCCGCCGACCCCTCGGCCGCCGGTGCGGCGGCCGAACTCCTCGCCTGGCTCCCGGAACAGGCGCCGGCCGCCCTCCCGGGACTGCGCCGGCTCCTCGCCCGTGAGCTGCCCCTCCGCGAGCGCACCACCGCGATGATCGCGCTCGGGGCGCTCGCCGGGGCGGCGGGCGACCGCTCCGGCCGGTCGGACCTGGAGCGCCTGCTGGACGACCGGACCGACCCCGGCCGCTGGGCCGCGGCCGTCGCCCTCTCCCGTGTCACCGCCCCCGGCGTCCCGCCCGCGGCGATCACCGCCATGGTGGACGAACTGTCCGCCGCGCACCTCGATCCCGAGGCGTACGAGGCGGTCTGGCGGACCCGCTTCCACGACGGTGACGCCGCCGGTCTGCTCGCCGCCGCCCTGGGACGCCTTCCCCGGGAGCGGCGGGAGACGGCCCGTTCCGCCGTGGCCGCCCGGCTGGGCGCGGCCGGGTGCGCGCCCGAGGACGCCGCCGCGGTCGCGGCCGGGCTGGTCGCCGACGCGCTCGGCGATGTGGATTCGGTCGATCCGGAGGGGCTCACCCCGTGGCAGTGGGCGGTGATCGGCACACTGCCCGGCGCCGGTCCGGTGTGGGCTTCCGGGGAGCTCGGCCCCTGGCTGGCCTCGGCGTATGGTCTGCCGCAGACCCCGGACGCCCTGCGGGGGTGGTCGCGGTGACGGCTGCGGGCGGCCGGTCTCAGCCGATGATCGTGTTGAAGAAGAGGACCGACCCGGCGAAGGCCGTGCCGGCCGCCAGCGCGGCACCGGCGGGAGCACCGTCGGCGGCATGGGCCAGGATGCCCGCGCCGAGCGCGGTCAGCGCGCCGAGAAGCAGGATGATCGCCGCGCGCTGGCCCAGCAGCGGCTTGTTGATCCGAGACATGTCCGACTCCAAGCGGTCGGGGACGGGCTGCCGTCCGGTGGGTGTGCTGCTCGGCGGCGCGGTGGCGGTACTCGGGCGGACTCCCCGGCCCCGTGCGCGTGTTCCTCGCACGGAGTGTCCGAAGGAGTGCCGGGCCGGGGACACCGGCGGACCTCGGGGGACACCTGGGGGCCGGAACGGGGAGACGGGCTCCCGCTGCCGGCCGATACGGGCTCGGAACGCCTGGGGAAGGCTGTGGGCCGCGCGATGAGCGGCTCGTCCGGTGAGGGTGGTGATCGTGGCTTCACGCCGTGATCACATGGAACGCCCGGCCCCCGCCCCCGTCAAGCCGCCCGGCCGCGGCGCGGCGGACCGGTCCGCGAAATCACACGTCAGGCGGATACCCGCGGACCCCGGGACCCTCATCCGGCGGCGCCGTACCGCTCGAAGAGCGCCGACAGATACTCCTCCAGCCGCCGGGTCAGCAGCTCCGGTGTGAGGTCGGTGCGGCCGAGCTCGCGCCAGGGCACCGCGACCTTCTCCGCTTCCGGGGCGAAGGCGAGCGCGTCCAGCAGCCGCCAGTACAGATGGCCGCGCGGGTCCGGGGAGAGGGTGCCGCCGGCCGCCGCGTAGTGGTCGGCGAAGGTCATGCCCGTATGGACGCCGTGCAGCAGGGCGAGCGCGGTCGAGCAGTGGGCGACATCCAGATCGGCCGGGCCCCAGGAGGTCTCCACCCAGTCCACGACACCGCTGACGCGCAGGGTGGGGCCGTCCCCCTCGAAGAGGACGTTGCCGGGGTGGAAGTCCCGGTGCAGAAAGCTTCCCTCGTACGCGGGCGGGTCCCGGCGGATGACGTCCACCGCGCGCCGCCACAGCTCCGGGCGGGCCGTGGACACCGGTGCGGTCACGCGTTCCGGCGCGGTCCACGCCTGGTAGTCGCGGGGGCGGGCCGCGGGCCGTATGCCGTGGATGGCGACCAGCCGGCGGGCCAGCAGCGCCGCGCGGCCGTCCGCGCCGGTGTCGTGCAGCCGTACGCCGCCGGGGAGCAGGGACATCAGCAGCGACGGATGGTCGCAGTGGAGCGCCGCCGCGTCGACTCCGTACAGGCGCGGGGCCGGAATCGCGGTCTCCGCGAGGAGGCGCAGAATGTCCGCCTCGCGTGTCAGCAGGCCCTCGGCGTGCCGGAGGAAGAAGGGCTGGACGAAGGAGCGCAGGACCGCCTCGCCGGGCGGCCCGGTGAGCGAGAGCCGGCGCATCTCGGAGGTCCAGCCGCCGTGCAGCCGGGCCGCGCCGCGGATCTCGCTTCCGTCCGGCAGCAGGGAATCCGCCCAGGCCCGGGTGGCGCTCCAGCCCGTCCCGGCCCGGCCGGCGGTCCGGGTACCGGTCATGACTTTCTCAGCGCCCTGGCGATGCGCGGGGCGTCGCGGGCGATCTCCCGCAGCATCCCGCTGATCGGGTTGGTGAATCCGGTGAAGTACAGCCCCGGCGCCTGCTTCGGCGTACGCCCGCCGCGCACCATCGGGCGGCCCCGCGCGTCGAGCACTCCGAGGTGGCCGACCAGCTCCTCCAGGCCGCGGCGGTAGCCCGTCGCCATGATCACCGCCTCCGGGGTGATCCGGCCGCCGTCCGCCAGGACCGCCTTCTCTCCCTCGAACGACTCCAGTGCCGCCACCACCTCGATCTTCCGCTTCCGTACCGCCGCGACAAAACCCGCGTCCTGGACGGGGATCGCCCCGTCCTTGACCCGCGCATACAGACCCTTGCGCGGTACTGGCAGGCCATAGGGGGTGAGGTCGGGGAGGAAGAGCCGGCGCTGAACGGTGCACAGAAGGTTGACCAGCCACCGGGGCAGCCGCCGTACCAGGATTCCGCTTCGCTGTGCGGGCCAGCCGAGGGTGGAGCGGCGGACGATGTGCGGGGGTGTGCGGACGGCGATACGGACCCGGGCCGCGCCGCCCTCCGCCAGGTCGAGGGCGATCTCGGAGCCGGTGTTGCCGATGCCCACGACCAGGACGTCCCGGCCCCGGTAGGGGGCCGGGTCGCGGTACTCGGCCGCGTGCAGCAGCTCGCCGGTCCAGCTGTCGCGGCCGGGCCACTCGGGGACGGCGGGGGTGTGGCTGTGGCCGGTGGCGATGACGACGGCCCGGCCGGTCAGGCGCCGGCCGCCGGTCGCATGCAGAACCCAGTCGGCGCCGGCCCGTTCGATACGGGAGACCTCGACCCCGGTCACGATGTCCAGCTCGTGGAATTCCGCGTACTTCTCCAGATAACGGACCATGTGGTCGCGGGAGACCCACCGGCCGAAGGAGCGCGGTATCGCGAGGCCGGGCAGGGCGGAGTGGCGCCGGGTGGTGTGGAGACGGAGCCGGTCGTAGTGGCCGCGCCATGAGGATCCGATGGCATCGGATCTCTCCAGGACCACCGCGCGTACGCCGCGTTCGCGCAGTGCCGCCGCCGCCGAGAGTCCGCCGGGGCCGCCGCCGATGACATAGACGGGTCTGTCGTCCGTTCTGTCATCCGCGCCGATGACGTCTCTGCCTCTGCCCTTTTCACCGGCCATGAGGCGTGAGCGTACTGCCGCACTCGGTTGATGGGTCTCAGTCAAGACGGGAATCGGTACCGAATTGATCACGCTCCCACTTCATTTGGCCACTACTGACCGGTCACCGACCGATTCCGCGTGCCTCTTGTGTGGGGGTGGCCGGGTTCGGTCAATTGAAGACCGAACTGATGAAACGTCAGGTGGGTGGGTGGGGGAGGGGGGCGGGCGGAGTGCCCCGGTCTCCCGGCGGCGCGATCGGAGTGCCCCGGTGTCCGGGGAGCCGGCCCCGGGCTGTCCGGTGCGCCGTCAGGGCCAGAGCAGTTCCCGGGCCCAGGCGCCGTCGCCCGTGTCCCGGCGGCGGTAGCGGAGCCGTACGTGCTGCCGTGCCGCGTCGCCCTGGAAGAACTCCGCCTCGTCCGGGGCCAGGACATATCGCGTCCATGTCGGTACGGCGGCGTCCGGCTCGGCTCCGGCGCGTTCCCGGGCCGCCCGGGAGGCGACCGCCAGTTCGTCCGGCGAGGCGAGGAGCTCGCTCTGCCGGCCGGTGAGCGCGGCGGCCAGCGCACCCGTCGAGCGGGCCCGCAGATCGGCGCGGCTCTCCGCCGGGCCGAGGGCCGTCACCCTGCCGCGCAGTCGCACCTGGCGCCCCCGGGACGGCCAGTAGAAGCCCAGCGCGGCATCGGGGTGCACGGCGAGCTGCCGGCCCTTGGCGCTGGTGGTGTGGGAGGCGAAGTGCCAGCCGCGCTCGTCGGCGTCATGGAGCATCAGCACCCGGAGATCGGGGCGGAGGCGTCCGTCGACGGTCGCGAGGGTTATGGTGTGCGGCTCGGGCTGGCCGGCCGCCACCGCCTCCGCGAACCACTGGTGGAACAGCGGCAGCGGCGCGTCCGGCGCGGTCGCCGGGTCAAAGGAGGGGAGGGGTGATTCCCAGACTCGCAGAGTGTGCAGCAGTGCCCGGAATTCCGCCTGCCGCCGGCCGCCGTCACCCATGTCCTTGTCCCCTTCTCCTGCCCCGGACGTGTTCACCGGGCCAGTCAACACCAGTCGGACGGGCCGGACCGGGCTCTGAGCACTCCGCCTATAGTGGTCAGCGACGACAACGGAGGTGGCCCATGCGCCAGAACCTGGCCCGGCGCGCCGCGCTGGTCGACGGGGCCATCGAGGTACTGGCCCGGGACGGCGCGCGCGGGCTCACCTTCCGGGCCGTCGACACCGAGGCCGCCGTGCCCAACGGGACCGCGTCCAACTACTTCGCCAACCGCGATGACCTGCTCAACCAGGCCGGTGCGCGGATCTATGAGCGGATGCGCCCCGACGACGCGGCCATCGCCGCGATGGCCGACGGGCCGGGGACCCGGGAGCGGACGGCGGAGCTGGTGCGTGAGGTGGTGGAGCGCGTCACCACTTTCCGCACCGGATATCTCGCCCTGCTGGAGCTGCGGCTGGAGGCCACCCGCCGCCCCGCGCTGCGGGCGCTGCTGACCGAACGCGTCCGCGACGATGTGGCGGCCAATGTCGAGGGACACATCGCGGCCGGGCTGCCCGGCGACCCGGACGCGGTCAAGATGATCTATCTGGCCGCGAACTGGCTGGTGGTGGAGCGGCTCACCCTGCCGGAGGTCTTCCCGGGGGAGGAAGCGGGCGAGCTGATCACCGAGTTGGTGCACCGGGTGCTGAGCGGGGCCGGAGCGGATCCGTCCGGGGAGCCGGCGGCCGGCTGACCTCGTGCCGGGGAGGGGGCGGGGGAGCCGGCCGCGCGGGAGGCGGGCCGCATGTGCCGGGGGCCCGTGCCTGTGCCTGTGCCGGCGACCCGGCGCCCGCTCCCTCCCTCCCGGATACCGCCGTCCCCGAGGCCACCGCGACCCGGCGGGGCACCGCCCGGCAGCCGGACCCGGTGGCCGCCCGCCTCGCCGCCGCCGCACCGCCTCGGCCGGCGGGAAGAGCCGCCGCGCCCGGGCGGAGCTCCGCGACGCCGCCGAGGCGGTGGGCGCGGCGGCGTCGCGCTGGGACCGTACGGTGGAATGCGTACGCCACCGGGAACAATTCGGCCGGGCCATCGGTTCGTTCCAGGCGGTCGGACACCGCCCGGGATCCGGCCGGGGCGGGCCCGGCGCCCGCCCGGTGTCCGGGGGCGGCACGGGTGTGGTGAAGGCGGAGGCGGTTCAGCTGCACGGCGGCATCGGATTCATCCGGGAGCACGAGACGCGTCTCCCCTTCGCGCGGGCGGCCTCGGACGGGCCGCCGTTCGGCCCGGTGCGTGCGCTGCGGGCCCGGTCGGCGGAGCCGGCGGGCCTGTTCACGGGGACCTGCGCGAGCCCCGGCGGCGCGGGGGAGGCCGCACTCGGCACACCCGGCGGCGCGGGGGAGGCCGCACCGGCCGCACCCGGCGGCGCGGGGGAGGCGGCCCGATGACGGCGCCGGCCGCGCCCGGTCCCGCGCCGGCGGGGGTCCGGCTGGTCCGCGCGGTGTCCTCCACCCGTCTCTTCGCCCGGGTCGCTCCGCATGTGATCCCGGCCGTCGACCGCGCGGTGCACCGGCTCACCGGGGGCCGGGTGCTGCTGAGCGCGCTGATGCTGCCCGGGGTCGTGCTCACCACCCGGGGCGCGCGGACGGGCCTGCCCAGGGTCACCCCGCTGGCCTGCATGCCCGAGGAGGCCGGCTCCTGGATCCTCGTCGGCTCCAACTTCGGCCGCCCCGGGCACCCTTCGTGGACGGCGAATCTGCTGGCGCACCCGGACGCGGAGATCAGCTGGCGGGGCGAGAGCATTCCGGTACGGGCCCGGCTGCTGGAGGGCGCGGAGCGCGAGGAGGCCTGGGCCGGCGTGCTTGTCCTCTGGCCCCCGTACGCCACGTATCAGGCCCGGATTACCCGTCGGATTCGACTATTCCGTCTGACTCGCCCTTGAATTGGCGCAACGGCAAATAGTTGTACAGCGTTGCCCGATCGTTGTGCCTTTTACGTCACATCGGGGGATGATCCCCTGGTGATTCCCAACTGAATTAGGGACGTTGCCGATCCGGAGCCCTCCATGGTCGGTGACTTCGGCGTGCTCGGGAAAATCGGTGGCGCGCCGCATCAGTACCCTGTTTTAGTGAAGCCATGACCGGATTCGCCAACCCCGCCGCATTTTCGGCCTCGTTGTGGTCCGACGAGTGCCGTGAAATGCCGCGCCCCGTGCCTGCCGGAGCCACCGCGCTCCGCCGGTGCGCGGAGCGCGCGGGGTCCGGCGGGGCGGGCCCGGTGACCGCCGGCGACACTGCCGAGGTCCCGGCCGAGGGGGCGCTCTTCCCGGTTCCTCCGGTTCTCGCCATGGATCGCGGCCGTGCCGTGCGGGCGTACCGGACCGGATCGATCCGCGGAGCCGCGCGGGTCACCGGCCCGGACCGCTCGGCTCCGCCCGGGGCGGGCTCCCCTGGTGGAGCCTGTTGTGGGCGCGGTCACTCAGGTGGGCATTCCCGATTGTCAGAGCCATCGGCGACCATCGATGTGTACCACCGTGAAGTGGATGTTCACCGCTTCATCACGCAGAGATCACCTTCGACGGCGAAGGCGTCCGGCTCCGTCCGTGCGTCGCCCGCCACTGCCGGCCCGTCGGCCGGACCTCAGAGGTCCGGCCGGCCGGTCTGCGCCGCACTGGTCAGGCGATGGGGACCGCCGCCGGTGCGATTCGGGGAGCGCGGAGCACACCACCGCCCATGGCGGTGATGAGCGCCCGCGCATGAGTTCAGGCGCCGGTTCGGATAGGTGATCCGGCGTGCACAGATATATCTCCGCAAGGAGAGAGAAAGACGAAAGGGGGCATCAGTGTTCAAATCTGATGACGACGACTGGGACCCGGGCGTTGTGCCGCGTTCAGCCGCACGCATGCGCCGCTCGAATTCCCGGGCGTGAGTGAAGCCCTGCCCGCGCCGGGAGCCGCCGGTGCGGGAGGACAGGTCGTGATTGCCGGGTAATCGGCAATCACTCGGAGATTAACGAGTCCCGCCGGGGCCGGTGCCCCGTGCGGGACTTCTCTTTGTGTGCGCCGAACCCGCTCCGAGGTTGCGCCTCTTGCGGACATTTTTCGGGGCGGGTGGCCGGATACCGGAAGCGGGCGGGCGGCAACAGGGCCCGGATACCGGAATGCGGGCGCCGGCAGGGGCCCGGATGTCACCCGCGCCGTGCTCTTCTCGTGCCCGGGCTTCCCTCCCGGACCGGTCGGAGACCCCCGCCGACCCGCTGCCCCGCCCCCGGCAGCCAGAAGCACCCCGGCAACCAGCAGCACCCCCGGAACAGCGGAAGCGCCCCCGGCGAACAGAGGCGCCCCCGACAAGCGAAGGCGCCCCCGACAACAGAGGCGCCTCCACCCTCCCTCAGGAGCCGTCGGTGTCCGTCGGCCCCGGGGGCGGGAACTCCGCGCGCCCGAGGTACTCCGCGAAGTCCCGCGGCTCGCGCCCCAGCGCCTCGCGGACCCCGTCCGCCGCCTCGATGCCGCCATTGGCGCGGAGATGCCGGAAGAGCGTCAGCAGCAGGTCGACATACCCCTTCTCATGGCCGCGCGCCGCGGCCTGCTCGCGGTACTCCTCGTCCGTCACCGCCACATACCGCAGCGGGCGCCCGGACGCCGCCGAGAGCTCGGCGACCGCCTCGGCCAGGCTGAGGGCACGCGGGCCGGTCAGTTCATAGATGCGGCCGTGATGGCCGGGCTCCGTCAGGGCCGCCACCGCGACATCCGCCAGATCCTCCAGATCCACGAACCGCTCCCGGCCGTCGCCGGTCGGCAGCCGCAGTTCGCCCGTGGCGAAGAGCGGCGCGAAGCTCTCGTCCTCGGTGAAATTCTGGGCGAACCAGACCGGGCGCAGAATCGTCCACTCCAGTCCGGACTCCTGGACGGCCCGCTCGGCGGCGAGCTTGGCGCCGCTCCCGTCGTCCAGCTGCGACCAGGTCCGGGCGGAGAGCAGAACCAGCCGCTCCACCCCCTGCGCGGCGGCCGCCGCACCGAAGGCGCGGAGCTCGTCCGGTGCCGCGGGGCTCATCGAGTCGACCACATAGACCGCGCGCACGCCGGCCAGCGCGGAATCCCAGCTGCTCCGGTCCGACCAGTCGAACCGGACCGTGCCGGAGCGGGAGGCGACCCGGGGGGTGAAGCCGCCGCGGCGCAGGCCCTCGGCGACCCTCCGGCCCGTCTTCCCGGTGCCGCCGAGCACCAGAACGGGGTTCAGCACCGCGGAGGGGGAGTCGTTGGCAGTCGTGGAATTCGTCATACGGCCAGTGAAGTGGCGCACATCGCGGCCGGACAATGGCTGTCGCTCTCGCTCTGATGTTCCGTCGTCTCAGGGTGCCTTCCGCCGCCCGCCTAAACTCCCGGCATGGATGACGCGCTGTCCAGCCTGCTGCACGATGTCCGCCCCAGGGGAGCCCTTTTCGACCGGTCCGCACTCACCCCGCCCTGGTCGTTCCGGTTCGCCGAACGGACCCCGCTCGCCCTGCTCACCATGGTCCGCGGCACCGCCTGGGTGACCCTGGAGGGGGATCCGTCCATACCCCTGGCGCCCCGGGACGTCCTGGTGGTGGTCGGCCCGGAGCCGTACACCGTCTCCGACGATCCGGGGACGAAGCCGCTGTACGTGGTCCACGGCGGCGAGCGCTGCACCGACCCGGACGGCCGGACCCCGCTGCGGCCCGCGCCGGTGGGCGGATACGGCTCGGACGACGGGCAGGACTCCGCCGTACTGCTCAAGGGGACCTACCAGGTCCGGGGCAGTGTCTCGCAGCGGGTGCTCGCCGCGCTGCCGCGGGTCGTCCGGGTGCCGGCGATGGGGGAAGGCTGTCCGATCATGGAGCTGATCGACCGCGAGCTCGCCCGGAGCACCCCGGGACAGCAGGTGATTCTCGACCGGCTCCTCGATCTGCTGCTCGTCTCCAGTCTCCGCGAGTGGTTCGAACAGCCGGGCGACCACGCCCCCGCGTGGTATTCGGCCCACAGCGACCCCGTCATCGGCCGCGCCTTACGCCTGATCCACTGCGATCCGGCCCGCCCCTGGACCGTCGCCGGGCTCGCCGCCGAGGTCGGGGTCTCCCGGGCCCGGTTCGCCCGGCGGTTCAGCGATCTGGTGGGCCAGTCGCCGATGGCGTATCTCACCGAATGGCGGATCTGCCGCGCCGCCGACCTGCTCGCCGAGACCGATGCCACGGTGGACGCCGTCTCCCGGCGGGTCGGCTACTCGAACGCCTATGCGCTCAGCGTGGCCTTCAAGCGCATCCTCGGGGTACGCCCCACCGAGCATCGCGCCCTGGCCCGCCCGGCGGCCTGAGGCCGCTCCGCTCTCCCCGCCGCCCGGCCCTTGCACCGATCGGCCGCACTCGATCGGGCGGGCGGGTGATTGTCAGATCCTTATTTCTGTCCTACGGGAGTGTCGTCCGCGCCCTGTATCCCCTGCTGCTCAGCCTGGCACGAGGAATTGCCGGACCACCAGCAGACTCACAGGAGTAGTCGACGATATGAGAGCAACCCTCGCGCGGCTGCGACAACGGGCGTGGACGGCGGGCATGGCCTGCGCGGTCCTCACCGTGACCGCGCCCGCGCTAGCCCTGGGACCGGGCATGATCCCGGTCGGGGCCCTGACGGGGCAGGCGGAGGAGGCCCGGTCCGTCACGGCCCGCGCCGCCGCCCCGCTGCCCGGCGGGCTGGGGCCCTGTATCCCGGGTGACTGTCCCGACCCGTATCCGCCGATCAGCAATGGCCCGATCATGGGCCGCGACAACAACATCAATGTCTTCGTCGGCGGCGACTTCCGGGTCCGGGAGCGCGCCGCCGAGGCCGAGGGCAAGGTTGTCGTACTCGGCAACTTCGACCAGAACAAGTCCGTGCTCGGCAGCGTCATCTACAACATCGGCATCGTCGGTGTCGGATCGCGCGTGCCGCCGGACGACGGTACGGACTTCCTGACCACCGGCGGCAATGTCACCATCGCCCCTGGCCAGCGACTGCTCGCCGACGGCGGAGTGGTCCGCCACGCGGGCACCGCCACCGGCACCATCACCGGTACGGTCGTCCAGGACCCGAACGCCGCCGCGCCCTACACCGCGCTCCGCGACCAGCTCACGTCCGCGAGCCAGTGCTACGCGAGGAATGAGACCGGCCCCCGTCCCGCCACCGGAACCGCCGTCAACAACGGCGGCGAGACCGTGTTCACGGGTGACGGGACCTCCGCGCTCCAGGTCTTCAACGTCGACTTCAACATGACGACCGCGGGCGGCGGCCAGCAGGGGCTGGTGTTCAACAACATCCCGGCGACCGCCACCGTCCTCGTCAATGTGACCGGCGCCAACCGGGTGATCAACACCTACAGCGGCGGCATCGCGGACACGGACCCGCTCAACGCCCTGCGCGACCGGCTGCTGTGGAACTTCCCCGACGCCACCACGGTGGGTCTGCGCGGCACCGGCCAGTTCCAGGGCAGCGTTCTGGTGGGCAACCAGACCTCCGAGACCACGCTCACCCTGCCCGGCACCAACGGGCGCTTCTTCACCACCGGATCCGTCACCCACACCAGTGTGATCGGTGCCGGCGGCGGCCAGGAATTCCACGCCTACCCCTTCAACGGCGACCTGCCCGACTGCGATGTCGCCCCGGTCATGGCTCCCGTCCAGGTCGTGAAGCGCGACGCGGACACGCAGGCCCCGCTCGCGGGCGCGGTCTTCCAGCTGTGGGAGGAGACCAACGGCACCCCCGGTCTCCAGACCACCGGTGCCGACCCCGACACCCAGGTCAACGGAACCTGCACCACCGGCGCGGACGGCATCTGCTCCCGCACCGTGAATGTGGGCATGTACTACTGGCAGGAAGTCAGTCCGCCACCCGGCTACGACCTCCCCGCCAATCCGGTCTTCGGACCGCTGGTCCTGACCATCGACAATGTGCCCGACGGCGTCAGCGTCAACGCCGACAACAGCAGGACGCCGATCACCGGTGAGATCTCCCTGGAGAAGACCGACGCCGTGAGCGGTGACCCGCTCGCGGGCGCGGTCTTCCAGCTGTGGAGGGAGACCAATGGCGTGGCCGGTCTCCAGACCACCGGCGCCAACCCGGACACCCAGGTCGGCCCGCCCTGCACCACGAACGCGGTGGGCGAGTGCTCGCAGATCGTCGAGCTCGGTACGTACTACTGGCAGGAGACGGCGGCCCCGCCGGGCTACGACCTTCCGGCGGACACGGTCTTCGGACCGGTCACCCTCACCGAGGAGAACGCCCCCAACGGCGTCAACATCGATGTCGAGAACAACCCGACCGCGCCGGTCACCGGTGAGGTCACGGTCGTCAAGACCGACTTCCAGACCGGTGCCCCGCTCGCGGGCGCGGTGTTCCAGCTGTGGGAGGAGACCAATGGCATCGCCGGTCTCCAGACCACGGGTGCCAACCCCGACCTGACCGTCGGCGGGCCCTGCACCACCGGCGCGAACGGCGAGTGCACGCGCACGGTCGAGACGGGGACGTACTACTGGCAGGAGACGGCGGCCCCTCCGGGCTACGACCTCCCGGCCAACCCGGTCTTCGGACCCCTCTTCCTGACCGAGGACAACGCCGCGGACGGTGTGTCCGTCACGGCGGCCAACACCCCGACCGCCGCGGTCACCGGTGATGTGACCGTGGTGAAGGAGGACGCGGAGACCGGTGCCCCGCTCGCGGGTGCCGTGTTCGACCTGTGGGAGGAGACCAATGGGATCCCCGGTCTCCAGACCACCGGTGCCAACCCCGACACCCAGGTCGGCGCGGCCTGCACGACCGGTGCGACGGGTGAGTGCCGCCGCACGGTGGAGGTCGGTACCTACTACTGGCGCGAGACCGCCGCTCCGGCCGGCTATGAGCTGCCGGCGAATCCGGTCTTCGGTCCGCTGGTCCTGACGGCGGAGAACGCCGCTCAGGGTGTGACGGTCACCGCCGAGAACACCGCGACCGCTCCGGTCACCGGTGATGTGACGGTGGTGAAGCGCGACGCCGACACCCAGGCCCTGCTCGCGGGCGCGGTGTTCCAGCTGTGGGAGGAGACCAACGGTGTTCCCGGTCTCCAGACCACCGGTGCCGACCCCGACACCACGATCGGAGCCCCCTGCACGACCGATGCCGCGGGCGACTGCACCCGTACGGTTCCGGCCGGGACGTACTACTGGCAGGAGACGGCGGCCCCTCCGGGCTATCAGCTCCCGGCCAATCCGGTCTTCGGTCCGCTGGTCCTGACGGCGGAGAACGCCGCTCAGGGTGTGACGGTCACCGCCGAGAACGACGAGATCCCGATCGTCACCGGCGAGGTCACGGTCGTCAAGACCGACTCCGGGACCGATGCCCCGCTCGCGGGCGCGGTCTTCCAGCTCTGGTCGGAGACCAATGGTGTGGCCGGTCTCCAGACCACCGGCGCCAACCCGGACACCACGATCGGCGGGCCCTGCACCACGGGTGCCGATGGCGAGTGCACGCGCACGGTCGAGACGGGTACGTACTACTGGCAGGAGACGGCGGCCCCGCCGGGCTACGACCTCCCGGCCAACCCGGTCTTCGGACCGCTCGTCCTCACCGACGAGAACGCCTCCCAGGGCGTCATCGTCAATGCCTCCAACACCCCAACGGCCGCGGTGACCGGCGATGTGACGGTCGTCAAGGAGGACTCGCAGAGCGGCAACCCGCTCCCCGGCGCGGTCTTCCAGCTGTGGGAGGAGACCAATGGCATCGCCGGTCTCCAGACCACGGGTGCCAACCCCGACACCCAGGTCGGCGCCAACTGCACCACCGGTGCGAACGGCGAGTGCCGCCGCACCGTGGAGGTCGGTACCTACTACTGGCGCGAGATCGCGGCCCCCAGCGGCTACGACCTGCCCGCCGACCCGGTCTTCGGACCGCTCGTCCTGACGGCGGAGAACGCCTCCCAGGGTGTGACCGTCACGGCCGCGAACTCGGCGACCCCGCCGGTGACCGGTGATGTGACGGTGGTGAAGCGCGACGCGGACACCCAGGCCCTGCTCGCGGGCGCGGTGTTCCAGCTGTGGGAGGAGACCAATGGCATCGCCGGTCTCCAGACCACGGGTGCCAACCCCGACCTGACCGTCGGCGGGCCCTGCACGACCGGTGCGAACGGCGAGTGCCGCCGCACCGTGGAGACCGGGACGTACTACTGGCAGGAGACCGCCGCACCCAGCGGCTACGACCTCCCGGCCAACCCGGTCTTCGGGCCCCTCGTCCTCACCGACGAGAACGCCTCCCAGGGTGTGACCATCACCGCCGAGAACACCGCGACCGCCCCGGTCACCGGTGATGTCACGGTGGTCAAGGAGGACTCGGTCAGCGGTGAACCGCTCGCCGGTGCCGTCTTCCAGCTGTGGGAGGAGACCAACGGTGTTCCCGGCCTCCAGACCGGGGGTGCCGACCCCGACACCCAGATCGGCGGCGACTGCACGACCGGCGCGAACGGCGAGTGCCGCCGCACGGTCGAGACGGGGACGTACTACTGGCGCGAGACGGCCGCACCCAGCGGCTACGACCTCCCGGCCAACCCGGTCTTCGGACCGCTGGTCCTGACGGCCGCCAACGCCTCCCAGGGCGTGACCGTCACGGCCGCGAACACCGCGACCGCCCCGGTCACCGGTGAGGTCACGGTCGTCAAGACGGACTCCGAGACCGGTGCGGTACTCGCCGGCGCGGTGTTCCAGCTGTGGGAGGAGACCAATGGGATCCCCGGTCTCCAGACCATCGGGATCAACCCCGACACCACCGTGGGCGCTCCCTGCACCACGGGCGCGGACGGTGAGTGCTCGCGCACGGTCGAGACGGGTACGTACTACTGGCAGGAGACGGCCGCACCCAGCGGCTACGACCTGCCCGCCAATCCGGTCTTCGGACCGCTCGTCCTCACCGACGAGAACGCGCCGGCCGGTGTCACGGTGACCGCGAGGAACACCAAGACCCCGGTTCCGCCGGTGGAGGGCGAGATCACCCTCCACAAGACGGACGCCAAGAACGGGCGCGACCTGCCCGGCGCGGTGTTCGAGCTGTGGCAGGAGACCAACGGTGTTCCCGGTCTCCAGATCGCGGGTGACAACCCCGACACCGCCATCGGCAACGGCTGCTCCACGGACGCCGAGGGCAACTGCACCTTCGACGGCCTGGACACCGGGACGTACTACCTGCTGGAGACCGATGTCCCCGAGGGCTATGTCCTCCCGGACAACCCGGTCACCGGCCCGTATGTCATCACGGAGGAGAACGCCGCCGAGGGCATCCATGTCGAGATCGCCAACGAGCGCGGCGAGCCCGGCAAGCCCGGCAAGGGAGACAAGGACAAGCCCCACAAGGGCTGACACCGGGTTTCCCGGGTCCTGACCGAGGGCGCGGACAAGGCCGACCGGCCTTGTCCGCGCCCTCGGCGCGCACGGCGACCGCGCGCCGGCTTCACCGATTTGGCCCGCCGCCCGGGGCGGGCGGCGGGAACCGCTGGTACCTCTGGAGACAGTCGGGGACGGCGGTTTCGTACAGGACAGGAGTACGGCATGCGAGAACGAGCGGCATCCGGCGGAAGGGGCGGGGCGCTCTCCCGCCCGCCCCGGACACGAATACCGGGCCGGATACCGGCCGGGGCGCTGACGGCGGCCCTGGCCCTCGTGGTCACCCTGGCCGGGCCCGCCGGCGCGGGCACCGCGCGGCCGGCCGTCGCGGACACCGCCTGCACCGCCCGGACCGGGCCGTATCAGCGGCAGCTGGAGGAGTATCTGGGGCGCCCCGCGGACGGTGTCCAGTCGGCCGCCGACTGTGCGGCCATCCGTGAATTCCAGCGGGCCGAGGCACTCGAACCCGCCGATGGCTACGCCCGTCTCGCCACCTACCGGTGGACGGTCGCCCTCGGCGCCCGGGAGAACCCCAATGAGGCGGGCGACTGCCCGGTCCGCTCCCACCGCGTGACCTGTGTCGACCTGGACCGGCAGCTGCTCTGGGTGCAGCGCGGCAGCGCGGTGATCTTCCCGCCCGTGCCCATCCGCACCGGACGCGACAGCGAGGAGACCCGGCTCGGCCTCCACACCATCTACTGGCGCAGCCGGGACCATGTGTCCGACATCTATGAGGACGCCCCCATGCCGTACGCCCAGTTCTTCGACGGCGGGCAGGCCCTGCACGGGCGGCTGGACGACCTCTATGACGGCGGCGGCTCCGCGGGATGTGTGAATCTGCGTCTCGCGGACGCGGCGGAGCTCTGGGATCTGCTGGACATCGACGACCAGCTCTACATCTGGGGCGTCAAACCCGGTACGGACGGCTGACGCCGGCCCGGGCCGATCGGAGCGGGGGCCCGCGGCGGACGCGCTCGCGGGTCCCTACTTCGTGGGCTTGCGGCCCGTGATGCCGAGATGGACCAGGAGAGCCAGATTGGGCTTCAGTTCCGCCTGCTTCACACCCCAGGTGGTGAAACCCTTCTGGTGCGAGGCGACCGCCGCCAGCATCGCGACGAGCGAACCGGAGATCGCGGCGGGGCTGACGTCCTTGTCCACCCGGCCCTTGGCCTGGAGCTCCTTCACCGCGTCCGTGAGGGAGTTGGTGACCGAGTTGAGGATCTTCATACGGATCTTGTAGAACCGTTTGTCGCCCTCCGCCGCTCCCAGGTCGACCACCCGGAGGATGGCGTCATTGCGGCGCCAGAAGTCGAGAAATCCCTCGACCAGTTCCTCCGAGGCCGCCCAGGCCGCTTTTCCGGCCCAGGTGCGTCCGGATACCAGTTCGGTGAGGGACGCGCCCTCCTTGGCCATCTCCTCGGCGATTTCGAGGACGGCGCCTTCGACGTCCGGGAAATACTGATAGAAGGTCGCCGGGGACGTACCCGCCTTCCGGGCCACGTCGATGACTTTGACATCCCGGTACGGCGAAGAGCTGAGCATCTCGCTGAGGCAGTCGAGCAGCTTCTGCCGCGTCGCCTGGCCGCGTCGTCCGGCCACCCGGCCGTCGACGGTGCGTACTTGTCCTGTCATGCCGTCAGCTTACCGAGGGGTGATCGGCGCGCGATTCGGCCGACTGCAAATGGGGTGCGGGCCCCGCCCGGCCGCACCGGGCGGCGCATGGTCACATGTTCGATTTTATCCGCCCCGGGGCTCCCGCCCGGACCGGCGGCTTCCGTCCCGCGGGGTGCCGCCGCCGGGTGCGCGGGAGGGCCGATCGCCCGCTCATGCGGTGCGATGCCCGTCATGCCCCATTGGCTCGGCTGTGATGAGCACCACGCCCGCCGCGGTGAATTCGGCGGGTGAATCCGCACCCGTTCGGGACCGGAATGCGCACAGGTGGGGATATACCCACAGGTGAGGTGCGCGGGTAAAGGCGCACAGGACGCGCGGGTAAGGCGCACGGATGAGGAGCCGATCCCATGGCCGTATTTCCCGAGGGCGCCCCCTGCTGGGTGGATGTGGCCCTCCCCGATATCGAGGCGGGCAAGCGCTTCTACGGGGAAATTTTCGGCTGGACCTTCAGGGATCTGGACCATTCCCGTTCCGATGCCTTCCGGGACGGAAAGCTCGCCGCCGCACTCGCCGCGAAAACCGACGGCCGTATGCCCACGTCCTGGAGCGTCTGGTTCGCGGCCGGCGACGCCGCCCGGCTGGCGGACCGGATCACCCGCGCGGGCGGGCGTCTCTTCGTCCCGCCCGGGGGCGCGGGACCCGCCGGCGCCCCCGGCGGGTCCGGTCCGGGCGATGTGGTCGTGGTGGCCGCCGACCCCTCCGGTGCCGTGTTCGGGCTCTGGCAGCCGGGCGGCGGCCCCGGCACCCCGGCCGGATTCGAGGCGCGGGACATCCCGGGCTCGTACTGCTGGGCCGAGCTCTACACCTGGGAGAAGGAGCGCTCGGACCCCTTCTACGCCGAGGTCTTCGGCTACGGCGCCACGGATCTGCCGAGGACGTCGGGGGAGCTGATGGACATCCGGCTCTGGTCGCCGCGCGGCACCGGGCCGGGGGCCGCCACCGCGGTCGCGGGCCGCTGTGTGCTCACCGTCGCCTTCCCCGCGGAGCTCCCCGACCATTTTCTCGTCTATTTCTCGGTCGCGGACTGCGACGCCGCGGCCGCCGATGTCGTACGCCTCGGGGGGCGGGTGCAGGCCCCGCCGTTCGACATTCCGCACGGGCGAATCGCCGTACTCATGGACAATCAGGGTGCGGTCTTCGCCGTACTGGAGGAGCCCGAACGCTAGTCCGGCGATGGTCCGCGGCGGACGGTACCGGCCCGGACCGGGGTTTCGTGCCCGAATACGGATGAGACACCCCGATCCGCCCCCGGGTTCGCAACCGGGCCCCGAGACAGGAACAATCAGGGTGGGTACCGCCGCCGGGAGCCGCTGAGGGGACCGGCGGTGACGGTCTCGGTGGCGGGACAAGGGCCCAAACGGGGAGGTGGCAGGCAGGTATGGAGCAGCTGACGCAGCACGATCCGAGACGGATCGGTCCGTTCGAGGTGCTGGGCCGGCTCGGAGCCGGCGGCATGGGGCTGGTCTATCTGGCCCGGTCGGCGTCCGGCCGCCGGGTGGCGATCAAGACCGTGCGCACCGAACTCGCCGAGGACCAGCTGTTCCGTGTCCGCTTCACCCGTGAGGTGGAGGCCGCCCGCGCCGTCAGCGGTTTCTACACGGCGGCCGTGGTGGACGCCGACCCCAGGGCCGCGGTGCCCTGGCTGGCGACCGCCTATGTGCCCGCGCCCTCACTGGAAGAAATAGTGAATGAGTGCGGCACCCTCCCGGCCCAGGCGGTGCGGTGGCTCGCCGCGGGCATCGCCGAGGCGCTCCAGTCCATCCACGGCGCCGGGCTGGTCCACCGGGACCTCAAGCCGTCCAATGTGCTGGTGGTCGAGGACGGCCCGCGCGTCATCGACTTCGGGATCGCCTCCGGTGTCTCCAACACCCGGCTGACCATGACCAATGTCGCCGTCGGCACCCCCGCCTACATGTCCCCCGAGCAGGCCAGGGACTCGCGCAGTGTCACCGGCGCCTCCGATGTCTTCTCGCTCGGCTCCACCCTGGTCTTCGCCGCCACCGGACACGCCCCCTTCCACGGCGCCAACCCGGTCGAGACCGTCTTCATGCTGCTCCGCGAGGGTCCCGACCTCACCGGACTGCCGCACGAGCTGCGCCCGCTGATCGAGTCCTGCATGCAGATGGACAAGACCAAGCGGCCCACCCCCGAGGACCTCCAGGCCCAGCTCGCCCCGCATCTCTTCGCCTCCGGCCAGGACGACAGCGGTACGGCCTCGGCCTGGCTGCCCGGCCCGGCCACGGCGATGATCGAGCAGCGCCGGGGCGGCGGGCGGACCATCGCCCCCGTCCCCGTACAGCCCCCGCCGATGCCGTCGGCGCCGCCGCGCGCCGAGCCCGAGTGGGGCGGCGGCGCGCACCGGGCCCCGCCGCGGCGGGAGGACCCGCGCACCGGCGTCGCGACCGGCCCCGGGCCGGTGCGGCTGCCGGGGGTCCAGGTGCCGATCGGCCCCGGCCCCCGGGTGACCGACGCGGCCCGCGCCGCCGTCGCCGAGGCCGGACCGGCGACGGGCTGGATCCGGCCCCCGCTGGGCGCGGACGGCGGGACCGGCCGCCCGGCCGCGCGGGGACCCGCGCATGCCGCCCCCGTACCGGCGCCGCCGCAGCCCACCGTCCCGCCGGAGGCCGGCACACACTGGCGGCCGTGGCGGTTCCGGATGTCCAACGACGTCTGGGGCACCCCGGTCGTCGCGGGCGATCTGCTCTATGTCACCTCCTTCGAGGTCCACGCGCTGGACGTCGGCACCGGCCGGCGGCAGTTCAAGACCCGCGACGTGGCCTGGGCGATGGCGGTGGACGGCGGCAGGATCCACGCCTCCGACGGGCCGACGCTGTACGCGCTCGACGCCGCCGAGGGCCAGGAGCGGTGGCGGGTCCAGACGGACGCCTGGGTGTACTCCCTGCGGGCCGAGCGCGGCACCGTGCTCACCGGCACCCGCGGCGGCGGTGTCCAGGCGTGGGAGGCGTCCAGCGGCGAGAAGCTGTGGGAGGTGACCGGGGCGCAGACGGACTTCGAGACCCCGGAGGCCGGACCGCTGCTCGCCGACGGCACCGCCTATGTCTGGCAGGACGCCCGGCTGCGCGCGCTGGACGCCCGCACCGGCCGGGAGCGCTGGTCGTATCCGATCGGCGACGCGGCCTCCTGCGGCGGTGTCCCGGTCCGGCTCCTGCCGGCCCCGGACGGCCAGGTGTATGTCTCGGCGGGGACCCGGGTGCTCGCGGTGGAGGTCGCGACCGGGCTGGTGCGCTGGCACTTCGAGGCCCCGGCGGTCTTCCTCTCGCCGCCCGCCTTCGCCCCGGGGCCGGCCGTCACCGGCGGCGGGGTCTATCTCGCCGACTACCTCGGCACGGTGTACGCCCTCGACGCCGCGACCGGCAAGGACCGCTGGCGGATCGCGACCGAGGCCCGCCAGTCGATCGAACCGGTGCTGGTCACCGCCGGCAATGTGCATGTCGGCAGCGGCAGCGCGCTCTACACCCTGGACGCGGTCACCGGCACCCCGATGTGGCGGTTCGCGGCGGGCGGCGAGCTCATCGGCACCCCGGTGGTCGCCGACGGCCGGGTCCACTTCGGCTCGGCCGACCATGTCCTCTACACCCTGGACGCGGCCGGCGGACAGCTCCGCTGGAAGCTGGCGACCGGCGGCGAGATCACCGGCTCACCGGTGGCGCGGGCCGGAGTGGTGTACGCATGCAGCAAGGACCGCTGTGTGTACGCGCTGGACGCGGTCAAGGGGACGGCGACGGGGCGGGGCCGCTGACCCCGGCCGCCGCCGGGGAGGGCGCGGGCGCACTCCCATTGGCGTGGCCCGGCGGCCCGGCGTAGCGTCGGATCCGGCGGCCGCCGTGACGATCCCCTTCCGTGACCGGAGCGACGGCCGTCCCCGGTGCGCTCGGATGCGGGGGCGGCGCGCCACGACTAAAATGTGCGGCGGGGCCAGTCGGTGATGGAGATGATCGATTATGGCCGGCGAGTTCCGCATCGTCTGTGTGGACCGCTTCACCTTCGCGCACGGCGGCTCGAAAATCCGGCAGCTCGGCGTGGAGACCACCCCGGGGAAACACGAGATCCTCAGCCGCGACAATGTGATGCAGCGCATGCGCCTGGGAGAGCGTTACTTTGTCGAGGCGGACGGGAAGAAAGCGTTTCTGATCTTCGGGGTCAGCTCCCAGGGACGCACCTTCATTCAGACCAGTGGTGACAGCACCCACAAGAACAATCTGAATTCCCTGCCGAGGTGCGAGGGCGATCTGCCGAATCCGCACGGCGGCGGACCGCTGGAGCCGGGCGAGGGCCAGCAGGAGGGCGGCGACGGCCCGGACAACCCGAGCGGACCGCAGGGCCCGGACGACGACCCGTGAGCGGCCGGGACCAACCGCCCCCGGCGGACCGGGCACACGGCCCGTGAGCGCGGGCGGCGGCATTCACCCGCGCGGCATTCCCCGTTCCGCGGTGCCGGGTTGACGCCCGGCCCCGCGAGCGGCGTACCGCGCCTCCGCCCGATCCGGCGGGCCCGCCGGATCAGGGCCGGTCGCCGGACTGGTCCGGGATACGGGGCGCGAAGCGTACGGGGAAGGACGTCAGCGACCGGTGGAACGGCCCCGGCCGCCAGGTCAGCTGATCACGCGGCAGCACCGGATCGAGATCCGGCAGCCACTGGGTCAGCCGCTCGATCGCCTCGGTCGCGATCAGCAGGGTGTGCTGCTTCAGCGGACAGGCATGCGCCCCCGCCGACCAGGACAGATGCGAGGCGTCATGCGGATGGTGCACCCCGCCCGCCTCCTTCTCCGCGAAGTAGGCCAGCGCACCGTAGGAGATGACCACCGGCACGGCGGCCCGCACCCACACCCCGTGGAAACTGAGCGCCTTCCGGGCGAAGTGGACGCCGTAGTTCGCCAGCGGGGTCTCATAGCGCAACACCTCCAGCACCGCGTCCATCACCGGCCGGGAACCGCTGGTCAGCGTCGTGTAGTAGGCCGGATTGCCGAGGATCCGGGAGAGCGCGTTCGACACCAGATTGGCGGTCGGCTCGTGCCCGGCGCCCAGGGTGAGGACGACCTGCCAGGTCACCTCCTCGGGAGTGAGCCGCAGCGGATGGTCGAGCAGCCAGCTGGTCAGATCGTCGCCGCGCCGGGTCATCTTCAGCGCGATCAGCTCGAAGACGTACCGCCCGTACTCCAGCTCGGCCTGTGCGGAGGTCTCGGCGCCCTCGATCATCTGCGCCATGGCGTCGTCCAGCCGCGCGCTCTCGCTGTCCGGCAGACCGAAGAGATTGTTGAAGATCAGCGCCATCAGCGGCCGGCAGAAGTCGGAGACGAGATCCGCGTGTCCCGCCGGGCCGAACCGGGAGACCAGGATGTCCACCGCCCGGTGCACCCGCTCCCGCAGATCGTGCGGCTCGACCAGGCTGAAGGCGTCGACCAGGGTGCGCCGGTAGCGTATGTGCGCCGGGCCGTCCGACCAGAGGGTGTTGGGCCGCCAGCGCATCATCCCGAGGATCGGCGAATCCTCCGCGATCGTGGTCTCCCAGGGGCGCGGGTCGTGCGACCAGGTCTCGGAGTCGTGGAGCAGATCGAGGGCCGCCCGGCGGTCGGTGACCACATACGCGGGAATCCCGGGCGCCAGTTCGCCCCAGCCCACCGGGCCCTGGGAGCGGAGCAGTTCGTAGTAGCCGTGCGGGTCGGCGGCGAAGCCGTCCTCCCACAGCCGGACGGGGGTGGCCAGCGAGAAGGCGTCCGACGACGGGGCGGAGTGCGGCGGCGGGACCGCCCCCGCCCCGGCGGCCGGTGCGGCGGCGGCCGGGGAGGAGGGGGTGGGCACGGTGTTCACCAGGTCTCCAGCTCCGGTCCGCCGCCGTGCCCCGGGCCCTGGTACCGGTTGTGGCTCAGCCGCCCGGGCCCGTCCGGCAGCAGCGGCTCGAAACCGACGCCGTTCTGCGCGGGGAGGAAGGGCAGCGCCTCGGCGGGGATCCTGGGCGGGCCCGGATCCTGTTCGGGCGGCGGGATCAGGTCGTGGCCCTGGATGGAGCGCAGGAGCAGATGCTGCACCAGGGCGATCAGCGCGTCGATGGAGGCATGGGTGTCCCGGGCGTCGCAGAGCACCATCGGGGTGCCGGGCTCCAGATCCAGCGAGGTGCGCAACTGCTCCTCGGTGTACTGGCGGGCGTCCGGAAAGGTGTTCAGCGCGACCGCGTACGGCAGCCCCGCGTCCTCCACCAGCCCCAGCACCTCGAAGGAGTCGTCGATGCGGCGGGTGTCGACGAGCACCAGGGCGCCGAGCGCCCCGTAGGCGATATCGGCCCACAGGGCGCGGAATCTCTCCTGTCCGGGGGTGCCGAACAGATAGAGCACGATCCCCCCGCTCAGTGAGATGCGGCCGAAGTCGATCGCGACGGTGGTGGTGGTCTTGTCGCGCACCCCGGCGAGGTCGTCCACGGCGACGGACGCCTCGGTCAACTGCTCCTCGGTGTGCAGGGGTCGGATTTCGGACACGGAGTCGATCAAGGTGGTCTTGCCGACCCCGAAGGGGCCTGCGACCAGGATCTTCACCAGTTCACGGGCGCTGTCCGGAAGGTGCAGGCCGCTAGAGCTTGAGGGCGCGGAGGCCATCGGCGACTCTCTCCAACAGATCAAGGTCGGGCTGGGCGGCGTAGGGGATCGGCGGACGGGAGCCCACCAGACCCAGATCGATCAGATGGGCCGCGAGGACGCGGACGGCGGAGACGGGCAGCTCCAGCAGAGCCGCCGTCTCCACCACGGTGAGCGATCCGCCGTCCAGGGTGTCCAGCAGGGTGCGCTGGGCGGCGGGGAGATCGGTGGGGACCGGGGGCGTGTGCTGTATCTCCGGGGCCTTCGGCTCCGCGGCGGGCGGTAAGGGCGGCTCGGCACCGCGCGAGGGGAGACCGCCGCGCACCGATGTACAGGGTGTCCCCGGGGCGGTGGCGTACGGGGCCGGGGACATCCCGTGGAGCGGGGAGGGGGCCGGGGCGGACATCGGCGCGGGGACCGGTGCAGGGAAGGGCGCGGGGGAGGAGAGGGCGGAGCCGCAGGAGCCCGCCGGACCGTGGTGACGGCCGTCCCCGGCGGTGTGCTCGCGCGGACAGATCGCCAGCCCGGTCAGCACCGAGAGCCGTTCCAGGCTGTTCCGGCTCGGCCTGGTCCGGCCGCCGGTGGAGACGTACGCGGGCACCAGCGGCCGCCCGCTGCGCCGCCCGCTCATGCCTGTACGGAGCCGACGGCTCCGCGCGGCGCCGCCGCCATCGCTTTCTCACCGAGCCGGGCCACCTGCGAGTGGACCCGGTGGGCGAGCAGATCGAGCCGTACCTCGGGGTCGCCGTAGGCGGCCACACAGGTGCCGTGCGAGGTGGGGGCGACGAGGATGTAGCCGTGGTCGGATTCCACGACCACCTGGCGCACCTCCGCGCCCTCCTTGTCCGCGAAGGCCGCCGCGGCGGTGCGGCAGGCCCCCTGCACGGTGCTGGTGATCGCCGCGACGCGTTCGGCGGACGCCTGGGAGAGCCGGTCGGAGTAGCCGGAGACGAGGCCGTCCCTGGTGAGCAGGACGGCCGCGCGGACATGGGGGATTTCCAGGATCGGATCGAGCACCCACGCGGTATCGCCGGTGTCGCGGGAGGTGCGGCTGGTCATCGGGGGATGTTCCCTTCGGGGTCGGCGGCGTTGCGTGCGGCCGCGGTCCCTGCCTGCAACGCGCCGAGGGCCGCTGCGGCCTCTTCGGGGGTGCGTGGGGGTGGCTGGGACCGGGACGGTGGTTCCGTGGGGTACGCGGTGGCCCGGACCCGGCGGCGCCGCCGGGGCAGCACCTCGTCGTCGGGG
>NZ_JBDQQP010000026.1:0-36671 GCF_039888735.1 Streptomyces sp. CAU 1734
CTACTGAACGTTGAGAAAACACGTACAGCGCTTCCTGGCATCTTTCACACTCCAAAGCGCCCCGTTGTCGAGGCTTCCACTCCTCGACAACGGGGCGTGTCACCTGCCCGATCAAGGCTTCCACTCCTCGATCAGCAGGCGGTTCCGGTAGCTGGCAGGTCAGCCGGCGCTCAGGTACTCCGTGAGGGTTGGCGAGGTGCGACGCGGCATGGGAGCCCTGGCATCCGGGCAAGGGTGGGGGTGGGCGTAAGAGTCGGAGCGCGCCCCGCTCATCGACTCCGGATCCCCGACTCGGTTCGCTTCGGTGGCATCCACCGGCAGCTGGCAGTAGATGCAGAATTCACGGAGTACCTGGATCGCGTTGAGATTGTGCTCACTCCGGCACGCGGCGCAGGCTGTCAGGTTGTAAGGACTGCCTGACTGCCGTTCCGTAGTCCGCACAGCCATCGTGGTTTCTGAATGGCCGTTGTGCCAGTGGCACCAGTCAGAGCGCGGAGGGATCCGGTGGGGTCCTGGATCGCTAGAGTCTTCCATGTCGATGCTCCCAGAAGCGTCGTCCGTTCCCCCGGGCCGTGTCCGCGGTCGCGGGGGTTTTGTTCACGTTGTGATCTTAGGCGTACTACGGGGTACTAGGCATACCGCGTCTCGCCTAGTGCGGGGTGGGATGCTTAGCGTGTCTCCATGATCAACTTTGTGCCGGATGTGCCACGCTGGAAGCAGGTCGCCACCGTGATGCGGGCTCGAATTGCCGACGGCACCTATCCACCCCGTACGCGGGTCCCCTCTGTCCTGGGGCTGGCAGGCGAATTTGGGGTAGCCGTCGCAACCGCGCAGAAGGTGCACAAGGCGCTGCGGGACGAAGGTCTGATCTACACCGAACCGGGGCTCGGTAGCTTTGTCTCACTACCGCTGCCTTCAGACCAGTCATCGTCGTGAGCGGTTCGTCCACTCACGGGCATGCGACCTCCGGGCCTTCTGGCCACTAGCCGGGCCGGGACACGGGAAGCCGCTCGCCGCGGTCAGGGCACGTGTCCCGAGGGCAAGCACACGGCGGGTACTTGCTCGACTTCATGGGCTCCAGCGGCAACGGCGGCCCTTCCGGGTCACCGACCACGATCGTTGGCGAGACGGGGAGGCGTTCGCCCCCGGGGCTCACTCGGTACACCCTCATCGTCATCACGAGCGGTGCCCCCGGAGCCGAGTAAGGCTGGCATGCAGCCGATCGAACTCTGCTGCCGACAGGACGAGGTCCGGCTCGCTCACTTGCTGATCCAGCAGCCAGAGGGTGAGGGGGATGCGGACCTCGCCGGTAGTGGGGTCGCATGTGGGGGTGGCGCCGGCACGGGGTGAGGCGTGGGGCAGTGCGGCCATCTGTTTCTCCCGGAGGTGAGTGACGGAGGCGTCACCGTAGATGGCCTACCGGACGGTAACGGGGACAGAGTGTCCCCGGTACCCAAACTGTCCCCCTATCCCGCCTCCGCGAGGCCGATTCTGGCCGCAAGCCGGGCCGCCTCCGGCCGCAGCGCCCGGGGCGCCGACTGCCAGATGCCGGTCACCGCCGTCAGTGCGGACGGGGTGTACTTCACCGTCTCCGCGCCGATGCTGTATGCCATCTGCATGACGTGGAGCGCGGCCGTGGTGTCACCGCGCTGGAGGTGCCCGCGGGCGACCTCCACCCACAGGCGGGCCCGCCGCTCGACGGACGGCATGGAGTCGGGGTCCAGTTCGTCCGCGATGGACAGCGCCCGGCGGGAGGTCTGAAGGTCCACCGCCACGCTGACCTCATGGAAGTCGACGTTCGCCCGGCCGAAGACCGTGCTGGGGTGCACGTACGCCGCCGGCAGCGACTTCGCGACCTGGTCGCCGGCGCCCCAGTACCGCCACGCGTCCCCGGACCGGCCGTCCCGGGCCGCCGTCACCGCGGCGTGCAGCTGGAGCGCACCGTAGATTCCGCGCCAGTCCGACGGCGCCTCGTCCAGGTGCGGCCGGAGCAGATCGGCCGCGTCGGTGACCACCCGCAGCGCCTCGTCCGCGTACGACGTCTCGCGGAGGATGTTGCCCATGTTCCAGGCCGCCGCCGCTATGGTCGCCGGCCGGTCCGCGTCCTGTGCCGCGGTCATGGCCCGGTCCGCGACCACCCACGCCAGCTCTGCTGGGGCGATGTACGCGGTCGCCTGGCCGGTGAGCCGGTAGACGTCGGAGAGCGCCACCAGGGCGGCTCGCCGCTCGTCGCCGTCGAGCCCGCGAACCGCCGTCTCCGCGTCCCGGATCAAGGCGGGCAGCAGCCTGAGGGTCTCGGTTCTGTTCTCGGAGGACATGTGCCACAGCTGCCACGTCTGGTTCACCCGGCCCTGGAGCACGGATACCTCCACGGGCTCCGCCGTCTGGGCAGGCCGACTGATGATCCGGCGGTGCATGACTGCGTCCCACACTGCCGGGAGCCGCGGATGGTGAAGCCGGCCGAGTTGAACTGGCTGCGCGACCTCGCCACCATCGGCGCCGGTGATGATCGAGGCGTCGGAGAGCTGGAGCGCGGCGGCCAGCCTCAAGATCAGGGCGTTGGAGCGGAGCGGCCGGAGGCCGGTCTCAATTTTCTTCAGCCAATCCGGGCCCCGTCCGCACATCGCAGCAAGCACTTCGCGGGACATGCCGCGCGATTCTCGGAGCAGCCGGATTCGCTGGCCGGTGGTCATGTCGTCGGGGAAGTCCACGGCGCGTCCCTCTCGTCGGTGTGGCCTCAGCGTAGGCCCGGCATCGACCAGAAGGGGAGGGGTTCGCCTCCTCCTCTAGGCCCCAACGGCCCGCTGTTCGTCGACGTCCCCTGTTGTATCGGTGGTGGCTGATTTCCGGCGTTCGCCCCGCATCTGGCGTCCGACTGTGTGCATCGTTGTGGGGAAAGGAGACACATGGAGACGGAGCTGGTGACGCTCCAGCCGCAGTCAGGCGGCCGGTGCGCAATGTGCCTGGTAGGCACCTATTTCTACGGACGCTGCGGCCAGTGCCGCCACGAACTGAAAAGAGTGAACACCTTGGGTGCAGTTGTTTCGACAAGTGAGTCGTGTCCGGACTCGAACTGCCATGGGTCTGTGACCGTCACATCCACCTATGACGACAATGGGAACGCGACATCTATTGAGCGGGGTCCGTGTTCGAGCGGCAACCACTGAGCAGACCGGGTTTCGGTCAGACCTCTACCCAGTGGCTGGAAACGGTGCCATGGTGAACGGGCGGGCCACCCTCCCTCACCCCCTGTGGGAGGGACCCCCCAGGCCCTGCCCGCGTCCTCCCGCACGGGCGGGGCCCGCCCGTGCCGGTCGGTCCTGGGGTTCAGTCCTGGAGGCTGTCCAGGGCGTCGGTGAGCTTGTTCCGCCGGTCGTTGTCGTCGCGGATGATGCGGCCGACCTGGACATCGGTGATGCCGAGGATGCGTCCGGCCTGGCTCTTGTTTCCGCGATGCTCAATAGCGAGGTCGCGCACCAGCTCGGCGTAGGTCCGCTGCCACAGGGCGTCCTTGCGGGCGATCCGCTCGCGCTCGGCCTGGATCTGGATGCGCGCGTCGGCCGGGTTCTCGCCCAGGGTGAGGCGCAGGACGGCGGCGTACTCGTCCATGGTGTCCTGGTCGCGGTCGAGATCGGCGAAGCCCTGGGCGTACGCGGAGTCCTCGGGCTGGTCGGCGAGTTCGGCGAGCCGGTCCTCGACGGGACCGATGGCGTTGTCGAGCTGTTCGGCCGCTTCCTTGGGGCTGAACTGCTCCACTATCCAGCCCTGGCCGCCGACCGGTTCGTTGTCGTAGGCCCACCAGATGGTACGGGACTGCGGGTCCAGGACGAGGTGGTGGAAGCCTTCGCCCTGAAGGTCGTTCAGTCGGGTGAGGGGGTAGGCGCTCGCGCCGGTGTGCTGTTGCAGGTGGGCCTCGACTGCGGCCCAGTCGGCGACGGTGGCGGTGGTGACGGGCATGGTGGCGGTGTCCTCCGGTTGGGTTCGGTGTGTTCCTGGCATCCATAATCCAACGTACCCCCGTCGATGTCAACGGGGGTACGTTGAGTTGAGGGTGCCCGGCAGCTCACGCATTCGATCGAACCCCCGCCGACGCGCACCGGCCGCGCGCCGGGCGCACCCTGGACATATGGCCGCACCGATCACCGTGCACCGGCCGTCCCCCACCGGCGGCCGGCGCGTCACCGCCCGCGGGCAGATACTCGGCCTCGCCTACTCGGACCGCGATCTGACCGAGCTGCTGCGCCGGGCCGGCCTTGAGAACGCCGAGCAGCTGGTCGACGGGGACAGCGCGCTGATCGAATGGCGCGGCGGGCGTGCCCACAAGTACGAGGCCGCCTGATCACCTACCCGGCCGGGCCGAGGATCACCACCGTGGCGTCGTCCCGGGGACCGCTCTGTGCCGGCCGGACACCGATGCCCACCAGGGCCTCGGCCAGGCGCTGCGGGTGCTCCGAGCCAGCGCGGACCATGCTGGCGCCGAGACCCCCCGGCCCCGGATGAGGGGCGTACACCCCGTCCGACATGAGCATCAGCATCTCGCCCGCAGGCGCCTCAGTCATGGCCACGGTGGTGGCCGTCGCCTCCGTCAGCGACAGGCGGATCCAGTCGTCATGCACGAGGTCCACTGTGGTGGCGCCGTGCTGACGGAGAAATCGCCCCATGGTGTGCACAGTGGTCCGGGCCCGCAGTTCCGTCCCGTCCCACGACGCCGCGCCGCAGTCCCCGATCCACGCCAACTCCACCGGGCGCCCGGGCCGGGCGGTGGCCACGATTGCCGCACCGGTCGGCTCCGGGCTGGGGCCCGCCCCTGGATCGGCCACCAGCTCGGCGGCGGTCAGGAGTCCCGCGAGCGGACCCCGCCGGGCAGCGACCCGGGCGGCCGCCTGGGCCAAGAGCCTCGCGATATCCGTGGCGCCGGGTTCGTGGCCGATCAGATCCACCACTGCCGCACCGATCGTGCCGTCCGCCGTCGTAAAGACTGCCGCGGCGTCTCCGGACGGGCCTTCCGTGCCCTCCAGTGTGGCCGTCCATGTCCGTAAAAGTGCCTGTGCCGTCATGCCTGTCAGCGTAGAGGTGGCGCCAGTCGGACCATTAACGCTCGCATAACGCAGCGGAGTTGACATGGGGGGCGTGTTGGTGCAACTCGGCCGCACGGGCCGCGCTCACCCGGCATCCTGGCTGCATGACGACGCGAGCTCACCGCCCTGACTGCCTGGACTGCTACGGCACCGGTCGGCGGGAGAACCTCTACTACCACCGCTGCGACCGGCCGGGCTGCCGGCCGGATCTGCCCACTGTCGAATGCGAGTGCGCAGACGAGCCAAGCACCGGGCCGACTGTGGTCTTCCTCGGAGCGGCGGTCGACTGACCAGGAACGGAGGCGCCCCCTGCCTGCCGGATGGGGGAAGGGGGCGCGCGGGCGGGTGGGTTGGGGCGAACCACTTGCCAAATTGCAGCGCAGCGCTGTAATTTACTGCTCATGCAGACACTCATGGCGCTGTCCGACGTACCTGTGGAACCCGCGACCCTGACCCGCCGGCGCGATGAACTCCCGAGCCCCTACGCGGATGACACCGATCTGGTGGAGACCGAGCGCCACCAGGGCGGCGACGGAGCCCGTGTCACCGCCTGGCTGGCCGACCCCGACACCCACCGGCCGATGTACCCGCAGGACTTCGCCGGCGAGGAAGAGACACCGCGGCCGCCCATCCTGACCAACCTCTACACCACCCACGTGGCGGACCGGGATGACGAGAGCGCCATGAGCGCCGCGATCCTCCACGCGAAGTTGGCGATCATCGCCCACCGCGCCCGGCCGCAGCTTCTCCGGCTCGACGCGGAGGAGGACGGGCTGGACGGCGGATTCGCCGGGACCCCTTACGAGTTCCGGCTTCTGCCGAACGGCGTCCGGGCCCACAACGAGCGGGCAGCGGACCAGGCGGCCAGGGACTCCCGAATCCGCGAGTTCCGGGAGCTGCACGCACGGGCCGTCACCTCCCAGGCGCGGATCGACGCCGGCGAGAAGCCATACGAGGATCCCCGGTGGGTGGCCAAGCGCCTCGCGGAAGCGGAGAAGATCGCCGCCCAGGAGCGGCGAATCCGCGAGATCCGGCAGACGGACCGCCCTCAGCTTCTTCTGGCGATCACGGCGCACCTCCTGCGTCTGGGCGCCTCGCGGCAGACTGTGCTGGACCTCATGGGCTGGACCGGAGGCGACGCCGAGACCATCACGCACATGTGGGACCACGTCACCACCGCCCAGAGCGCCGCCCTGATGGGCATCTCCCCGGGTACGATGCGCGGCTACGTCGCCCGCGGCCAGGCGCCGCAGCCGGACCGGCGGATCTCCGACACGCCCCTGTGGAAGGTGGAATCGATTCTGGCGTGGGAGTCGAGCCGCCCCGGGCGTCCCGGGCGCCCCAAGCAACAGTCCTGAGCGGAACACCGCACTCGGATCCCGCAGGCCGCGCGAGCCGCGCCGCTGCCCCTCAGACCCGCTACCACCACGACAGGAAGAGATCCGATGACCACCACTCCCGCCAACCTGGCGGCCGTCACCACGCCTTACCCCCAGGAGCTCCTGGACGACATCGACACCGCCGCCCACCAGGCCCAGATCAGCCGAGACCAGTGGCTCGTGCGCGCCGCCCGCCGCGCGCTCCCCTACCAGACCCTCCGGGCATCCGGGGCAGGCCGACTGCGCGCCGTGGTGCGGGAGCTCGACAACGTTCTCGACGGCCGCAGGGGGGATGCGCTCAACACCGGTCTGGAGCAGCACGAGCGCATCCCGGCCGGAATTGGCTATCACCATCTGTCCTACGAAATGCTCAAACTCATCAACGAGTTGATGGACCGGATCCCCCGGCAGGAGGCCAGCGACGGCTACGAGGCCGCCGAGGCCACCGCCCCGGAATCACCCGACACGATCAAGGCGTGGGCGCGCACCGCAGCCTGTGAGGACCTCCTGGGAATCCTGGACGCCGTGCGCGGCATGCTTCCGCTGGACGGCAGCAACGTCGAAGATCGGGCGCAGATGGAGAACCCGAACGCAATGCTGGACTGACCAGGCGCATCGTCCCCGCCAACGCGGGGTCCCCAGCACGCAGGAAAGCCCCGCCGCCCGCAAGGGGCGACGGGGGCCTGTTCAGCCGATGTGGTCCAGATACTCCCGGGCCCCGCGCTACCCGAGGGGTGACGGGGCAGAGCGCGGGGCTTGTAGAAGTGATGGTCAGCCGCCGAGGACTGCGAAAAGGTATCCACCGCCGGCACCGAGCATGGTGGCGGCGCCGGATGCCATCCACACCCGGCGCTCCACCGCCGCGACTCGCGCGGTGAGCGCGGCTGCGGCCTGTTCGGCAGCACTCATGCGCCGGTCCGCGTGTGTGCCACGCTCCACCAGGACATCCAGCTTGCCGTCAAGCTTGGTCATGCCAGTCTCAAAGGTGCCGCGCATCCGCTCCAGTTCTACTGCGACGGAGGACGTCTCGCCGACGGTCATCGCCGGTCGCTCACCGTCTCGGTGAGCCCCGGGCCCTCCGTCCCGCCGGACGTCGCCACGGCGGTCAGGACCGCCAGCACAGCGGCGAGGCCGCCGACCGAGGCGGCCTGGCCCCAGTCGACATCGAGGAGGCCGAGCTGGTCGGCGCCGATCGCGCCGATGGTGGCCTGAGCGGCGGTACGGACCGCGCGCTCGCCGGTCGAACGCCAGAAAGCGGCAGTGAACATGGGGGCTCCTTACTTCTTGTCCGTGGCGGCCCGCGCTGCGAGCCAGTGCCGGACGGTCTGGTTGTGGCGGGCATCCGCGAGGGCGTTGTGCTCGCCGGACTCCTGCCGGGGCAGGTCGTCCCAGCTCAGCCCGAGCCGGGCCCGTTCCTGCTGGATGTCGTGCGTGAACATCGGCACCCCATCGGGGAGGTCGATCATGCGGCCCCAGAGCTGCGCGAGCGCGACATGGCCGTAGGCCCCGTAGTTCGCCCACAGCTCGACATCCGGGGTGGCCTGGAGGAAGTCGCGGACTTCGTTGGCGATGACCCATTTCGGCTTCACGCGCGTGTCCGTCGTGTCCAGTGCGCCGTCGCTCTGCTGAAGGGCGTTGATCTGCGGCGGAGGCTTGTAGCCGCGCAGCGGCAGGTGAGGCCACACGTTGCCCTTCAGCCACCGATGGTTCAGGATCCTGTCGACTGGCATGTCGCTGTTGACGGCGTAGTACTCGCGGCCGTCGTCGCACACCATGCCGATGCTGATCAGCTCGATGGTGCGGCCGTCTTCCAGAAATTCGAGGTCGTAGTCGATGACGGTCACGGGCGGGCCTCCAGCAGGTCGACGCGCTTCTCCAGCGCGGCCAGGCGCTGCTCCACCGTCAGCACGGGCGGCTTCGGGGCCGGGGGCTTGGGAGTGGTCGGCTTCGACGGTGGCGACCAGCCAGCCGGGTGCTTCAGGCGCTCCGCCACATCCGCGCGCAGCTTCACCATCGAGAACCCGCGCGGATCGATCTTGTCGTCCGACCACTCCAGATGTCCGATCACGCTCTTCGCCGACCAGCCGTGCGCCCGGCACACCGCCGCCTGCGACCGCACGATCGCGTCGTACTGCACCGACGGCCACGGGTCCTTCCCGTCGCCGAGGTTCTCCGCCTCCCAGCCGTAGAAGGACCGGTTCCCGTCCACCCCGTCGGCGTTGCCCTTGGTCGGCTTCGGCGGCCGGTCGCCGTAGTCCTCCGCGATGACACGGGCGAGCACCGCCGGGTCCCCGCCGCCCGCGTGGTTGGCCCGGCCGTGACCGACAAGGTGCACCCGGCCGTCCTTCGTGATCACCCCGTGGCACAGCGGGCCCGGCAGGGCGGGGTACCCGTCCCGGCAGATGGCGACTGTACGCGCGGATCCCTTGGTCACGGTGTGGTGGACCTGGGACCCGTGCACCGGACCCCACGGGCCCTTCGAGTTGCGGTTGTGCGTACGCCAGTCCGGCTCCTCCACCACGCGGACGCCCTCCGCGCGGAGAGCAGCGAGCAGACGGTCGGCGGTCAACGGTGCAGCCATCAGGCACACTCCCAGTCGTCGGCGAGCAGGTCCGTCTGGTTGGCGACCCAGGGAACGAAGCCGTCGGCGGTGCGCAGCATCAGGTACGGGCGGAAGCGACATACGGTGCCCTCCGGCAGGCCGGTTGCCCGCGCGGTGTTCCCGTTGATCGGGATGCCGTCGGGATAGCCCTGCTGGTAGACGACCATCACTCCCGTCTCCCAGCTGCCGCGCGCAACGGGGGCGCCGCCCTTCATGGCCGCGAGGGCCTGTCCGAAATCCATGAGCACTCCAGGGCATGAGAAGGCCCCGGCCAGACGTGGCGCGGGGCGGGGAAGTACAGGTGCAGGTGTCAGGCGGGGCGGAGCTGACGGACGGTGAGGTGCCCGTACCCCGCGTCCACGATGAGTTCGTCGTCGGGCCGGGAGGCGCTGGAGTGCGCATCGGCGACGAGCGCGACGGTGAGCCGGTGCCCGGCGGGCCAGTCCTGCGGGATCGCGTGAACGGAGCTGATCGCGAGGGGCATGTGGTGGCGCTGCCGGTCGACGTTGTCGCCACAGGACGGGCTGATGCGGACCCATGGGGCGTCGGGGCCGGCTTCGTAACGGCGGGCGCGCAGGCCCCAGCCGACCCCGACGACGTACCCGGGGTTGGTCTCGTTGGTGACGCGGGCCCAGGCGTCGATGTCGAGGTGGTCGCCCGCGGCGACGGGCACGACCCGGCGCAGTACGACGCGGGTGGTTGTGGTCCGCCTGTCGATCGGAAGGTAGTCCGCGGTGATCTCGGTGCTGGTGTGCAGTCCGACAAGGGTGAGGGTCACGCAGGTGCTCCCGGGACGGTGATGGGGCCGAGGGTGCGGCTGGTGGTGTCGACAGTGGTGGAGGTGCTGCGGACGATCGCAGCGACGCGGAATCCGTGGGTGGTCGGGGCAGGTAAGGCGCTGATGACCATGTCCATGATCGAGGTGAGCTGTGTGTCCGTGAGGGGCAGGGGGAAGGGGGTGCGCAGCTCCCAGTAGTGCTCCTCCAGGGACTCCATGTTGACGATCTTGATCGTGTGTTCGTGTACGACCGTGGTGGTCACGGGGGCTCCTCAGATCAGGGGGAATCGGATGGTGGACAGGGACAGCCACACCACCGTGCCGGCGGTGTTCTGGATGGTCAGTGCGCCGCTGGAGCGGACGTAGATGTCGGCGACAGCGGTCGCGGCGCCCGCGCTGACGCGGTAGATGTGGTCGGCTGTCGGCCGGTACCCGGCAGGCAGGGTGGCGACTGTGGTCCCGGCGGTGAGGGTGCCGGGGGCAATGAGCCCGGCGAGCTGGACCGTGCCGTCGATCTGCCGCTGGTAGACCGGGGGCTGGAAGCTGGAGCCGTAGCTGGTCCAGCCGTTGTTCAGGGGGAGCGCGGTCCAGGTCTCCGCGCTGGGTCGGGCGCCGGCGGCATCGAAGTCGACCCCCGTCATGGCCGAGTCGAGCCAGAGGGTGGCGGTGCCGGTGCCGTGGTCGACGCTGAAGAAAGATCGGCCAGCGCGGAGCTCAGCTGATGGGGCGTCGTCGTCGGAGGCGCCACCGGTGAGCTGGACGGATGCGGTGTCGTAGCCGAGGTCGGGTGTGACGAGGAGTAGTCCGGGCACGGTGCCGAGGACGCCGTCGGTGACGTAGATGGTGAGGCCGCCGGGGGTGGTCTCGGCTTCGCTGCCGCTGTAGACCATGACCGCCGGCGGGGTCCCGCCGGCTTCGGGGATTGCTCCCTCGGCCGCGAGGACGATCTTCGGTCCGTCTGGCGTGCTCTGGACGGTGATACCGCCGGATCCGATTGCGGTGGCGGTCGCCCGCCGGCTGGCGCGGAGCTCGGCCAGCTGCCGCTTCAGGTCGGCCACGGTGCGGGCGAGGCCGGTGAGACCACCGGGGATCTGGTCTGCGGGAGTGGGCATCTCAGTCCTCCACCAGGATGGGCCGGACAGTGTCGGCGTCGGGGTCGAGCTCCCAGCCCCAAGCCCGCGCGATCGTGTCGGCGCCAGCTGGATGCCGCAGCGAGCCGGCGACAGAGAGACGCACGGAGTCACCCAGTACCCAGTCCCGGCCGAGGCGCGGTGATGCCGAAGCGGTCGCGTCGATCGTCCACACCGCAGCGCCGCGCTGCATCAGCGCCAGGGCGCGCGCGGCATGCGCGTCAAGCTGAGCGGGGTCGGTGAGACCGCTGGCGGGGGTGAAGCGGTGCACCCACCTCGGCCAGCCGGCGGCGAGCAGCTCGGTGGCGACGTGCTCGCCGCTCGTCAGCCGGGCTGCGCCCTCTCCTTCCCCGCGGGCCACCACCACGGTCGCCCCTTTTCCCTGCTCGTAGGACTCGGCGAGGGTGTAGGAGCTGACACACCCGGGGAAGTCGAACACGGCCTCCGGCCGTGCGTTCTGGGTGCCGATGGCGGGGCGGACGCGGATCGGCAGTACGAACCCGGTTCGGCCGGGGGCCCATTCAACGTCCACGGCCCATTCAGGGCCGCCGTCGGCGCCCATGAGCTCCTGGAGACAGGACAGGTCACTGCGGTCGTCGCCGTCCTCCACTGTGTAGTCCATGAGGACCCCAGTGGGAGGGGCGTCCATGACGAAACACAGATCGTCGCTGATCACGGGCGCCAGGAGTGCGGTGATGACGTCGGCCTGGTCCTGCTGCACCAGACCATGGGTCCCCGGATACCGGCTGTCCAGGTAGCGCTCCGGGGTGGCGAGGCCGAGCGCAAGGGTCTCCGAGGAGCCGCCGTCCCTCGTAATCACTATCCCGGCCCACAGTGGGAGATCGGCCGCCCGGTCGACCGCGACCAGCAGGGTCCGCCCCGGGTCGGTCGCGGACTCCCAGTCTCGTGCCGCGCCAGGCAGTGCCAGGTCGACCGTGGTGGTGGTGTAGGTGCCGAGCCGCCGGGACAGCGCCTGCCCGGCGGTGACTGCGGAAAGTTCCTCGATGATTCCGCCGGTTCGCAGGTCGCAGGCGTACCAGGTCAGCTCGACTGGCGTGGCGGCCACAATGGTTCTCCCTCTGTCCGTGTCATGCGCGGCGGCGGAGGTCGATCCACGAGTGCGCGAGGAGGGTGACTGTGCCGGAGCCTCCGGACCGGGCGAACTGGACGGAGAAGTTGCCGGCGGTGCCAGCGGTGACGAGGACCGCCCGCAGCATCAGACCGCTCGGGTTGCCGGAAGCGGTGGAGGCTCCGAAGAGACGGGCGGTGTCGATCGGGGTGCTCATGGTCCGGATCGGGCCGTCGGTGTCCGTGGCTCCAGCGCTGGTCGGCTGCGCGAACCCCAGGTACGTGCCGGAGGAACCCGCTGGGACACCGAAGTCCAGGTTCATGTCCGCGTTGGTCGCGTCCGTAGTGATCCAGTGCAGCATCCCGTCGATCGTGTACTCCGCGTTCGCCACGACGGGCACGATCAGGTGCAGATCGTCGGCGAGGGTTGCTGTGGTGCGTGGCGTGTCGGCGGACTTCCGCCGGTAGAGCGAGGAGCCGATGCCGAGCGGCTCCGGGTACACCCATGCGCTGCCGGACCACCGCTGGAGCCCGGTGCCGTTGTCCCGGTACTGCCCCACGTACAGCCCCGTCGCCGCCGCGTCTGGCACGATGCCGCCCGGCGCGACCGTGACCGGCCGGACTGCGAGGGACACGGTCGGCGACCCGCCACCGGAGGCCGGGACGGAGATGGTGGCGAGCGGCATGTAGACCATGGTTCCGGCCGGGGTCGGCGCCACCGGGGAGGCCGACGCTGTCCCGGCCAGGTAGACGACGTCCGCTTTGGCGAGCCCGGCGCCGTCGACCGCGGTGTCCCACACCCGCAGGTACACCAGATCCACCCGGGGCAGCGTGGCGTGCGCGGCGGCCACCGACCCGGGGCTGACCGAGGAGGGCTGCCACACCCGGTAGACGCCCTGTCCGGCGTATGCGACGGTCGCGACCCCGGCGGAGACATTGATCGTGGACCCCGCGAGCGTCGTGGTGAGGCCCGGGTCACCGGGCCGGACCCCGGACCGGGACCCGGCCGCGGTTCCGTTGGCCATGATCATGGCCGCGTCGCCGCCCCGGGCCTCCAGGCCGGAGAGGGTGAGGCCGTCCAGCCCCCATACATCAACGGGCATCGGTGTCTCCTTCTCAGATCCAGGCCGAGCGCCAGCGGGCGGTCAGCAGAGCGGCGGGCGCGGGCGCGGCGGCCCGGAACTGGTACGTGACGGTGCTGTTCGCGGGGATGGTGGGCCAGCCGGACGGCACCGCCAGGAACCGCCGGCGGCTGGCCGTGCCGTTGAGAGTGACGGTCGGCGCGTCGGTGTCGATGACGAGCTGGTCACCCGCGGCGAGGTCCTGGCCGTAGGCGAGCTGCCGCGTCGTCCCGTCCGCGTACAGCCCGATGATCTGCGGCGCCGACACCGGCCCGTCGACTGTGAACGCCGGCCGCGTCTCGAAGGTGCCGGCGTTCACCGCGCGGATCTCCCCCGCCACCACGGTGGCGGAGAACGCCACCGGGAAGGTCGCAGGGAAGACCAGGCCGCCGGTCGCGCTGGGGAGTGTGGTGCTCTCCACCTCCTCGTCCACGCCGTACCGTCGCGGGTCCCCGGCGGTCACCATGACGGAGAACTCCGCCACGCTGTCGGTGAGGTGCCGCAGCAGCACTTTTCCGGACCGGGTCACGGTCGCCTGCTTGGGCACGGTCTCCCGCACGGTGAGCACGGTGGTGTCGAGCGGTATGGCCGCGCGCAGCCGCTCCATGGCCGCGTCGAGCTCGGCCGCGCCGGGGGCGATGATCTTCCCGGCAAGGGTGACCGGCCGCTCGGCGAGGTACCGGGGGCCGAGCCATGCGCCGTGGTCGGCTGCCCGCTGGTGCACCTCGGCCCGGACCTCCGGGGAGTCCCAGCCGTCCATCTCCTGGAGCGGCCACGCCACTCCCTGGTCGTCCACTCCCCCGAGGGGGATGGTGCCGAGATCGACCCGGAGGCCGCCCAGATCCTGACCCGGTAGGTACACCCGTCCTCCTCTCTGCTCGTCAGCCCGCGAATGCCAGGTGCCGGGCCAGGTCCGTAGCCTGCTCCGCGCTGCTCTGCCGGGCGCCGTTCAGGGTGATGTTGGTGGTGCGGTCGCCCTCCCGCACCGTGGCCGGCCCGCCGCCGCCCGCGGTGCCGTAGCGGCTCGCCGGGGTGAGGCGGTAGCCCATCGCGGAGGCAGTGGCCGCGAGCAGCCCGCGGGACCGGGCGGAGCCGTTCCACGGGATGAAGGACTCGACGTCACCGGCCTCGGCGGCGAGGACCGCGGTGGGCCGGGTGAGGATCCCGCCTCGGGCCATGCCGACCACGCCGCCCTGGCCGGCGGCCTGCTTCAGAAATGCGTCCCTGTTCTCCGCCGGCAGGCTCTTGATCTGGCCCATCATCTTCGGGACCAGGGCGTGGATCGTGGCGACGTCCAAGCCGGCCGCGATCAGCTCCCGGTACCCGCGGCCCGGCCCTCCCCGCAGGGTGGTGAGCAGGGTGAGTGCGTCCTCCAGGTCCTCTCCGGAGAGCCCGCTGTTCCCCTTCTTCACTGCGGTGTTCGCGGCGGTGGCGGCCTTCCGGTCGCCCACGGCTTGTGAGGCCAGCTGTGCCGCCTCGGCGGACCCGTCAGCGGCGAGCGCCTGAGCGAGATCACCGAACCCCTGCGAGGCGAGGGTCTGGAGATCCTGCGCGAACTGCTGACTCGCCTTTGTGTGCGAGTCGAGCTGCTTCGTGTAGTCCGCCAAGGTGGCTTTCGCCAGCTCACCGGTCTGCTTGAGCTTGTTGATGATGTCCTTGAACTGCTTGTCGGAGGCGCCGGCGAGGGAGTTGACGAGGGCGTATCCCTCCTCTCCCATGCTGGCGAGCATGTCCGCGACATCCTGACCGCCGCGCTTGGCGATCTTCTCCAGGTTGCCGCGCCACTTCTCCGTCGCACCGAGCGAGAGCTTGAGCTGCTTCTGGTAGGCGTCGAGGTTGAAGGTCGTCGGGGCCTTCGCGCCACCACTCTGGCCGAGGGCGGTGTTGAGCTTGACGACGTCGGCCCACTCGTCGCGCACCTTCTTCTCGGCGGCGGCCTTCTCCTTCTTCGACGCCTTCTTGTCCGCGCGGACCTTCCGGAGCTCGGCCGACGCCTCGGAGTACTCCTTCCACGCGTCCTTCAAGCGCCCCACCAGGTCGGCGTATCGGTCCATCGGATCCCGGGACCCGCCCAGAGCCGGCGCCGTGGTCGGCGTGTAGGAGAACCCGACCGGGCCGCCCGTCGCCCTCCGGAGCACCGGCGTCTGCATGGCGTTGAGCTGGGCGAAGAACGCCGGGCCGTACCGCTGGACAGCAGCGGTACGGATCACGAACTCGCCATTGGATGCCGCCACCAGGATGGAGTCCGACGTTGCCGTGCCGGGCCCGTGGATCGGGCCGCCCTGGGCTCGGTTGCTGATCTCGGCCGCGTTCTTCGCGGCCTGGTTGCTGCCGCCCTGGTTCTGGACCCGGCGGAAGACCTCCTGCCGGAACGTCGTGATCGTGATGCTCTTGTCCCGCAGGGCGTCGAGCGCTGCCTTGAGTGCCTGCGCGTTCGCCACGGGCGTGCCCGTCGGCGCGGTGACCCTCACCTTCTTCGTGCCGGGAATCGCCTCCACCGCATACCCGGCCTCGCGCAGCGACGCAACGGCCGCCTTCGTCGGCGCGGAGATGACGATCGTCTCCCCAGGAGGAAGGCCCATCACCTGCTCGCGCAGTGCCGCGATATCGGCGGCGACCTTGTCCGCGCCCGGGGCGGTGACCTGCGTTGCCGCCGCTTCCGGGATCTGGGCGTAGGCATCCGTCAGGGACTGGATCGCCTTCGCGCCGAACCCGGCCTCGTCCATCTGCCGCTTGAGGGCGGCGATGTTGGCTTCCAGGATCGCCTGGCCGGCTTCCTGGCTGCCCGTCTGTTCCGCGACGGCTTCGGCGTGCTTCATGGCGCCTTCGGCAGCGTCCAGGAGCGCCGCCTTCACATTCCGGCCCTTCTCGGTGGTCACATCGAGGCTGCGGCCGTTCTCCCTGACCGCTCCGCTCAGGTCCGCGAGGGACTGCTGGAATCCGATCTCGGCCTGCGCGGCGCTGATCGCCGTACCGTTGAGGGTGTTGAGCGCGTCGGAGAGCATCTCGGCCTGAGTGCGCTCCTCGGCCATCGCGTCCGCGGTCATCAGGGACGCGTCACCGAGAGCACCCTGTCCGCCCGCGGCGAGCTGGGCCTGGGTGTCCACGGCGGCCAGGCCGTCCTCGTACTGCGGCAGCAGCGTCCGGAACTTTTCGGCGGAGGTGCCGCCCTTCTCCGCCTCGGCCGCGAAGATCTTGAACACTTCCGCAGCCTCCGCCGACGCCCCCGAGCTGACCAGGTCGGCCAGGGCCGCATCCAGCGATTTGACCTTGTCACGCGCCTCGGTCAGCTTGATCGGGTCCGCCATGCCCAAGGTGAAAATCTCGTCCATCGCATTGTTGAAACGCTGCATCCCCGTGGGGTGCGCGATCCGCTGGACCGCCTCGCCGAGACCGTCCAGGTCTGTGCCGAAGATCCGCGAGAGCTCCCCGGCGGCCCGCCCCTTGCGGGCGAAATCCACCAGCGAGTTCGCCAGCTTCGAGACCGACGGCGGCGCGTCGGAGAACCGGCGCACCAGATACTGGACACCCACCCCGACCGCGGCCATCGCCGCCAGGACCAGCCCGACCTTGCCCAGGCCCAGCAGCGCCCCGCGCGCGCCCGCCGCGGTGATGCCCATGGCCATGAGTTCCCGGCGCACCAGCATGATCCGGGGCACGAGCAGGAGAAGCCCGGCACCGACGAGGCCCACCACGCCGACCACGCCGGCCATCAGGGTGATGGTCTGCTGTGCCGCGGGGTTCAGGTTGCCGTACCAGTTCACGACGGCCGTGAGGGCCTGCGCCATCTCGCGCAGCACCAGGTTCGCGCTGCTGCCGGACGAGACGAGGGCCGTCTCCAGAGCGCCGGCCAGGCGCTCGACGTCACCATAGAGGTTGTCGGTCATCGTCGCGGCGACCCGGGTTGCGTACCCGGAGTCGTTGACGGCGGACACCCACTGGTCGACGCCGTCGGCGCCGGCCTCGTAGATGATGGTGGCGGCCCGGACGGCGTCGCTGCCGAAGATCGTCGCCATTGCGGCATTGCGGGCCTCGGGAGTGAGCCCCGCGAAGCTGCGCTGCATCACGCCGGCGAGGTTCGACAGGCCGATGAAGTTGCCCTGTGCGTCATATGCGGAGAAGCCGATCGTGTCCATCATCCGCGCGGCCTCTTTGGACTGCGGGACCAGGCGCTGGAGCATCACCTTCAGCGAGGTGCCCGCGTCGCTGCCGGTCAGCGCGTTCTGCGCGAACAGGCTCAGGGTGCCGACCGTGTCTTCCAGGGAGAGGCCGGTCTGGCTGGAGAGGAGCGCGGCCTGCCGGAACGCCTGCCCCATGTCATGGACGTTCGTCGCGCTCTTGCCCGCGCCGGCGGAGATGACGTCGGCAATGTGCCCGACATCTCGGCCCTCCAGCTTGAAGGCATTCATGGCCTGGGCGGAGATGATCGCCGCTTCGCTGAGCTCCAGCTGGCCGGACGCGGCGAGGTCGAGCGAGCCTTTGAGGGCGCCGCCGATGATGTCCGCGGTCGAGATGCCGGCGCGCGCCAGCTCGGCTTCCGCTTTCGCGGCCTGTGTGGCGCTGTAGATGGTGGCCTGACCGGCCTCCAGCGCGGCGGTGGACAAGCGCTTCATGTCGCGCGCGGACCCGCCCGTGACCGCGCGGACCTCTGACATGGCCTTGTCGAAACGCGCGGCGGCGAACGCGGCCAGGCCGAACGCGGCGATGAGGCCGATCGACGCCATCCGCGCTGCTTCGAGGGCCTTCCGGCCGTTGTTGGCGATCGAGAGGATGCTCGCGCCGGCCGCGTACGCGGCGAGCCGGATCGCGGCCAGCGCGGAGGCGACCCGGGCGGCAGCGACCGCCCAGCGTGCCGACACCCATGCGGCGGCGGCACTGCCCGCGGCGGCGACGGAGGACCAGGCGGCGGTCATGGCCGCCGTGGTCGCTGCCCACCGGGCCCCCACCGCTGCGGCTGCCGCCGACCAGCGGGCCGTAACCGCGCCGGCGGCAGCCGTTGCGGTCGCGGATGCCGAGGCCATCGCCCCGGACACGGCAGCGGCGACTGCCGACCACCGGGACGCCACCGCACCTGCTGCCGCGGACGCCGTGGCGGCTGCGGAGGCCATGGCACTGCTCACCGCTGCCGCGGCGGCCGGCCACCGGGATGCCGCAGCGCTCGCGGCTGCGGTCCACCGGCCGGCGACCCATCCGGCCGTCGTGGCCGCGCGGGCACGCAGGGCGGACCAGCTGCCCGACATCGCCCCGGCCGCCGCGTGCCAGGCCGCGGACGACGAACCGGCGGCAGCGGTCCAGCGGGCGGCCACCGCGCGCGCCGCGCCGGCCGCCGAGGACCGCATCGCGGCGGAGGACGCCGCCGCCCGCGCCGCCGCCCGGCTGAACGCCCGGGCGCTGTTGGCGGCCATGCGGTTCATGTCCGTGCTGACCCGGCCCGCCGTATGCGCCATGCTGCGGCTGATGGCCGTAGCGGTCGCCTGGCTGGTCCGGGCCGCCTGCCGCATCGCCGCCGTGAACGGCGCGGCGGTGCCGGTGAGGCGGACGGTGACGGTGCGGATCGCCACGTCGGTCACTCCCTCCTGGTGATGGACAGGTGGATGCCGACGGGGTCACCCCCGCCCTCACGGAAGGCGTTGATCTTTTTCGCGCCGGTGGCGCAGGCGTGGCACCGGATCAGTGCGGCCTCGTACTGGCCCTCCGCGCCCGGGGCGGAGGTCTCGGACCAGGAATGGCCGCAGTCGGGGCAGGTGTCGGCCTCGACATCGGCGAGGGCGAGCGCCCACGCGCGGTCCTCCTCCAGCCACAGCGCCTCGCCGGGCTGCACCGCCCGGCCGAGGAACACCGACCTGGGGACGCCCCAGGCGCGGGCTGTCTCTACTTCCCGCCGGTGAGGGAGCCGAGGATCCCGGAGGCGGTCACGGAGAAAGGGAGCGAGGCCGTCTCGTTGTTGACGTCGTACGCCCCCTGCATGAGGGTGTTGCGCTGCCCCTCGTTCAGGACCTCGAACAGCTCGCCGGCCTGCTCAGGGGTCATCACGGGGTCGACGGCGCACGCGGACACGAGGGCCTGCGGGAAGGTGTCCGGGTCGAACCCCTCGCCCGGTTCCTTGCCCGGGTGCGCGGCGAGGAGGTCGGAGTACGCGCGCGCGCCGAGCGCCCGGAACCGGAACTCGACCTCGGCCTTGCGCATCTTCTCGCGCACGGCCTTGAGCTCCCGGCTCAGCTTCTCCGCCGGGTTCGCCGATGCCAGGGAGTCCGCCCGGAACTCCTCCGTGGTCTCCTGGAGCTGCTTCTCCAGCCGGTCCGCCTCGGCGAGGAGATCCCCGGCCAGGCAGATGAACACCGACTTCTCCCGAGCCTTGGCCTTCTTCAGGATCTCGCTGATGTCCGGCATCAGGCCACCACCGCGCGGGTGGCCGGGGGCGCGTACACCTTCACTGGGCTGTTGAATTTCATGACCTCGTTGGCGGCCGGCGCAACGTCGGCGGGCTCACCGCACACCATCGGGTACGTCTGGACCTTCTGCCCCGCCGTCCACGCGGTCGCGATGTCGACGCCGCGGCGGACGACCAGCACACCGGTCGTGCCGTAGGTGAGGTTCTGGTACGGCCAGTCCTCCTGCGTCGTCGACCCGCGCTTGAACGTGATCTCCGTTTCGTAGCCGACCCGGCCGACCGTCTTGGTGTCGAACTTGGACGCGAGGGAGCCGGTGTCGACGTCCGCCGTGCTGGGGTCGATCTTGAGACCGTCGGGGGTGATGCGGTCGGTCAGTTCCTGGGCCGTGCCGAGCTCGGCGACCGTCGGCGCGTTCAGGTTGGCGAGCGAGGTGGCCCAGGCCACCCGCGTCATGCCGTCGTTGATCAGATCCATGGGGCCCTCCTCAGGGCATGAAAAAAGCCCCGGTCAAGGGGCGTTGGGCGGATACGGCGGGGCGGTCAGATACGCAGGGCGGCCACCGTCACGCTGGTCGCGGAGCTGTAGCCGATGGGCACCAGGCCGTCCGACGGGCCCGCGAGCAGATCGGCGGGCAGGGGGCCGATCATCCGGTCCCCCGACGCGGGCACCGAGACAGTGATGTTGCCGACGGCCTGCCCCCGAACGGACGCCGATGCGGTGAGGGTGACGGTGATCGGCGCCCCGGCGCCGTTCTTGACATGCAGGAACGTGCGCTCGCTCGGGGTGACCTTGTCGCCGCCGGCCGCCGCCGACGCGTAGGACGGGGCGAGCCCGGACAGGGAGACGGCCTGAGCAGTCAGGACAGCCATGGGATCCTCCTCATGAGGTGGTCTGGAGCCGGTACTGCACCGGCAGGTAATAGACGGGCGGAGTGACGTCGTCATCCCGCTGCACCGGCGGCCCGCCCAGTTCCTCCACCCGCCACGCCGACCGGCCAGCGACCGTGAGGCGCGGGAAGAGCGCGATGCGCCCGCGCTGGGCGGCCCACATCGTTTTCTCCTGCGTGGGTCCGGCGTAGGTGACCTGGAAGGTGAGGGTGAAGTCGGTCTTCCGGTTCGCCAGGGACTCCGTCAGAGTCTGGCCCGGGTCGAAGAAGAGCGCGGCGTAGATCCCAGTGGGCGGGATCGTGGCGGGCGGCGCGGCCTGGCCCACCACCAGGCCCGCACCGCTGAGTGCGGCCGTGACGGCGTCCATGTGCGGCTTCAGATCGGGAGGTACGGTCACAGCTGCCCCAGCCGGTCGGTCAGGGCCGCCACCTGAGCCTCGAACGCGGGAGCCTCCGCCTGGAGGGCGCGGCCACCGTCGTTGTGCCCGGCCTGAGTGGAGGTGCCGAACTCCAGGATGTTCCCGAGAGGGCCCTGGGGCCGGCCCTTGTCGGGGCCGACCTCGGCGGTGGCGCCGCCGGGGATCGGCAGAGTGTCGTAGGAGACGGTGTAGGGGTAGCGGCGAGCGTGCCGACCCGCACTCGCAATCGCGTTCTGCCGCCAGCCGTTCTTGACGTTGAGGGCGCCCCGTGTGACCACGGCCGCCATCTCCGGGCCCGCCTCCGCCGCGCGGTCCTCCAGGCCCTCGGCGAGCTGGAGCAGCTCGCGGATGTCCGGTGTCGTCACGAGCGGTCCTCCATGCTGATCCGCCACGCCGTGGCCGTACTGCTGTAGCCCACGCCGGTCACCCACAGGCGCAGGCCCACCATCCGCGGATCCTCGCTCGCCGTGACCACGGCCAGATCCCCTGGGACGGGCCGGACCGGCATGGGGGTGTCCCAGGGCAGGGACACCGTGTACCGGCGCAGCGTCATCAGATCCTCGGCCACCTCCACCTCCCGGCCGTCCCCGGTCTCGGGCTTGACCCGGGCGATGCCGGGCGTCCCGGCCGGCGGATACAGGGTGACCCCCGCTCCGGGGGTCTCGGTCCCGGAAGCCCAGTCGAACACCGGTGCCCCGGGTCGGGTGATGGTGAGCTGGTCCCGCATCAGCTCGCGGGCCGCCGCGCGACCCGCAGTGAGCGCCGAATCCAGCGCGCTCACGACGGGACCACCGAGAACGCCGACCGGCGGTAGGGCCGCAGGTCGTCCTTGTGGGACTTTGTCAGCCGGGCGCCGCCGATCGTCTCGGAGGCATAGGTGCGGGAGTAGTCATCGATCGACACCGAGCGCAGGTTCTCCGGGTTGGCCAGGTTCATCACAGCCAGATCCAGGACCACGTCCACGATGTCCTCAGGCACCTCCGTGTACCCGTGGGAGTAGGTGACCCGGACTTTCGGCGCCCACAGGCCCCGAACCCGGGTCCACGGCCACCCCATCAGCCGGGTCGGCTCCTGCCACGGGTAGCCGCGCGTCAGCTCGTTCCCGAGCCGAGAGAAGTCCCGGCCCTCCAGCGCGAACCACTCGATGCCGCCGAAGTCCGCGGTCTCCACGACGGTCAGCGGGTTTCCACTGTCGACCACCAGCGGGTACTGCGGCAGCCTCAGCACCCGCTCTCCGCCGGCCAGCTCCACCGTGTCCCCGGCGACGAAAGTGATCGTCTGCCGGGTGTACTTCCGGACCCGGGCCGACGCCCGGCGCAGCGCCAGATCGATCTCCTGCGACGTACCACTGCCGCCAGCAGCGGCGACATCGCCCGGGCTGGCCAGAGGAGGCAGCGCCACGACGGCCTCCTCTCACTCCCGCTCGGCAAGCTTGGAGAGCTGCTTGACCAGGGTCGACCGGGGACTCTCCTTGGCCTCCTCCGCAGCAAGCGCGGCCTCGGCACGTTCCGGATCATCGCCAACCCAGGCGAGCACCGCCGCTGCGGTTGCCTCGATGTCCAGGTCGGCGGCAGGGGCCGATCCGGAATCCTCCGCACCCTCCGGCCGCCATGCCTTCGCGGCCTCGTCCACGGGGTCGACTGCGGATCCGGTCTCCAGCAGGTACAGCGCCAGAGCGCCGGAGACCTCCTCCCCTTCGGGAATCCTGACGACGCCGTAGTTGTAGTACGGGCTGAGCGTCTCGCGCACCTTCACGCGCATGGGTCCTCCTTCACGCCGCCGGAGAGAAGCGACGCTCTCCCCGGCCGGGCATCGTCAGGCGTGCTCCAAGACCACGGCGCGCTTGAACAGGGCGGAGTCGGCGTTGGCGAGGGAGTCGGACGGGACCCCGTAGTCACCGACCCAACTCCACGAGGTGGAGATCACCTGCTGGAGCCGGTCCTGCGGCGGACGCACGATGCGGGCGACCTGGACCCCGGGCGCCACCTCGACCATCGAGATGTCGGGAACGTCCTCCACTCCCGTGCCGCGCAGCAGATCGCCCATCCCCTCGAACGGTGCGGCAACGAGGGCGCCGGCGCCGAGAACGATCGGGCGGTGGACGACGACGTTGCCCGAGGTGCCGCCGAGGAGGGTCGGGCACTCGATGTTGCGGACCCAGTCGATGCCGCCGAACCGGCCGATGGACAGATCGCGGTAGATCGGGGAGTCCACGCGGCCCGTCAGGGCCTGCTTGAAGTCCGGGTCCGAGTAGAGCTGGTTCTCGGTGTCCGGGTCGATGTGGGCGACGTAGTAGCCCCCCACCGTGGGGACGTTCATCTTCCGCAGGCGGGTGACGGCCGCACGGAACATGGCCCAGGTGGCGATGTTCGAGGTGGTGAGGTCGTACGCGGTGTCCCCGGCCGGACGGACCGTGGTGGGCGCGTTCGAGGCGACCACATAGTCGCCCACCACGTCCGCACGGGCTGTGCCCAGGGTCAGCGTCCTCGTCCCCGTGTTCACGCCGGTCACCGTGTTCGCGACGCCCTCGATCGTGACGCTCAGCGGGTTCGACGCGGAGACGGCGGTCGGAACGCCGTTCACCAGGACCTGAGTGAATCCGGCGACGGAGTTGACGACCATCGCGGTGTCAGAGGAACCTGCGGTGTCGACCCAGGTCCGGCCGCCCGCGTACGCGCTGTAGAGCTTGTTCCGGGCGATCTGGTTGAGGGACTGGCCCGCGTTGATGCCGAGGGTCTGAATGTCGGCGAGGAACTTGCTGGACAGCGCCATCGAGGAGGTCAGCATGTTCGTCTCGACCGCGAGACCGTACTGGTCCATGGAGACGGACCACTGCTCGATGCCGTAGGTCGCAGGCGAAGTGTCCGACCCCGTAATGGGGGTGGTCGACGGGGCCAGCAGGCCCTTGCGGGTCATTGTCTTGGTGTCGCCGAGGCCGCCCTGCCAGGGCTCCGGGTCGGCCAGTGCCGGGAAGATGAACTCCGGGCGCAGCGCCTCCAGGAAGACCCGGTCGAGCAGGCCGTTCTGCATCATGGCGCGGATCGCGGCCGGAACGGTCGACCGGACATCGTGCCGGTCGAGCCGGAACCACGGCTCACGAACGAGTGGGGTGATCATGTGTTCTCCTCTGTGATCTCGACGGACACGAGGTCCGGGAACTGCTCGGCGTACTGGCGCAGGCCGAGCAGCGCGGTTTGAGTAATGGCCGTGATGGCTGCGCAGACCCGGCCGTCCTCTGCGTGCTCCTCGTGGCCGTCCACCTCGATCGAGGTGTGGCCCTCGCCCAGGCGGGCGTGGACCCGGATCACGAGCGGAGACGGAACCCGGGTACGGAGGAGGCCAGTTCGGCTTCCAGGTCCTCTCGGCTGGCCGTGCGGTAGTCCGTCGGCGGCGCGGGGGGCCGGGGGCCCTGGCCCGGGTCGGGCTTGGGCTGCGGCTTCGCCGCCGGGGCGGCGGCCTTGCGCAGGTGGGGCTTGCGTTCCAGCAGTGCTTCGAGATCAGCCGAGATGGCCTCGGTGTCGATCTCGCCGTCGTCGCCGGTGTAGGCGGTCAGATCGAGGAACGCAGCTGCGTCATCGGGATCGGCGAACCCCGCTGCTGCGGCTTTCACCTCGGCCCGGACCGCACGGGCGGTGGCCTTCGCTGCCATCTCGGCCGCGCGCGCGGCCTTTTCGGTGGCCTTGTCCAGGTCGGACTTGTCGCGGTCCTCGTACTCCTGGACCCGTCGCAGCGCATCGGCCGCGGCCTTCTTCGCGTCCGCGGCCTCCTTCTTGGCAGCGGCCCGGTCCGCCTTCATGCGGTCGAGGGCCTTCTTTCCGGCGTCGCCGAGCTGGTCGGCGCCGTCGGGGTCCGGGTCGGTGACGTCGCGCGCGGGGGGCTCGGCCGGATCGGTCCCGCTGTCCGGGTCCGGGCTGTCCGGGTCGGGGTCGTCGTGGCGGGTGAGCCTGAACCAGTCGGCGCCAGGAAGGGCAGGCAGCCGGTGGGTTCCTTCGTAGTACATGTGCATCTCCCGTTGCGGGATCGGGGCGGTGCCGTGCGCACCGCCCGGTGTGTGGGGCTCAGGTGATGTAGGCGTACTGCCGCAGCAGCGCAATCGCCTCGTCGCGAGAGCGTGCGATGCGGTAGATCTGCTCGGGCATCAGCCGCGGCGCGCGCAGCTGGAAACGCCGCGGGTACCGGGGGTTGGCGGTGCCGTCCTGATAGGCCCGCTGCCGGGCTACGTGGTAGTACATGCTCAGCCTGCCAGTGCCGGAGTAGGTGGCGATCTCCCGGTTGCCCCGCGGGCCGGCCGTGTACATCCCGCGTCTCGCGTTCACGACGGATCCGATGGACGCTCCGTCCCGGATCGCCTTGGCCCCGTCCCGGGTGAAGATCCGGTCCTGCTCGCGCGGGGAGAGGCTGTTCCAATACTCCCGGGGGTCCAGGAAACCCCGGCCGCCCGGCCGGGTCGTCGGGGTGAACGATTCCCGGGCGACCGACCCGGGGCGCCGTCCGCCGCTGCGGGCGATCAGCGTGGACGGGACGTGCACGCAGTCGCACCGCGGATGCCGCTGAAAGCCGCGGTTCCAGCCGAACTCTTTGCCCGCGAGGATGATGCAGCGGGCACACGCGGGCGGGGACACGACCCGGATGTAGCCCTGGATCGTGCGGCGGCCGGCAATCGCGGCGCCGGTCGCGGTCCGGCCGGCGTCCGCGACCTCCGTCGCGGCCATCCGCAGCAACCGCTCCAGGCCCCGCATCATCGCCTCAACATCGCTCATCCCTGCGGCGATGCCCTGCTTCGCGGTGATCACCGGCAGGTACAGCAGCGTCTCCAGCGAACGGCCGTCCGCAGCCGCGCCGGCGAACGCCGACGGCCGGATCATGCCCGCCGCGTCGGGCCGGCCGCCGTCAGCGCGGACGACCGAGTCGACGTAGGCGTCGGCCGCCGCGGCGGACGCGAACTGCCCCGCCGTGACGGCAGCCACGACCGCCGGGCCGACGTAGGACTCCCACGAGCCGGTGAGGTCCCGCCGGTCCAGCTCCCGCCACAGCGCCTGAACACGATCTGTGGCCTGTCGGGACCGGGCGGCCTGGGCGACGTAGTAGGCGTGCGCCAGGTCGACCGCGGACAGGCCCTGCACCTCGGTCGGGGTGGCCATCAGGCCGCAGCGCCTTCCAGCTGCTCCGCGTCGTCGTCCTCGCCGTCATCGTCCGGAGGCCGCTTCCATCCGGCCTCCAGTGCCGACATGTCACCGGCCATCACCCGGGCCATCGCGTCGTTGGCGGCCTCGCGGTCCATCTCCTCCATGCGCTGGATCTGCGCCTGGGTGTACCGCAGATCCTCCCGGGTCTGCCGCAACGGGATGATCTTCGCGGTGAACTTCTTCACGGCGGCATCGGCGCTCTGCGCTTCCGTGGGCGTGGACGCGTCACGCCAGATCGTCTCCAGAGACCGCGCCCGCGGGTCCCATACTCCGGTGACGAGCCGCAGGACCTTGCGGTTGACGCGCTCCCAGGTGCCGCCGTTGCCGCGCTGGCGCCGCTCCGCGCGCTTGATGTGGCGGGACTCGGCCGAGCGGATCCCGTCGGCGCTGGCCGGGTTGTCGGATGAATGGCCCACATAGTGGGGTGGAAGGCCGGCGATGCTGGCGACCAGGGAACCGAGCAGGTTGAGAGTGGAGTGGAAGTTGGTGAGCTGAGCCTCGGGAAACTGGATCACATCGGCGCCGTCGCCGTCGCCGCCGGTCTTCCGGTTCTTCTCCGTCGCCCACATCCGGCCGATGATCCGAGAGAAGGCGGACACCTTCCGCCCGGACTCGTCCACGAAATCCTCTTCGCCGAAGCCGAACGCCACCCTTCGCGGGGTGGCGTGGTACTCGGCGGACACCATCATGTCGGTGGCGATCTTGCAGGCGGCATCCGACAGCGGAATGATGTCAGCCAGCTCGCTGATGCCGTTCGGGCACTTCAGGCGGGGCCGGTTCGCGAGAACCTCGATCATGACCTCGCCCAAGTCGTGGTCATCGCGTGGGTGCGCCGGATCCTCGATCCAGACGCCCTTCTCCTTCAGCCACCAGGAGGTGGAGTTCGGCAGGTACAGGGTCGCGTGCTCGATCGTGGTGCGCTCGTCCTCCTCGGACCAGCGCTTGATGGCCGCCACGATCTGCCGGGTCCGCGGGTCGTGCTCGGCATACATGTCCAGCGCGGACTCGACCGTGACCAGCGGGGTCGTGGCGTCACCGTCGCGGGTGCCGATGACGACATACGCCCGACCCATGACCATCGCGTCCAAGTGCCCCTGCTGGGACTGCTCGTCCAGGTCGTTGGCCTGCCAGATCCGCCACAGCTCCGCGTCGGACTCCGGCTGGTCCGGGAAGCGGAAGCCCTCGACATCCAGTCGCTCCTCCAGGGAGTCGACCACCAGCCTCGGCCAGTTGATCACCACCTGGCGGACGGTTTCCTCCAGCTCCCGCTGGAGCTCCGGCGCCATATAGGCCAGCGGCTGAGTGCCCTCATAGAAGCTGTCCATCCGCCGCAGCTGCGGCAGATCCGCGTCGTGGGCCTTGATCAGGCGCGCGAGCCACTGTTCCTCGGTCCGCTCGGCGGTGAGCACAGCCATGGTCACCTCCGCATGACGATCATTCTCGACTTCTTACGGGGCTTGGCCTGGCCGGCGGCGATGGCGTCGGACGCGGCCTCGTGGGCGAGGATCGAGCAGACAGCCAGGTCGATCTTCTGCTGCACAGACGCCTTCCGGAGCACGTACCGATTCGAGGGCCGCGCCGCCTTCCGGGCGTTACGGACGTGCATGGAGGCCGTCTCGCACCCGTCATGCCGAAAGGCCGTCTCGGCCTTCAGGACGTCGGTCAGGAGCGATTCGCACGCCGCGTGCATCTGCACCACCCGGGACGTATGCCACTCCGTGACCCGCTTCTCGCCGAACGCGGCCTGCCACGAGGCCACCTCCGACGTCCAGTACGGCGGATCGCAGTACGCGCGCACGACGTCATACCGCTCGAACGCCTCCCGGAACGCCGCGTCGACCTCCAGGCGCGGCACCTGACCCTCCCAATCGGCCGGGTTCCAGACCGTCGGCCGCCGGTCAGGCCCGTACCGCGGAGTGAACTGATAGCCGTCCAGGGTCTCGCACCGGATCCCCGTCCAGTCGTCCACATCGGAGCCGTCGAACCCCAGCACGATCCGCGTACCATCCGGAACCTCCTGAACAGCCGCCCGGCCGTCCCAACGGTCCTGCTGGATCCAGGCACCCATACCGGCCACGATCCGGTTACCGAAGAAGCGCTCGGCCTCGGCCGGCTCCTTCTCCAGAAGCTCGGCAGCCTCACCCTCGATCGAGTCCAGGTCGATGTGCGCGGATCCCTCGTAGACGAATGCGTGGATCCGGCGGCGCTCCGCCTTGTTCGTGTACGACAGCCCTTTCGGCGGCAGCCGGTGCAGCCGGTAGACGTCCTGCGACTTCGTCTCCGCCGTCTTCTGTGCGACCGAGTTCTCCGACGGGTCCCATCCGTTCGTGGTCTCCATCGACCGGCCCGACATGCCCGCGAGACCGCGACGCTGCGTGGTCGCCACCTTGGTCATCTTGTTGGTCTCGGTCCAGATGCCCGTCTCATCCTGAGGAGCGAAGGTGATCGGGTTACCGAGACGGCTCTGCGCGCTGCTGGTGACCACGTCGATCCGGCCGTCATTCGGCAGCCGGACGAACTGCTCGCCCACCTTCATCAGCTCACCCAGGGGCCCGTTTCGGATCATCGCCTGAAGCGGGCGGTAGATGTTGTCCGTCTGATCCTCGGACGTCGCCGTGATCTGGATCAGCGGCCGGTTCCACGGTCGACCCATCGGCTCTCCGGGCTCGTACTCGTAGACCCAGCCGCAGCCGCACCGGTGGTCAGAGCAGCGGTAGCGCTCGCCACCCTTCGCGAACCCGGCGAAGAGCACCGGCCCAGCACCCTCGGCGGCAGTGATACCCGCCGTCCACGGCCCCTTCCCGCTCTTCTGTGGAGCCACGATCTGCGACCGACGGTAGAAGAACGCCGTCGCCAGCTGGCCCACCCTCGCCGTCGGCTTGACCCGGTAGTGGTTAACCGTGGCGCGGAGCTGCCAGTCGTACATCTCGAACGGCTGCGGCTCACTGACCAAGCCGCCCACCGATTCCAGCCAGCAATGCCTGGCAATCCAGTCCGGAACGATGAACAGAGTCGGGAAGTCCAGCGTCCACGTCCCGTCGTCAGCCGCTACCACCAGGCACCGCCCTCAGCCTGGCCCGCGCCGAGTTCGCCGCAGGCCGCATCGGGCCGTCCGGGACTTCCTCCGCCTCCTCGACTCGGTCAATCCGCCACCGGTTCGCCCGAATGCCCGGCGTCGTCAGGCCGAGACTGTCCGACATCTGCCGGACCAGGGTTCCCAGATTCACGCCGGCATCCGGCTCCTCGGCCGCGGCAAGCCGTCGCACGTACAGAGCGACCTCGATCTCCTGACTGTACCGCTCCCACATCAGGGCCTGCGGCAACCGCCACAGCCGTTCCCACAGTTCGTTCTCGCGCTCGGTCTGCTCCAGCAGCGGCCACTCCGGTGTTGCACCGTGGCGGCCATCGGCGGGCAGGATCGTCCACTCTCCGGCGTCCCGTTCCCGGCGAAGGGCGTCGGGGTCAGGGGCTGGTCCGGAGCGTGAGCGCGCACCTCCCTTAGGCATGGTGATCACTCCCAACAGGCCGCGTTGCGCGGCAGAGTCACTGTCACGTTGCGTGACAGCAGCGCATGATCATCGGGGTTCTGAACCCGGCGGACCAGCCGGAGACCTCCCCGGCGGTCCGGCAGCTGGCCGGGGGGAGGGGGTCACCCCCCAGGGGGTGTCACCCTCGGTGACGGCCAGCGGGTGCGGGGCGGCCCTCCAAGGCCTCGGCGAGGGCGGCGACGGTCGCGCGGCCCTCGGCCGTGGTGCGCCAGCAGGGCCCGACTGCGGCGGTGCGCAGGGCGTTGAGCCAGGCGACGGGCCGGGCGCGGCGGAGCTCGGCGAGGCGGCTGCGGCGCATCGCGGTCAGCCGGCCTTGGCGGTCTGCCAGGTCCCATCCCGGTAGACCATGCACTGGCCGCAGCGGGCGCAGACGGCGGTGGGTGCCGGGTCGCGGAGGGTGGTGGTGGCGATGGGGTCATGGGCGAGGCAGGTGCCGGTGGCGCGGAGGGCGATGGTGAGCGCGGCCGCGCTGCCGTCCGGCGGGGTGATGCCGAGGAGGTCGTGTTCGAGTACGGCGATGCGGGTGTGGTCCGGCCCGGGCGGTGCGGGGGTTCGGCGGGGGCGGAGTCGCATGGCTGTGGTCTCCCTGTCAGCCGTGGTCGGCGTGAGGTCGGGTGCAGGCGTCGATGTCGATGTCGTCCTCAAAGGCGATGACGTCCACGCCGAGGGCCTGGCGCAGCTGCTGGCCGAGGGCGGCCAGCTGTTCGGTCTCGGCGGCCGTGGTGCTGAGGTTGCCGATGAACAGGGTGTCGCCCGGCCGGACCAGGACGACTCGCTGCCGCTCGTAGACGAGGTTGGGCATGGGGGTGTGGAGCGGTGTGGTCCGGTGCACGGTGCGGACGCTGTCGGTCGCGGGATCGCGCCGCCGGCGTCCGTCGGGGGTGAGGACGAACGCGTTGTAGTGGATCACGCCGTCCTCGATAGAGATGTCCGTGTCGGTCTGCTCGGGGTCGATGCCGTGGGCCCGGGCCCAGTCGCAGAGCGCGGCCTGGGACGAGGGGGTCAGGCGCCCATGTGGGTCGATCACTGCGGTCATCGTTCGGGCACCTCCTGCCCGAACCCGTACGCGATCCGTTGGGGCGTATTGAGGTAGCCGCGTACGGTCTTGGCTTGGGCTCGTACCTCTTCGGGGACGGTGTCGAGCACGGTCTGGAGGCACGTGCTGTCCTTCGCGTGGGTGTCCTCGTGTTCGAGGAGCGCGACGAGGAGGTCCCAAGTCCAGCGAGGGAGGTCGAGGGTGTCCATGAGGGTTCCTCAGGGTTTCCAGTTCGGGCCGCGCAGCGCGGCGGGGGCGGCGCTGGTGGAGATGGTCCGGCGCGCATCGGACGGCCGTTCGATGCGCGTCGGCTCGGGCGTGGTGGGCCGGTCGAGTCCGGCGAGGATGTCGGGCGTGATGCCGTGCGCGTGCGCAAGGTCGAGCAGCTCGGGGCAGTCGTTGATGTTGTCCGTGATCGGGTCGCAGTGGTCCTGGACCCACTCGTAGCCGCAGCCGTCGCAGGCTGCGGCAGAGGTCGGGCTGTCAGCAAGTGCCGGGGCGAGCCGGTGTCGCGCGAGGATGCGCCGGTCGGCTTCACAGCGGCGCAGGACCGCGTCCGGGTCGTTGTGGACGATGTGGTCGGCGTCGGGTGAGTACGGCGGGTTGGTGGACCAGTAGATGTGTTCGTGGGCGACGGAGGCGATCCGTGCTTCTTCTGGGGCGTGCTGCCATCCATCGGTGTCACGGTCGACGATGACGCCGTTGAAGACGTGCCGCCAGTCGGTGGCGTCGCAGGCTTTGGCCCGCTTCTCGGCTGCGTCGACTTGCTGACTGATCCAGGTGTGGAGGTTGATGGCGTCGGCGATCAGCTGCGTCACGGTCGCCACTCCTCGCGGTAGTGGGGGTGGTCGGCGTACGGGAGGGCGAGAAGCCGGGCGACCGGGCATGAGCCCCAGTCGATCCCGCCCGCGCATCCGAGGCACGCCTGTCCGGGCTCGTCCGTGTAGCGGCGGTGGATCGAGAGCAGCCGGAGCTTGGCGTCCACTTCGGCGAGTACGCGGGCCGGCTGGTGCCGGACGATGTGCTGGCTCGTGGCGCGCCGCTCGCGTCCGCTGAGTGCGAAGCTGTCGGCCAGGAATTCGTACGGCTCGTCCTCGGTGCGCCACGGGCCGGTGTTGGCTGCGGTGGCGAGGGTGGCGTCGTCGGCCAGGCGGGCGCGGAGGAACGAGAGCAGGGCATCGGTGTTCATGTGTTCCATCCTCCGGCATGGAGGTCCCAGGTCCAGTGAGGAAGGTCCGGGAAGGTCACGGTCGCCACTCCTCGCGGTAGTCGGGATGGTCGGCGTAGGGCAGGACAGCCAGCCTGACCGCCCTGCCGAGGCCGTTGGCCCAGCCGTAGGCGTACTCAAACGGCTCGTCGGGGAGGTCCGACGCTGCGACGTCCGCGTAGATGGTGAGCAGCTGCTGCTTGGCTTCGACTTCGGCGAGTACGCGGGCCGGGTCCCAGTGTTCGATGTGGGCGCCGACCCCTGCCCAAGGGATGTGGGCCAGCTCGTTGCCATTGCCGTGATCGCGGATCTCATGGACGAAGTCGTCGTAGTACCAGTCGGGCGACCAGGCGGCCTCCGCAGCCTCCCGAGCGAGGCGCTCGGCCTCGTCTAGGCGGGCCCGGAGGAACGCAATCAGCTCATGGCGCAATCATGCTTCCCTTTCTGGCGGGCTGGGGGTGGTCTTGCCTGCCCCGGCAGGTGATGTTGTGTCTGCCGAGCAGGCGGCAGGCGGCCCGGCGGGGAGCGGTGTACATGAGGTCGCGGGGCGCGCCGGTGAGGTACCGCAGCCAGTAGGTCAGGCCGGTGGCGGCGGGGTCGTATTGGTACCAGCGCGGGCGTAGCGGTCGAGCTCTCAGCAAGAGACCGTTGCGGTCCGTCATGCGTTCCATCCTCCGGGCTGGGCCTGCGCGGTGTGCTTGCTGTGGCAGGAGGGGCAGAGGCCGCGCCCGTGCCGGGGGTCGTCCGGGTCCAGGCCCTGGGCGGTGAGCTCACGCCGGTCGAGGGGGTGGTGGTCTGCGTGCCGGGATGACTGGCCACACGGTGCGGGGTGGTCGTGTGCGGTGTCCATGCAGACGCAGCGGGGATCTCGGGCGAGGACGCCCTTGCGGAAGTCGCGTTCGTGCCGGGTGCCGTAGCCACGCTGCCGCGCACTGCCGCGCCGTTGCTCTGCTTCGCGGCGGTGGTCGTCGCATCGGCCGCGCTGGGTGAACTCGGGGCACCCGGGGACGCTGCACACGCGCCACGCTGCACGGCTGGGCATCATCGCGTCCTCTCCGTACTCTGGCCCCCGACAAGGGGGTTGGGATGGATACGGAGAAGACGGCCGGTCCGATTTGGACGGTGGGGCGCGGGGTATCAGTGGGGCTGCTGATGTTCGTGCTCGTGGCACTGCTATGGAACATCGTCCGGTTCGGCGGCAGTGGGGACGATGATGCACCGAAGACGGAGAGGCTGGCCCGGCCGGGATCTGTTCAGGTGGAGTACCGGGTGCTCGGGAGTGCTACGGGTGCGGATCTGACGTGGACGGATGGCCGGGGGCAGACGTCGCAGGCTTCGGGGAAGGCCGTGCCGCTCACGTCGAAGGACGGGCGGCCGCTTGGGTTCGTCGCAACGAGGGGCGCGAGTCTGTATCTGTCGGCGCAGAACACGGGTGCGTCGGGTGATCTGACGTGCGAGATCGTCGTGAACGGGCATGTGATCGCGAAGAACACGTCCTCGGGCGGGTACACGGTGGTGACGTGCCAGGCGACGGCTTGAGCGGTCCGGCTGGTTGGAGATGAGGAAGGCCCGCGTTGGCGCCAACGCGGGCCTTTCTGTTGCGCGCTGCCGGGTTACGCCGACTCCGTCGTCTTGACGCCCGCGCGCGGGGCCGTTCAGGGGTTGCGCCCGGCAGAGACACTAAGCGCACCGTGACACAGAATGAGCGCAGTGCTGATCATCTGTCAATACTGCCTGGTCGCGTGGGGTGGACGGTTGGCTGGGGAGCTGGGTTCGTTGCAGAGCGTCGTGAATGTCGGCCAGGTCCCACAGCGCGAGCGGAGCCCCGCGGGTGATGGCCGGCCGGGAGCCGGCGGGGGAGATGTGGGCGCGGCGGCGGGCCCAGTCGCGGAACTGTTTCGGTTCCATGCCCATGGAGTAGGCGGCTTCGGCTGTGGTGACCAGGGGGCGTTTGTCACGGCCGGTTGGTGCGGTGCGCATGATCTCAGTGTGGCGCAGCGGAATCGGGGGCGTGGGCGCGCGCCTGTTTTTTCGATTGCGGGGTGAGCGGAGCGGCTGCTGTTTGGGTTGCCATGGGCAGTCGGAGTGCTCACGGATTCGGCTCGGGTCCGTAGTACCCGTCGAGGGTCACGTTCAGTTCGGCCAGGTCGGGGTGCTGTGCGATATCGCGGGCGACGGCCGCGTTCCAGGTGGCGACGAAGTCCTTCATGGCCTTGGTGGTGATCACCATCTCGGCTGCGGCGTCCTGCTCGGCGGCTGCGAGCCGGTAGCGGGCCGCCATCAGGCGGTGGAGTCGTGCGCGGAGTTCGTGTGGGTCGGGGTTCTCGGTCATGTCGTCAGTCTTCCGTGGCGCGGCGGTAGGCGCGGCGGTTCTGGAGGATGGGGGTGATGGTGCGGCCGTACCAGGAGTGGGCACGGCCGGTTTTGCCGTCGGGGGCGGGCCAGCGGCCGGTGGACCGGTCGGCCCGGATGGTGCCGGTGCTGATGCCGGTGGCGGCTTCGATTTCGCGGGCGGTGTAGAGGCGGTCCGGGGTGAGGGTGGGGGTGGGGCGTGCGAGGTGTTCGGCGATCACCCGGTCCACGGCGGCCGGGTCGTACACGTGGGAGCGTCCGCGCTTGCCGATGGGGGCGGGCCAGGCCGGGTGGCGGGACCATTCGGTGCGGAGGGTCTCGTACGTGCGGTGGTGGCGCTCGGCGATTTCGGTGAGGGTTTCGCCGGTGGGGGCGGGGGTGTCTACCATGGGGGTGTCCCCTTTCGAGGGGTGGTGACCGGCAGGTTTTCGCGAGCGCCCTTCGGGGTGTCTGGCCCTTTGGGGCCGGGCCTGCCGGTCTTTTGTGTGTCCGGGCGTGGGTCCGCCCCCGGCTGGGTGCCGGGGGCGGTGGGGGTGGTGCGGTCAGTCGTTGTCGGAAGCGAGCCAGGCTGCGAGTTCGAGGATGTACATCTCGCTGAAGGTGAGGAGGGCGAGGGCGGCGTCCGCGCGGTGGGATTCGTACTCGACGCCGATGAGCAGGGCGAAGAGGTCGGAGGCGCTGAGGAACATCATGATCGCGGTGTAGAGGGCCGCGCGCGGGGATTCGGGCATCGGCACCTCGTCGGCGATGTCGGCCGCGCGGCGGAGTGCGGCGAGGGCGTCGATGCTGCTGACGCCGTCGTGGGACCGGGGGAGGGCGATGGGGAGGGGCAGGTCGTCGCAGGTGGCGACGAGTCCGGTGTAGATGAAGTTGAGGCGGTGGGCCAGGTACTCCATCATCTCGTCCTGGGAGTCAGCCATGGTGTCTGCTTTCCTTTCGGTTCGGGTGGTTGGTTGGGGTTCGCGGCCCCTTCCTTCTAGTCTCTATTATGCCCCGTGTGGGAGGGTATTGCAACACTTTGGGGGAGGTGTTTTGCCCCAAGTTCCTCGCCGGGCGGGGGAGTTGGCGGACTTGCTACCGGCGGCGCCATGCGGTGAGTGTGTCGTCCGGGGAGACGGTGGCGGTCAGCGGCAGGCCGGGCAGGACGCGAACCGGGACCCCGGCGGCCTCGGCGATCTCCGCAGCCGGGTAGCGCACCGGGTCGGCCGGGTCGGGCGCGTCGGCGATCACCTCTGCCTGGTCGCCGATCAGCAGCAGTACTTTCACATCAACGGTCTTGGACATGGGGCGGGTCCTCTCTCGGGTGTTCCGGACGCTCGGCATCCGGAGCGGGGCAGGCTTCAGGGGCAGTATCGGTGGCGCGCGCCGACGGCGCGAACCGTGCCGGCGCGGACGGGGTGCGCGAGGTGCGGCGCAGAAGCTGGTAGCTCCAGAGGGTGGGAGCGGAGCCGGGGGCGGCGGCGTCGGTCTCCCACGCGCGGCGGTGCATCGCGGCCCATAGGGCGACCGCCCTGTGGATCGCGGCTGTCGGGCTCTCGCCGGTGCTGGTGATCGTGCTGAGGTCGGCGAGAAAGTCGGGGTCGAGTCCGATGCTCAGAGTGTCGGCGGGTGTCGCACGGCACGGCGCGGCGTCGCGCGCTTGAGCCGCGCGGCGCTGCTCGGACTCGCGCGCGCTCTCCTCGTCCAGGGCCTGGATGTCGCGCCGGATGGTGTCGGGGCTGACGTTGAGCGCGCGTGCCATGGCTATTTGCCGCGCGCCGTCGCGCGACATCTGGGCGACGATCGCGCGACGGCGCGCGATCCTCTCGTCGTCTGTCTCCACCCCGGTGCCGGCGGGGCTGCCTTCAGCGGTCACCTCTGTGCCGGCGCGTCGTGCCGGGCGAGGTTTGCTGCGGCCCACGTCGGTGCCAGCTCTCGGGCGCTCGCCGCGTCGAGCATTCCCTTCGACACCCGGAGCCCGAGCTTCGCGAGCGAGTCGGCGCATTCGTTCAGCGGGTGGCCCGCGTGGGCCTTGACATGGGTGAAGATCAAATTGGGCGTGTACTCGGCGATCTGCTGGAGAAGGATCAGCGCCGGGGGCCGGCCGTCGCTGCGCTGTGCGGTGTCGTAGCCCTCCGGCATCCACGTGTGTCCTCGCTGCCACCGATTCAGGTAGGCGAGGGCCCTTGTACTGTCCGTCTGGACCAGGATTTTCCGGTGGACTCCGACGGCGCGCGTGACGACTTCGAGCGCGGTGAGAATGGCGCGCAGTTCACCCACGGTGGTGCGGTCGGGGCCGCTCATGGCATGGCCGTAGGGGTGGGCGCGGATGCCGAAGTGTCCGCTGGTGGCGAGGTAGCCGCCCGCCATGCGCACAGGGTCGATGGCCGCGTCGGTGGCCAGGTGCACCGGGTCGGTGTCGGTGCTGGCCGGCACCGTGCCGGTGATCGTGAGGGATCGTCGTGGCCGTGGCATGGGTCTCCTCGGGTTGGTGTCGGTGTCGCAGGGAT
>NZ_JBDQQP010000026.1:36771-60833 GCF_039888735.1 Streptomyces sp. CAU 1734
CGCAGGGATCCGGTGTCCGGCCGGAGTGCCGTGCGCCGGGGTCACTCCCCGGCGATGAGGCGCAGTCTGTTGAGCGCCACGTCGGCGGTGCTGTGGAAGAAGGTTTCCTCGGGGTCGAGTCCGAGTGCGTGGGCGCCGACGATGCCTACGTACTCGCGTATCCCGTCCTTCTCCGCCCAGCTGGTGGTGAAGCATCCGTCAGGCATCTCGACGCCGGGTCCGCCGTCGTCGCGTTCGTGGATGGTCCAGCCGGTGAGGCGGGCGGCCCATCCTGCGGCGCACAGGGTCGTCCCGCAGCTGGGCGTTTCCTCCGGGAGCAGGTAGCCGTACTCCGGGAGGTTGACCCAGTAGTTCATGTTGAACATGTCGGGACGGTCTTCGATGGCGCCGAGGACGGCGGCGGCGACTGCGGCGGGTGTGGTGGGGATGGGTGTGGTGGGCGTCGTTCGAGACATGGTGGTGTCCTTCCTGATGGGCGGGGTGGTCAGCCGACGCGCAGGCCCCCGTGCTGCTGACCGGCTTTGAGATGGCGGATCCAGCGGGGCCACCAGGGGAGGTGCGCGGTGGCGGTGCGCTGTATGTCGCGGGGTGTCACGGCGAACCAGCCGAGCGCGGCAGCGATCTCCGCAGGAGTGATCAGCCATCCGTCAGGGCTCGCGAGCTTGTAACAGGGGATGCCCAGTGGCCGGGAGGCGGACGTTTCGAGGACCCTGTCGCAGGCGTCGAGATAGTCGAGCACTCCCTCAGGGAGGTCATGATCGATGTCGTAGCGGTAGCTGATGGCCGCGCCCGTGATGCCGAAGTCGGCGGGGTCCGGCCAGGGTGGCGGGTCACCGTGCGCCAGCATTCCGACGGCGGCCATCGCCAGGGCGGTGACGGCCAGGGCCCGGGTGTCGGTGAGGAAGACGCTGCGGTCCGTGCCGTCGGTCTCTTCCCATGTCCGGGCGGCCTTGTCGACGGCGGCCTGCGCGATGTCGTATCCCGCTGTCCCCGGTGTGGCGCGCAGGGCGTCCCGGGCGGCGATGGCGGAGTGGTAGTCGGCGAGTGCGAGCTCGGTCGGCGGGTAGGCGAGGGTGATCATCACCATGAGATCTCCAGCGAAATGTTCGGAAGCTGCTGTGCCGAGGTCAGCCGACGCGGAAGACGGCGAATGCCGCCGCGCGGCCCGACTCGTCAGTGACCCTGATGTCCCAGGCATTGCCCCCGGCGGCCAGGCGCATGACCGCCGTGCCCACGCTGCGGATCCTGGAGGACGACAGTCGTTTGTCGACGGTCCCGCGCGGAGTGGAGTAGGTGAGGACGTAGAGCGGTTCAGGGCCGAGGTCGATGCCGGTCATGAAGCCGGGGATGGAGTCGAAGCAATCCTGTGCCGTGAGCCTGTCCGTGATGCGGACGCGGGCAACACCCTGCTCCTCGCCGTCTGTGTCCAGGCGGGCGCTGTACAGCACCAGATGAACGGGCATGGCTGAGCTCCTCATGATCGGTCCGGGGTGGTGTCGGTGCCTGTGGCGGGATTCGAACCCGCGCGCGGCCCCTTATAAGAGGGCTGCTCTCCCGCTGAGCTACACAGGCTGTGGGGTGGGCCGCACCCCGGGGAGACGGGCGGGGTGCGGCCCGGGGCGCGGCCGGGACAGGGGGGAGGTTCCCGGCCGCTGGCTGCGGGCTCAGCGGCGAAGGAGCATCAGCCGCTGGTGCGCCTTGGACTTCAGGTCGTCGTCCGTACCTTCGAGAGCGGCGGTGGCACGGGCGATCTCTTCCGTCATCGTCCGCCCGGGCCGACGGGGGGCGACGTGATCGAGGTAGTCGGTGATCGTCCGTTCGGCGGCGTACGCGGTGCGCCCGGCCCTTCCCGTCTCCGTGCGGAACATTGCGTCGAGCCGGTCGGTGCGCCGTGCCGCGCCCGCCCTGGTGCGGTCGGTGGCGTCGTCATCGACGGGCCACAGATCGGAGATCAGACGGTGGAACGCGTCGATCTCCATGTCTGTGCGGGCGAGAGCGGTCTCCTCTGCCTCAAAGGTCGCGGCGTAGTTCAGGGTCAGACCGAGGGTGCGGCGGGCTTCGGCCAGCTGGTCCAGGCCACCGACCGTGTGCCGGATTCCCCACCGGTGAGCCGCGTCCCGGATCGAGAACCGCTCCGTGTTGCCGCACACCACGCGCCAGGGGGTGACGACTACCTGAGCCTGAGACGTGCCGTCGTGGGAGTTGATCGCGACGATGAACAGAACGATCTGGTCATCCAGGCCGCCCCGGTCGATGGTCACGGCTTCAGGGATCTGCATGGTGACGAACACCCGGCGGCCGCCGCGCAGCGCGCCCGCGCTCTCGAAGATCACCTCGCGGGTGCCGACGAGTTCGGTGAGGAAGGCGAAGACTTGATGCTGCTGAAAGGGCTGGTAGCGGCGGCCGACGATGCCGAGAGCGTCGCCGCTGTCCTCCCGGATGGTGACGAACTGGTCCCGCGCGGTGCGGTATTCGCCATGAGGGAGGCGGTACTGCGCCGGGCGTTTGGTGACGGTGTAGTCGATCTGCGCGAGCCGCAGGACGGTGTCGATGTCCGAGACTCCGCCGGGTATGACGGTGCCCAGTCCGTGCCACGCGGGGGTGGAGGTGTACAGGGCCGCCTCACCTCGCGTGGTGTCGAGCCCGTCTCGGCCGATCACCTCGCCCTGGTCGTAGCCGACGGTGGCCACGTACGTGCCGGTGGAAGTGCGGCGGGCACCTGCACCGGCCATCAGAGCGGTGCGCTGGTTGTGGAAGTCGGTGTTCACGTCGATGGACATTCGCTCTCCTCGGGTGTGTACCGGTGGAGGAAGTGGCTCATTCATCGGCCAGATCAGCGGTGCGGGGGTAGGTCTGCCACGCCTCGACCAGGACCGAGATTTCCGAGACCCGGTAAGCCATCACCGGCCGGAAGCGGCCGTTGATCAGCCGCCACGCCCGGCCCGGTTCGCACTGGAAGGCGTGCCGGTAGATAGCGGCAGCGGTGCGGCCGTACGGCGAAGCGAAGCGCCAGTCGGCGGGCAGGCCGCGCATCACCAGGTACTCGGCGACCGTGATCTTCCGGCTGAACAGACCCTTCATGACTACCCCCTCGCCGTTCCTTGTAGCTACAAGTCTACCTGAGTTTGTAGCTACAAGATAGAGGGGTTTCATGATTCTTGTAGCTACGGGCGTGCGCATGTCATTGCCCCCTGTAGCTACAGCCGGGTACCGTGGCACCATGACCGACGAGCCGGAGACCACCTACGACAAACCGCGGCAGTTCCGCGCGCCCGACGCTGAGTGGATTCCCTTCGACGCCGCCGTCAGGGCCGCCCACCCGGACGGACCCCGCTCGCGCGCGCGCATCCTGCGCGAGTTCATGCGCTGGTACCTCCGCCGGCCCGGCTCCCAGCTCCCTCAACGCCCGCCGGCCGGTCCGTGGTCCACGCCGCCGGCCATCGATGCGCAGACCACGAACAGGTCATGACACCCGGCCGCTGGTAAGCAGATACAGACGGGACCCCTCGTACCGCGCGGGCTCACCAGTCTCTGCGTCCTCGCACGCGGCGTTCACGCACCATGCCCGCGGCCGGTCGTCATCGGCACGGCCGTACACAGTCCGCTCCTCGCACACCAGGCACACGGCGTGGCGGAAGTGCACCGACGGACTGCGTTCGCCAAGAACCGTGAGCACCGTGCCGTGCCACCGGCCCACGGTCCGCGTGACCTCAGCCACCCGGCCCGCGGCCTCCGCCCCGGGCGGGATCGCCCGCAGCGCCCGGTCCCATCGCTGAGCATGTGCGGATCCGCGCAGTTCTTGGTCCAGGGCGATTGCATCCCCTTTGATCCGCTCGGACCAGCTGACCGCTTCCAAGGATGTCGGAGGGCGGGACCCAGGCGGGGCATGTCCGGATCCCGCCTGGGCCGGCTGCCTGGTCCGCAGTCCCGGACGGTCGAGCCGGGCGATGAGACCCGGCCCGCCGTCCTCGTACTCGGCAACCAGAGCGCGGACCATGTCATCAAGCGTCAGCATCGGTGAACTTCTTTCAAAGTCGTCGGGGGCGAGGCAGGGATCACGACAGCTCGCCCGTGGTGGCCTCCTGCGCGCGGTCTGCGTCGGCAGCGAGCCACCAGCGTGCGCCGCGGTCGTCGGCGTGGCTGCCAGAGTGGCCGGGGCGGAGGGCGCACTCCGTGTGCCGGTCGGTGATGGGGAGCCGGGTCTGGTTGCCGCAGCGCTCGACAGGCTGCTCGCGGGCGGCGCGCTGTGCCTCGGCGAGCTGCTGGCGGAGCCGGGCCCGGAAGCCGGTCGCTTCAGTCGCTGCCAGCCCGGTGACAGGGGTGCCATGGAGCAGCTCGTCGGCGGCGCAGGTGACGTGCCCGCCGGTGCCGAGGAACAGGCTGGTGCCTCGGCAGGCGGGGCAGCGGCCCTGGACGGTGGGAAAGGGCTCGGTCATCGGCAACTCCTGGCAGGTTCGGGTGGGTCGAATATCGGGTACGGCGTCGGGCGGACAGGCGGGGCCGGAGCACGTGACCGCGGCGAGATCCGTCCGGAGCCGGCGGGCGATCTGCTCGTCGGTGAAGCCGTCGGCGGCGTACTGGAGGATGCGGATCTGGCCGTCGGTGAGGCGGAGCGCGGTCACCGGTCGGTCTTTCGCTTGCAGGCGGGGCAGGTGACGGGCTCGGTGCGCAGCAGCCAGTGGTCTGCGCCGTTCCGCGGCGGGGTCAGGACGTAGTCGCAGGCGGTGAACCAGCGGTCCTGCCCTTCTCCGTCCGGGCGCGCGGCGTGGGTGTTCCGGCCGCCGTACAGGCGGACCCGGTGCGGGAAGGCGGGGCTGGTCATCGGGCTGGCTCCTCGGTCTGGGGCTGCTCTTGGTGCTCGATCTGGGCGGCTCGGGCGCGGAGTTCTGCGGCGAGTTCGAGTGCCTCTCGTTCTGCGGCAGTGCGAGGGCCGGCGGTGATCGGTGGCACGGTGGCGGCAAGGGCATCGGCGCGGGCGCGGAGGTCTGCGGGGCTGTTCATCGGGCCGGCCTCTCGGCAACCCCAGGCAGCCCGGGGCAGGTGACGAGGGCCGGATCGCGGGTGAGGCGTTCGCCGCGGAACTCGAACGGCGGGCGCCCGCAGCACGGGCTGATGCCCTGGTCGTCTGGTCCGGGGCAGGCGTGGACAACGGCCTCGTCCCGGGTGGAGGCTGTCTCGCCGATAGCGCCGGGGTCGGCTCGGCCAGTGGTGGCCGCGTGGTCGAGCCCGATCTCCGTGTGGGGGATGTCCGGGCTGTCCTGCGCGAGCGCGGCCTTGATCCGGCCCAGGAGGGCGCAGCCGGCGCAGCCGAGATCGGCGCCGAGGTTGTCGTGACGGTGGACGGTGCTGTGCAGGGCGGACAGGTAGGACTCGGTGTCTGTCAGCAGTGCCAAGAGCTCGGGGTTGGGGTGGCGGCGGAGCGGTTTACCCTTCCGCATGTTGATCGCGCGGGCGATGCGCTGATTCCGGTCCATGGTGGTCCTTCCGGCTGGTGGGGCGGGAGACAGTGGGGTCAGGGGGTAGACCGGGGCCCCTTGGGGGCGGGTTCGACGTGGTAGGTGGTCGTCACCCGGACAACGCGGTACTCGTGGTTGGTCTGGTGGGACCGCTCGTAGTCCTGGTGGGCCTCGTCGCGGGTGTGACGGACAGGCCAGTAGCTCCGCCACTCCCCGTCGCGCCAGAGGGTTTCGACCGCCCATCCGGTGTCAGCGGGGCGTGCCGAAGGCAGCGCGGCGTGCTGGCGACAGAAGTCGGGGAGCAGCGGTCCCCAGAGCAGGCGCATGTGGGCGGCGCGGTCCGTGAGCCAGGCGCGGACGGCGTCCTCGTCGGCCTCGGTGACGATGCACTCGGTGGAGCGGAGGATCGCCTTGCGCTGGAGGACCCAGAACACCTGGAGGGTGTCCGGCGGCAGCTTCTCGCCGTGCTCCAGCTCGTACGCGTAGTCGGCGGGGTCGGCCCGCTGCCAGTCCCAGCGGAAGACCAAGTTCAGGTCCGGGTCCAGCTCGCCCCACTCGGCCTGGAAGTCGGCCCAGCTGTCGTAGGCGAAGTGGTTGCCGTTTCGGTAGTAGTTGCCCTCGGCGCAGTAGTACGGGTGGTTGGTCTCCCAGAGCGGGACGACGGTGGCGTGCTGGCTCATCGGGTCGGCTCCTCCGGCTCGTCAGGGGTGGCTTCTGTGGTGCCGGGGCAGTGGACTGGGGTCATGCCGGGCTGGGGCTGCCAGTCGTGCGGGGCGTGGGTGCGGCGGAGGGTCGCGGTGGAGCAGGGCACCTGCTGGGCGCTGCTCGTGGCGGGCTGCTGCCCCCCGGCGGCATCGGGGTGGGCGCCGCGGGCCATGAGCCGTCGGGCAATGGCAAGGGCCTCAGCAATGACGGCCTGACGGAGGTCGGGATCGGGGAAGCGGGAGCTGAGATCGGCGTGGTTGAGCGCGGCGTCCAGCTCGCGGCCGGCGACCATGGCGGCGAGGCGGAGTACCTGGATCCGGTCGGGCATCAGGAGGTCTCCTCGGTGGCAAGATCGTCCAGGTGGTCGGCGGCCAGTTCTGCGGTGTAGTCGCCGCCCATCGAGTGGACCTGCGTCGCACACCAGCGGATGACTGCGGATCGGTCCTGGACGGTGGCCTCGTCGGCATCCGCCTCGGTCGCGCGGTCGTCGAGGTAGTCGGCTGCGTCCAGGACGGCTTGGCTGTTGTCGGTGGACCGCACTTGGTCGGCGCACCAGCGGATAAGGGCTGCGCGAGTGGTCACGGAGTCTCCTCGGTGGTGGCGTAGTACGCGTCGAGGGCGGTGTGGCCGTTGACGCGGATCAGGGGCGCGTACTCGCGGGCCAGGTCGAGGGCGGTGTCGAGGTCGTGCCGGTGTCGGTCGAGCCAGTCGTCGGCGCGCTCGGACGGGATGGACTCCCAGGACCAGGTGCCGTCAGCTGCGAGGCAGCGGTGCCCGTCGGTGACGGCCCACCGGCTGTGGCCGCGGTACTCGACTCGGAGGGTGAAGACGTGCCGGTTGATGTCGGTTTCGGGGAGGAGGCTGACCTCGTACCGGGCGACCGTGACAACGGGCTCGGGTGGGGTGGTCACGCGATGGCCTTGCTGTCGTGAGTCTCGGCGGCGCCCCACGCCTCGCAGGCGGCGTTGAGTTCGGTGGCTCCGTCCCACGGGGCTCCGATGATTCCGCCGGCCCATTGCGGCTGCGCTGAGGTGTGGAAGCTACCGGGGCGGATCTCCCGGGAGATGACCTGCCGTGCGGCGTCCACCACAGCGGCCGGACTGGCGTAGCCGGGCACGGGCAACTCGGTCGGGTACTCGTTGCTGCCGTCGCTCCTCAACTCGGCGAAGAGCCACTGCGGGCCTCGTTCCGGCTCGCCCTGATCGGCCTCCGCACCGGTGTGCCACTCCCAGATCAGCAAGAGTCCGTAAGGCCAGTTGGAGCGCTCGGCGTCGTCGCCGGACGTCACGGTGCCGGAGGGATCGAGGGTGAGGACCGCGTTGAGGTAGCAGTATGTCCCGCGGGTGTCACAGTCGTCGGTCCAGGTGTGGTCGGTGGTGTCGAGACCCCCACAGGTGAGAGCGTCGGTGACGGCGCTGATGTAGTCGTCGTGCGGCAGCGCATGGGTGGTGATGCTCATCGCTTCTCCGTGATCTGGTCGAGGGCGCGGATGGTGTCGCAGGGCCAACGGACCGCGTACTCGGAGCTGTGACCGCAGGTTGTGCATGCCTTGTAGACCACGCCATACGTGCCGTCGTCCTCGTCGGAGTCGTAGCCAAGGCCGCGGGTGGGCTGGTGCAGGGCACGGACCCGGGCGACGGCGGCGAGCAGGGCCTCGCGGGCTATGTCTGCGGGTGGGGGCTTGCGGCAGTAGTGCTCTGCGGTGAGTCCGCAGGCGCAGGTAAACGTGACGGGTACGGTGCTGCTCATCAGGTGGCCCTTCTGGTGGTGGGCATCAGGGGGTCTCCCTGGTCGGACGCGATTGGCGGGCGTCGAGGGCTGTGGCCGGGTCGGGTGGGAGTGCAGTGGCGTCGCCTCGCTGGAGGCGGGTGAGGCGGGAGACTGCGATGGTGCGCCAGCCGAGGGCGGCAGCACGGCGGGCGGCCTCGGTGAGCAGGTCGGCGGGCGTGGCGTCGGTCACTGGTCCTCCCCGGTGGGGGTCGTGCCGAGGATCTGGCGGGCGACGGCGAGGGCGGGCTCGGTGTCGGGGACTGCGGCGCCGGTGAGGGCGTCGGCGGCCTGATCCAGCCAGGCCGCGAGGGCGAGCCCGGCGGCAGGCTGCATGAGGACGATGTACTGGGCGTGCTGGGTCTCCATCCGGGCCTCCCGCTCCCGGCTGCCGCCGCGGAACAGGAGCGGCCAGGCGGTCACGCGGCCGTCCTCGCGGGTGAAGAAGTCGCCGAAGAGACGGTTGCCTCCAGCCGGGTAGTCGGAGTAGCGCTCCTCGGTGCTCCAGCTGGCGGTGGGCTCGCCGGCGCGGTTGGTGCTGGCAGCGGTCGCAGCCTCGCGGAGCCGGGTGGCGGCGGCGCGGAGTTCGTCGGCGGGGGTCATGCGGTCCACCTCCGGGTGGGGATGCCTGCGGCCTCGGCAATGCGCGCGGTGTGGGAGGCGGATAGTCCGCTCGCGACCAGGTGCGCGGCCGAGAGTGCGGCCCGCGCGCCGGTGGTGTGAGGGAAGCGCATGTGATCGGTCCGTTCGCCGGAAGAGTCGGATCGGGCGGGGTGTGTGGTGTGGCCGAGGGCCGCCGCGGTGAGGGCGGCGACCCTGGCGACGGTCACGACGGGTCGGGCGCGGTCACGAGGAGTCCCCGGTGGTTGTTTGGCCAGCAGGTTCGTAGGTGGCCGTGAAGATGTCCGGTTTGCAGGGGTAGAACTCGCCAGCGACACCCCGGATGATCCAGTCCCCTTCAAGGGCACGCATAGTGCCCTCAAGGGTCCTGATGTCCACGAAGACACGGCCGTCTCCAGGGATGACTCCACCGCCCGCGAACTGCTCCATCGGTACGAAATCGACGGCCTCTCGCAGGCTGGCACCCGAGAGGTGAAGGGCTTCGATCTCGACCGGCTTCTTCCGGAATCGCGGCATGTCAGGCTCCCATCGGAGTGTCGGGCGCGGGGCGTTCGTTGGCCCAGCGGCGCAAAGCTGCGAGCGCGTCCTCGTCGGCCTCGTTGAACTCGGCCGGCCGAGTGGTGATCTTCTCGGCGGCGAGGTCCAGCGCGAAGGCGAGGAACTGCCGGGTGCCGGTGCCCGGCTCCAGCTCGGCAATCCGGGCGGGTAGCCGCTCCAGCTCGGCGGCGATGTCCTCGGCCGCCACCTCGGACGCGAAGACCAAGGCACCCTGCCGCTGCGCCGGCCCGCACGGCCACTGCGCCACCCAGCCGTCGCCCCAGCACACCCGGCATTGCCAGGCGTTCGGCCTCCCGCAGTCTTCGAAGACGGGCGTGTGGAAGCGGGCGGGGAGGGCCTGCCGCTGCTCGTCGGTCAGGTCGACCAGGTCCTCGTAGGCGGGCTGGTCGGGCGCCAGGAGGAGCACCGCGCGGGCGGCGCACTCCTCGTGCTCGATCGGCTGGCCGCTCAGGGCGAGGGACCGGCACGTGCCGCACGCCGCCGAGTGGGCGCGCACCGGGGCGTTCACTGGGTACCGCCAGTCTGCTCGGTGGCGGTGCGGCGGTCGAGGTCGTACGCCCAGGCGGCCACGACTGCGCCGAGCTTCACCAGCTCGGTCCGCAGCCGGACCGGATCCGTCTCGGCCAGCACCGCCGAGTGCTCCACTTCGAGGATGCGTGCCCAGGTGAGATTGCCGTGTTCCGCCGCCAGGTCGCAGAGAACGCGCGCGGATTCCCGCATTACCCGGGACGTCGGGTCGTTACTGGTGCCGTCAGCATGCCGGTCGAGGTGCTCGTCCCCCCACACTGCGTGATACCGCTGCCGCTCCCGATCGATGTCCTCGGCCAGCGTGGCGAGACCCGGGGTCAGGTACAGCGCGCGCGGGGTCGCGGTGGCCGGCTCGGGGTGGTCGGGGCAGGGCTGCCCGGTGGACAGGGCCCGGCCGCAGCGGCCGGCCGGGGTCGCGGTGCGGACTCCGGCAATGAGGTCGGCCCACCAGTCCGCCCAGGATCCGTGGCCCTGGTGGTCGGTGGCCCGGTCGTCGGGACGGCCGAGGGCCCTATGGAGGTCCAAGGCCATCCAACCCTGGACGCCGCGGATGAGCTTCTGGTCGGCCGCAGTCTTCAGTGTGTCCGCCTTGGCACGGAACAGGGCGAGGATCGCTTGCTCCTGCGCGCTGGGGTCGGCGGGCGGGATGTCGGGGTGGTCGGGGTCGGTGGCGTGGTCGTGCTGGACCATCGATGTCTCCTCGAAGACGAGCTGGTCGGGCGTGAACACCCGGATGATGGGGCTCATTCGCCGGCCTCCTCGTCGTACGCGGCGGCCACGGTGAGAGGGGTAACGACGTAGCCGGTGCACGTCTCGTCGGGCGCCCCGTCGTTGCCCGGGTTGTCGGGCCAGAAGAGCGACAGTTCTTCAGGGGCTTCCGGCGAGCCGTCGTCGGGGACCCAGCCGAGGACTCCGATGTGGCCCTTCGCCCACGCCTGGCGCTCTGCGGCTTCACAGTGGGCGCGGGCGGCCTCGCGGGTCTTGTACAGGCCCATGGAGATGGAGTCGTGGGAGGCGCGGTAAACGGTGGTCGGCGCCGCCGGGACTGTCTCCTCGGTACCGGCCGGCTGGCCGACGAGCTGCGCAACGGCGGCCGTGAGCGCGAGGAGCGCGTAACCCTGCCCCTCGGCAGCGAGCGCCGCGCCAGTAGCAGGGTCGCCGCCGTCGCCGTAGGTGAAGTGGTGGGCGCGGCCGAGGAGGCGTTCTGCCTCGCGGGAGTGGTCGGTGCTGCTCATCGGGGGTGTGCTCCTGCTTCGGTCGAGTCGAGGGAGGATCTGCGTGGTGCGTCCGCAGGGTCGGCGGGCGGGATGTCGGGGCAGTCGGGAGCCCGAGGGTCGTGCTGGTCGATGCGCGTCTCCTCGATGACAGACTGGTCGCCGCTCGCGCGCCGGCGGCCGGGCTGATGGTTGGCGGAGCAGACTGGACTGATTCTGGCGACAGAGGATGTCTCGCCCGGCACTCCTGGGCGGCCAGGAGGCTCGCTTGCGTTGGAGCTCCTCAGCCCGGCGACCGGCAGTGCGAGTTGCCCAGCCGCTGCGATGGCTTCCCGACGGGTACGAGCCGCGGTCTGCCGGTGGTGCTCGGCGTCGTAGGCGAGATGGCAGCCCTGGCACATGGCGCGCAGGTTTGCCGGGTCACAGTTCTCAGGGGTGTGGTCGAGGTGCGCGACGGTCAGAACGACGCGAGACCCGGTGCCGTACGCCTGGCCGCCGTTGCAGTTGGAGCAGCGGCCGACATGCGTTCCCCGGCCGCATTCGCCCCGGCATTCGCAACGACCTTGGGCACGATCGTTGCGAATGCGGATGCTGATCTCCGGCCATCCGCTCGGGTAACGGGCACGGTTCTCAGGCCGGATGGGCATGGCTCACCTCGTTCCGCACGTCTGCGAACAGGTCCATCTGTTCCGGGATGGGTGAGGCGCCCAATGCGGCCGAGACGGAATCCTGTTCGCTTTCGGAGATCGCCTCGTCGCTCCATGAGGCAGCCCATGCCTGGCCCTCCGGGCTGGACCTCCAGTCGGCAAGCATGGTCCGACCGAGATCGGTGAGGACCAGGCCGCTCTCGCCGCCGGCCAGCAGCCCGCACATCTGGAGGCCGACGGCGTTGTTGGGGACCCCGTGGCTGCGGAACCGGACGTGGTCGTACGGGAGATCCTCGGCCTCGGCGGCGAGCAGATAGGGCAAGTGGTAGCCGGTCAGCCGTGCGGGTGGCTGTTCGAAGCGAAAGGTCATGGCAACCTGTTCTCTCTCGCTGCGTGGGCGCTCGCGATGGCGGGGGTGAGGAGCTGGGCGAGCGTGTTCTCGCTCATGCCGCGGCGGCAGTCTGGCCCGATTCCGATCACTTTCGATCTGGTGTCGGTGAGGGGCCGGCCGCACTCACAGCAGGCGGTGGCGAAGTCGGCGAACCGGCGCCGCGCGCCGGCGGGGTCTGCGATGAGAGCGGTGTGCACAGCCTCAACCCACGCCTGGTACTTCGCCTGCCACGCCCGCAGCCAGTCAATCCGGGCTCCGGGGTCGGCAGGGGCGTCCCGCTTCAGCGGGCGGGCGGGCCCGTGCCAGGCTTTACGGGGCCAGGCAGCCAGGCCGCCGTTGCGGGAACGCCAGTACGTCATGGTGGTTGGGTCTGAGGGGTTGGCTATGGCGTAGTAGCCATCCGGCAGAGTGGTCATCATCCTGTGCCCTTCTCGACGGTGTTTGAGAAGTCGCCGGGCCGGCTGCGGCGGATGCCGGGGTTCGCCGAGTGGCCGGGTTGGGCGCGGATTTCACGGATCACCGGAGGCTCCCGTTGACGAGTTTGGTGATGTCTGCCGCGGTGTCCCGGTTCCGGATGATCTCGGCCAGGCGCCGGGCGGGGCGGAACCGGATTCGGTGCTGCGCGGGGGTGATGAATTTGTCGCCGTTCTGCGGATTTCTGGAGATGCGCTCGGCGACGGGCATGGAGCGGAAGGTGCCGAAGTTGGTGATGGCGGTGTCGTGTCCGGCGGAGGCGGTGCGGGCGATGACGTTGAAGACGGCCATGACCATCGGCCTCGCCTCCTTCGTGCTGATGCCCAGCTCGTTCGCGACTTCGGCGATCAGGGTTGTGGTTGTCTGCCGGGCGGGGTGGAATCGGCGTGTCATGGGACTCTCCGGTCTGTGCTGCGGGGCATAGGGATGGGTGGGCTCGGCGAAGGTCAGGAGTGTTGGTCGATCAGGACCTCATAGAGGGCTCGTTCAACGAGGTGCTTGTCGGCGATTTCGGGGTGGCCGGCTTCCCGCATGAGTGCGACGTTGCGGTCGGCTCGGTCGATCGCAGTGCGAGCGACTGCGGCGATGGCCTCCGGGGTGGCCCACGTGTCGTCGAGGATGACCGGCGCACCCCGCTTCAGGCTGTTGTGTACGTAGCGCGCCACCGTCGTGAGGGTCATGTGGGCACGGCGGTCGTAGAAGGCGGCCTTGTAGAGGATGGAGACCCGGCGGCGGCCATGTGTGTCCACGATGTAGGACCACAAGTCGGTGTCGCCGGCCTGCCGCGTCCACCCGGCAGGCAGAGTCACGGGCATGAAGAGCGGGTCTTTGGGGTCCGGGGTGCCGAGGGTGAAGCCGACAGCCTCGAAGTCCGCGCGCTCGCACTGGATGAGCGTGGCCGGCAGGTGACTGGAGGCCATGAGCTGCTGCTGGCCGAGCCGTTCTTGGGCTTCGATGACGCCGCTGGTGTCGCCGGTCGCGAGCGCGAGGAGTGCGGTCGCGTACTGGCTCTCCTCGCTGGCGGTGTTCTCGATGGGCATGTTCTTCTCCGAAATGAAGGCGGAGTCGGCCGTCGGTGTGTACGGCCACTCGGGCGGTTCGATGAGAGATGCGGGGCAGCGGTCTCAGAGGATTCGGCCCGTGCCGGGGTCTTCGTGGCTCGGAGGGAGGACGGCCTGAACGGGTCCGGCACCGAGGGCGTCCCACAGAGCACGGACGGGAATCGGCTCGGTGGCCTGGTCTTCCGGAGCGCTGGTGTCCCGCTCTGCCGGAGGCACGGTCACCGCGTCCACGTTCGCGAGCCGGGCCAGCAGCTCCACGTTCTCCAGCTTGAGCTGACGGGCTGTCTCTTCCATGCAGACGGCAGCGGTCTCCGCCTCGGCACACTGCCGCATGGCGTTCTGCCACGCGGCGTACACGTCGTCCCGGTCAGCCAGGAGTCTGAGGAAGAAGTCGTTGGCGGCGCTCTCGAAAGCCTTGAGCTTGGCGTTCTCGGTGCGCAACGCCTGGATGAGGGCCGGTCTGCTGTGACGCCCAGCTTCCCGGCGCGGCCAGGGAATCATGACGGTCATCGGGAGTTCTCCTGTGTCTCGTTGAGGCCCAGGGCGTGCGCCAGGTCTCCGTATTCGCCGCGCAGAGTGCGGATCGTGGCGGCCTGTTGGGCGGACAGGGCTTCGAGGCGATCGAGCTCGGCCAGGGCAGTCCACTCCGGGCCGACGAGCGGTCCTGGGGCTGCCTTCCGGATCAGCCGCAGGTTCGCCAGCTCTCTGGCGATGGCGGCGGACTCCGTGTCCGGAGTCCGGGCCGGGAGCTCGCCCACGGGCTGCTGAGAGTCGAAGGCCGGGCCGCCAGTGCGGTCGTAGTCCCGCGCATAGGCAGCTTCGTTCGCGACCTGGAGGTCTGCCAGGCGTTCGTCCAGGGCCGCGAGGACGTTACGGGCGGATCCGAGCTCGGCTTTGGCCCGGCGGAGTTCGCCGCGCAGGCGCATGACCTCGGGAGTGGCGTCAGATGTGGGCAGCATCAGGCGTCGGCCTCCTCGTCGTAGTCGGCGGTGACGAGGACCGGGACGACGGTGAGGCCGGTGGGCTGCTCGTCGCCGTCGCACTGGGCCGTGAGTTCCCAGGGTTCCCCGGCTTCGGATTCGTCGCCGATCCAGATGAAGAGCACCGCCTGGTCGTCGGGGAGCTGGCTCTTCTCCCGTGCTTCGCAGCAGCGCATCGCAGCGCAGAGGGTGGTGAAGTGTCCGAGGATCAGCCCGACGCGCTGGTCCTCGGCGCGGTAGATGAATTGGTCGGGTGCGGCCAGATGGAGCGTTGCGTACACCTGGGCCACCGCCGCGAGGATCGGGGCGTCGGCGGATTGAGGCTGGAGAATGGCCTGCTGCGCCAGGCCGACGGCCTTCTGCTCGTATGTGCCGGGTGTCATCGGATCCTCCTGGGAGGTGGCGGTGGTTGATGCGGCGGGGCAGATGAGGGCGGCCAGATCATCGGAGAGGTCCGCGGTACGTGGGGTGCTGAGGCCGGGGGGCGGGTCGGCCAGGACGTAGGAGCGGCGGCCGGCAGCGGAGCGGCGGGCACTGAGGTCGCCGCGGCGGGCGAGCGCGCGCAGGTCCTGCCGGGCGGTGTTGCGGTGGTGGGCCCATCGGCCGTCCGCCAGGTACAGCTCGGCGGCACGGCCGGCGGTCCAGGGTTCCGCGCTTGTGCGAATGGCGGCCAGGAGGAACGCGCGTCGAGTCTCCGGCATCACTCGGCTCCTGCGGGTATGCCTGCCGCGGCGCTGTTGACGGAGGGCGCGGGAGTGACGTCTTCCCAGCCGCTGGTCCACTCGGCTGCGGTGAGCGGATGGGTGGACCAGCCGGAGTCGGCGAGCCGGATCCACCCGAGCGCGGTCTGTTCCCCGGTGTCCGGATGTCTGGCGATGGTGCCGCAGTAGAAGAACCACGGCCCGTGCGCGTACAGGCGGCCGCGGTGGGGGCGGTGCCCGCCCCAAGCCGAGGGGATGGCCTGCCGGCCGGCGGAGCTGGTCCGGTACGGAGTGCTCATGACGATTCTCCTGCGGCCGGCATGTTGACGTACCGGATCCACAGGCGCCATGCGCCGTGGTCGAGCGGTTCACGGCGGGCTTCGAAATGAGCGTCGTCCGTGGGTGTGTAGGCGGGGGCTTCGTATCCGGTACGGACACGGTGGGCCGCCGCGATCACACTGCGCACCGATGAGTAGGTCTGAAGCGGAAACCACGTTCCGGGTGATGTCCTGGCAGCGGCGGCGGCCTTGTCGTGATTGGTCTGCCGCGGGGTCGGCGCCAGCGGGGCGGGCATACGGGACCGGTGCTCGGTGAGGGTGCCGGCCGTGGTGTCGTAGTCCTGGGGGAGGGACCAGCGGGCGTCAGGGAAGGCCGTGCGGAGCATGCTGCTGGTTTCCTGGGGGCCGCCCTTGGGGAGCGGGACCTCGCGTCGGCGGGGACCCAGGCACATCACCGTCCAGAAGGACGTGCTGTCGGTGTGGTACTTGGTGATGCGGACCTCGGCGATGTCGCGGCCGGTGATCTCGGTGAGGCGGGTACGCAGCTGGCTGGTCATCACAGCGTCGGCCTGGATGGTGCGGCCGGTGGGTGTGGTGGCCCGGCTGCGCTTCACGGCGGCCGGGCGGCCGGCCGGAGTCACCCGCTCCGGGTGGGCCGCGGCGAGTGCCGCGAATGCTGCTTCGGCGCGCGGGTCTTCGAGGTCGTGGCGGTCGGGGTCAGTGAGCGGCAGCGCAGTCCGCAGGGCCTCAAGGTCGGCGGCGGGCGGATTCGTGCGCGGCGCGGCGATGTGCTTCGTTGCGGTCATCGCCATCATCTCCCTCAGTCGTGGGTGGTGTTGGGGTGGCGGAGAGCGGCGCGGATCTCATCCGCCCTCCGGTGTGCGATATCCGGGTGGAGCGCCGGGCGTGGCCGGAGCCACGGTTCGGATGCTGCGGAGACCAGGTCGCCGGGCTGGCCGGCGGGGTCGGCCATCAGCTGTGCGACGGCGACGAGGACGTGGCCCCAGGTCATGCTGTGAGTGCGGGCCTGGGCGAGTGCGTCGATCAGCGCGTGTGGTGCCCAGTCCGGCCGGGCCTTCGCGGCCAGGGCGAGGAGCTCGGTGGACGCGGGCCGGGGAACATCGGGCGGATTCGGTGTGGGCCGGTGGGTCATGGTCGGCTCCGGGCGGGAGTGGGGCGGCAGTCGGGGCAGGAACACCAGCTGGGCGCGGCGGCCGGCTGTGCTGGTCCCGGATCGGGTGACGGAGGCTTCGGTGGCCGGTCCGGTCCGGGCGGACCTTGGGGCGGATGCTCGGTTTCACGCAGGTCGGCGCATACCTGGCACCGGTCGCCCGTGGCCCAGATCCGGCCGGACTCACAGGCGGCGAGGCCGCAGCCGTGACGTACGACGGCCGCGCCGAGGAGCCACCGGCCCGGGTCGCGGATCTCCTGATGGAGGACCCCGGCGTACCGGTGCTGGAGCCTTTCCCGCAGCCGCTCCGGAGAGGTTCCGGCGTCGAGCTGGCGGCCGATCTCTCGCGCCAGCTGACGTGCGACGTACGGCGACAGGCCGGGCAGGAGAGGGCGAACGGGGGCGAGGATGTGCCAGATCCGCGGAGCGAGACTCAGCGCGGGCCCGGTGTACGCGGCCTTGAACGCGGCGGGGAGCTGGGAAGGTCCGGGGTTTTCCACAGGCGAGGGGCCTTTACTACCGGTCTCTCGCCTCCGGCGGATGGAACCACCGGCCCGCTTGTCATCAGGTGAGTCAGGCTGCGGGTCTTCCTTATACGCGAGGGATCCCTCACCAAGATCCTCACCCGATCCCTCGTTAAAGTCCTCGGTCAGCGTCGGCTGTACTGGCTGGTCGTGGACGGTGTAGAGGTGTCGGCCGCGCGGCCCGGCCCGGTGGTCGACACTGATCCATCCCAGCGCGGCGAGCTGGGTGAGGATGCGGCGCACCGACCGGGCGTCCAGGGGACGTCCGGCGCGCTTGCCGGTGCGGTGCCGCAGGATGTCGCCGAGCTCGGCCAGAGTGATCGGCTTGCCGGTGTGGACTGCGTAGGAGATCGCCGCGTAGGCGTGCAGCTGCCGGGGGTTGAGCGCTTCCGCGGCCCGGGAGGGCACCCATGCGCCGGGTTCGCGCCGGTAGTCGGTGTGCCGGACACGCCGGATGGCGGTGGTGCCGGTGCCGCCCTTCAGTGTCTGGCGGTGGCTGGTGACTTCGGAGATGTCATCGGTGGGGCAGGGGCGCATGAGCTGGGTGAGTGACCGCTCGATGGTGGAGCGCGATATGCCCAGGAGCGATACGAGGTAGGCGACGCCGGCGGTGCAGCCCTCGGGCCGGGCCGCCAATGCGGCGATCTTGACGTACACCAGCACAGCGGCGTGCGAGTAGTGCGAGGAGGTGACGATGCGCCAGGGCACACGGACCTTCTGCGGCATTGCGGTCACCTCCTCTCGGGCGGACAGGTTCGGGGCAGGGTGGTGGAACGAGGTCAGTCGCTGTGGTCGCCGCGTTCCGGCACGAGGGCCGTCTTCAGGCCCCCCGCGATCTGGTCGAGCTCGTGCCGGAGCTCGGTGAGCGTCAGCTCGGGCCGGTGGACCAGTCGGCTGACGTAGGAGTGCCAGTGCTGCACGGACGCCTTCAGCCGGGCGGCCTCGATGGCGTGCAGGAGTCCGCCGGTCAGCCGGAGCGTCTGCTCGGAGAGCTCCATCTCACCCTCGTCGTCCAGCGTTCCGGCGGCCGTGCGCTGGACGAACAGGGCCCGCTGTGCCTCCCGGATGGCGCCCTCCTGGTCCGCGTTCGGAATCTCCAGGTGGGTGATCCGGCATTTCACGGCCGGTTCCTTCTCCGAGCCGGGCGCGGGCTGGGTCCGCTCGGTGTGTGCGAACTCCACGATCGCCATCCGGCGTGCGCCCGGAACGTCGTACACGGGCCGTACGTGTGGCTCCAGCGCTTCAGCGGCGGAGGCGGACACTCTGGCGTCGAACTTCAGCTGAGTCATGATCTGATGTGCTCTTTCAGGCGGGCCAGGTGGCCTTGTCGAGCCGGTCGCGCTGCGCGCCGGGCAGAGGGAACTCGGGGTGCCCCAGGCGGTCGAGGCCGGCCGCGCGCAGCCACCAGGCGTCACACTGGTTGTCGTCGGCGAACTCGCGGCCGGCCCGCTTGTAGGCGGCCATCGCCATCGCGGTCTTATCGGCCGTGCCCTTGCCCGTCGCATACGCCTTCAGCGTTGCCGGGGTGACCAGTGCGTACGGCACGGTGCGGCGCACCAGCAGGGCCCGTACGGCCCCGTGAACCATGCCGGTGACCCCGGCGGACTTGGCGTGAGTGGGCAGATCCTCCAGGACCACGAGGTCGGGCAGCGGGCCGAGGCCCGAGTCCGGGCCGCCAACCGCGATGTCGACCATGTCCACGATCGTCACCAGGCGCCGGTCGCCCATCGCGGAGGAACCACCGGCCGTACCGGTCGAGCCGTCGCGATAGGCGATCCCGGTCGCGGTGATCGACAGATCCAGGCCGATCACCCGGAGGGCGGTCACGGCGCGTCACCTGCCTCGGCCTTCCGGTACAGGTCGTCGGCCGCGCACTGCAACACCTCGCCGGCGACCCAGGCCGGGAGCACCGTGCGCGATGAGAGGGCACCGATCCGGGCACCGACGAAGAGCAGCACCGCGGCCGCGTCGGCCGGGTCGACCCCAGTGGAGGCCACCACCCTCTCCGCCAGACGGCTACCCATCGCGCCGCGCCAGCGGGCCTCATCGTTGTCCGCGAACCGGCGCCGGTTCTCCCGCAGGTAGGCGAGTGCCTGCTCCGGGGTCCAGTCGGCCTCGGTCACGGACTTGATACCGGTCGACAGCGTCTGGAAGCGAGCGAGCCAGGGGTCGGTCTCGTCATTCATGGTCAGTCCTGTGGTTGTTGGTGGAGACCGCCGTGTACCGGCCGGCCGGTACCGGGATCGAGGCGCCGCAAGAGCTGGCGGCCGTCGGGCAACGCGGGGCGGACCGGGTGCCGTGATGGCGGGGAGGAAGGGGATCCCGCCCGGAGCAGGCAGGGTCACCGGGGAAGGCACGGAGCGGGTCCCCTCACCTGCCTTGGCTTCCCCAGCGGGACCGTGGGGGCCGGCTGCGGATGGCTTTGACTCCGGGCGGGTGGTCATGCGCGCTCTTTCAGCACGGATGTGAGAGCGGCGTTGAAGAGGCTCGTGAGATCGGGCGGCGGATCCGGCTTCGCGGCCCGGCCATCGGGGGTGGCCCAGACATCGCCGTACGCCTTCTGATGGCGGGCGGCGATCTCCCGGGCGGCGGACGGCCCGGCCCGTACCTCGCCGCGCTCGATCTGCCCGAGGATGCGCTCGGAGTCGGACAAGGCACGGATCTGGCCCTGGCGGAGCTGTCCGCCGAGGCTGCCGCGCCCGCTCACCGGGCACGACCCGAGGGTGCGAGAGCGGGCCGGTTCTCACGCTGGCCGCGTATCGGCCGCACCTTGTGCAGCGGCACCCACACGAGCCACCGGTCGAACCCGAATTCGTTGTCCCAGGCCACGCACACCATCGCGTTGCCGGTGCGCATGTCAGAGAAGCACCAAGCGGTCGGCTTCCCGTGGAATACCCCGGGAACGTGGACAGGCTCGTCGAGGACTACTCGGCCCTTCCGCCCGCACCCATGGATCACGCGCAGGCCCACCGGGTACATGTCTGCCAGTACTCCGATTTTGGTCTTCATCTCCTCGGTGTCGAGCACGGTTCCCCGGTACTCGATGCGTCCGGGCATCACCACTGCCCCCCGGCGCGTGCGGTGTTCTCCAAGTGCCGCACGTACGTCCGCAGTCGGGCGATCTCTCCCAGCAGCGCGGGCACGTCCGCCCGTGCTTCGCGGCAGAACTCCATCGCGGGCACGAACTGCGTCTCGTCCCACGCCTCTACGAAGGAGAAGGGCCCGAATCCGTCAGGCGTTCCGTCGTCCGCCATGTGCCAGACCCACGGGCCCTGCGGGGCGGCGACAACCCGCTCCTGGACCTTCCTCAGGTACTCGTCGGCCAGCGGCGCGGGTGTCACGACACACCGCCCGCCGGATTGACGCTGACACCGTGGACAGGGCAGACGCAGACGAGGCCGTCGGCCTCGGGCGCCACGAGCGCGAGACCAGCGGCCTCGCGCTCGTCGTCACCGAGGTGGAGCTCGTACATCTGCCCGGCGTCATCGCGACACTCGACAGCGGCGGCGCCCGTGGCGTCGGTATGGGTGACGAGGCCGGTCCATATGAGCGGCTTGGGCGCGGAGGCCGCCGAGATGTTCCGGGCCGGCCCCGTGCTGTGTGCGATCCTGGATCCCATAGGGGTCCACTTCCTTCTGTGATGGGTGGCTGGTGGGCCGGGGTCGTCGGGTGCATCCGGCGGCCCCTTTGCCGTGCCGAGGCGTGTGTCAGAGAGGCGTGCCGCACTGACGGCAGCTGCTCCGGCCCTGGGGGTTGTGGTGCCGACAGGCATTGCAGACGGGCATCAGGCGACTTCCTTGAGGGGTGGGGCTGCGGCGGAACGGAGCAGCACGGCCAGGCGGCCGATCTCCGTGATGGACAGACGGCAGTCCGCGCAGTCGACGGGCGTCAGACCGTGCGGGCACGGGGCGCCGTATCCGGCGAGGAACGCTTCGGTGGGAGTGCGGCACAGGCCGCGCTGGTCGTTGACGGCTGCCATCAGACGGCGGGCGTAACGGCTTGCGGGGCCTCATCCGGGAGCAACAGGTCGCGGATGGTGCACTCCAGCACGGCGGCGATCTTGGCAAGGTTGCTCGGGGAGAAGTTGGCCTTGCCCAGTTCAACCATGGACACGAGCTGCTTGCTGCAACCTGCGCGAGAGGCAAGCTCGGTCTGGCTCAACCCCGCCTCGACCCGTCTGCGCATCAAGCGCTTCCGGTCCAATCGGGTTTGTTCTCTCATGTGAAAGACAGTAGAAGACAGTATGAATACGTACAAGAGTTACTGATAAGTAGGTTGCACTTTCTTTCACTCGTCTCGCATGTGGAGATTGTGTAGAGACCCCTAGTCGGCACCCTGATCCGGTCCGATACAGTCCAAGAAAGTCCAATACCGGATTTCGGGACCTGGAAGGACCGCCATGACCGGACCGGCGCAACCCCCACCGCCGGAGGCGCTACTCATCCGCATCGCCCGTGAGGCGAAGGGGCTCAGCCCCGAGGCGGCTACGCGCCACATGCGCATCAAGTTCAGCGGTTCCCGCTGGCGCCAGATCGAGGCCGGGTACCGCAAGGACACCCGCGAGCCGGTGATCGCGCCGGCCATAACGCTGGCGCACATGGCGTATGCCCTGGAGATCGCTTCGGCCCGGCTGAACGACACGGGCCGCACGGATGCCGGGCGCATCCTCGAAGAGTTGGAGAGCGCCGGCGGGGCGGAGCAGTCCGAGGCGGCCGACCCGGGACCCCTTGTGGAGCTGGAAGGGTGGCAGCAGCAGATCATCCTCAACGCGCTCGATGAACGGCCGCGGTCGGCCAAGGAGAAGGCGCTGCTCCTGCGGACTCTCGCATCGAAGCTTGAGGCTCAAGAGACCGGAGCCGAGCGGCCGACGGCCCACCGCAAAGAGTAACGATTTCGTCACAGACGTCAATATGACAGGGACATACCCAAGAGTTCGCAGCATTCTCGGTGCTTGCACCACACATCAGAAGTGACTGAGAACTGCCAAGGGATGGGAATGATGATCATCATTCTCGCGGCCGTTCTCGGCGTCGTCTGCACAGCCGTGGCCCTGCTCTTCCAACGGGTGAATCACCTCACCTGGCAGCTCACACAAGTACGCGTCGAGTACGACAGCGAACGAATATTGTCTGAATTGAATGAGGGACCTCCCGCCGGATTCCCACCACCGGGCCCGGCGGCCAGGTCCAGGAGCCAATTCGCCGAGCCGCAGCATCCGGGTAGCAGCCGCAACGAACGGCCCCCGCCGCCGTAGAGACGGCCAGCAGGCCGCACCGAGCAGTGCGGCCCACCGCGCCGGCGGCTACGCCCTCTTCCGTGTCGCACCATCAGGTGTTCTTCGGAAAACTTCCACGCTGCTGGGGTCGAACCCCTTGCCCATCCGAGTAACCCCCTTGATGGCCACGCGGAAGAGGGCGCCGACGATGTCGCTTCGCACCTCGATCGGCTCGGCCTCCCACTGCTCGCGGCTGTATCCGACGGCACGCAGGATCAGCCGATCCTGTGCCGTCGTGGCCAGGGTTGCGCGAAGCCCGGCGATTTTCCTGTCGAAGCCCGATATCGCCTTCATCGCGAGGAACGGGTCCACGTCCGGGTCGTCTGCGGCGTCTTCGACCTGCTTGGCCAACCGCGCGCGCCGCTGCTCCAGCTGAACGATCTCCTCGGCCGGCCCTGGACCTCCCCCGGCCGAGGGGGACTGGAGCTCGGACAGCAACCGCGGGTCGTTGAGCAGTCGGAGTACATGACCCACCACGTATTCGTCCGTGTAGGGCTCGTTGCGGGCTCGGCCGCACTGCGGGCAGAAGTAGATCTGGGACTTGCTCGCGCCGGTCCCGGACGGTTTCGACTTCACGGTCCTGTGGGGATGAGGGCAGATCTTGACATCGATCCAGCACCGTGCGGGTATTTTCCCCTGAGGATCGGGAACATGACAGGACGAACACTCGGCCACACCGGGAAGCAGATGCCTGCGTGTCCTGCCTCTGTACGGATTCGCCTGCCGAGACGCAGCGAAGAGGGCCTTCAGGTCTTCCCACGCCTCCACAGAGAGCGGGCCCTCCCACACCGCTTTGAAGTAGACCCCGTCCCGTTCCACCAAGCCGGCTGTCCTCGGAGCCTCCAGAAGCCGAGTCAGGGTCGCCTCGATCCACAGCCCGCCGCTTGTAGTCCTGCATCGCTGATTCATCCACTGGACCGCTGCCTTCTTGGTCATCCCAGCGAGCAGCCGCTCACTGACATCGGCAAGGATCTTGGTCTCCTCCGGCACTGTCTTGTCGAAATCGAGGACCGGGACGACGCTCTCCTTGCCGGTCCGTCGATCGACCTTGATGCGGGTCTGCCCTGTGGGCAACCCCCACCCGAACGCGCGCCGACCTCCAGGGCTGGCACGCCCCTTCTCTGCCCGGTTCACGAGACCCCGTGTGACGCGGCGCGAGGTGTTGTCCGACTCCCTGCACGCCTGGGCTGCCTCGATCCGGAGGACAAAGCGATCATCTGGCGAATCGAGGTTCCGCGTTCCGGAAGGTGAAGCGATCCGGATACCTTTCTGATCGGCGACACTGATCAGCTTCTCCAGATCGAAAGGCTGCCTGATCAGCCGATCTCCGTGATAGACGATGATGGCGTCGATCTCGCCGGCCTCCAGGGTGCTCAACATCCTGTCCCAGGCAGGCCGCTTGCGATTCCGCTGCCAAGCGCTTCGAGAGTTGTCTTGGAAGACGTGTGCGTCAGACACCACCCACGACAGTCGTGCGGCAAGATCTCGGCAGTCCCCCTCCTGCTGCTCCACCTTTTCCAGCGAGCCATCGGGGGCGTATGAGAGTCGGCAGTAGATCCCGCACCGAGTGACACTGCGCCCGCTGGGCGATGCGAGCATCCTGCGGTGGGCGGCCAACTCGGCACGGGCCGTGACTTCCTGATCTTCAGCCAAGGGAACTCCATGTGTGAGGAGACTTGAAGAGACTACGTGCTTTCTCAATGTTCAGCCT
>NZ_JBDQQP010000027.1:0-50573 GCF_039888735.1 Streptomyces sp. CAU 1734
CCCGAACAACACAAGCAACGACACCTCACCGTCCACCCACCGACCCGCACCCGCGAACAAGGGCGCCAAAAATCAGCCCCGCCGGCGTTTGAGGCGCCGGGCCCGGGGCGGAGCCCCGGAAAGACATCCGCACCCGGGGCGAGGGCGCCCAAGATTCGGCTCCGCCGGAGGCAGCCGCGCCGGGTCCGGGGCGGAGCCCCGCAAAGGCACCAGCACCCGGGGCGAGGGCGCACAAACTCAGCCTCGCCGGCGATTGAGGCGCCGGGGACGGGGCAGCGCCCCGGAGAGGGCACGCGCCGCGCGGACCGGGTCAGGGCCGGGGCGGCGGCGCGTCCCAGAGCGCCGGCGGCTCCGGCTCCGGGTCGCGCGGCCCGAACGCCGCGGTCAGACCCAGGTGCACCGCCATCGCCGCCAGCGACCACCCCAGCAGCATCCCCTTCGCCGAAAGCTTCAGGGGCCCCTCGAAGGGCACCCCCGCCCCCACCGACTTCGCGTGGGCGACCAGGTCCTCCGGCGGGCCCAGCCAGATTCCGATGCGCCAGGCCAGCAGCGAGGCGACGACCCCGCCGAGGGCCAGCCCGGCCACCAGCGGAACGCCCCCTCGGCGGCGGAACCAGAACACCGCCGCGGCGCTCAGCACGCCGAAGCCCAGCGCCAGCAGGCCGAAGGTGCCGTCCGCGCCCACCGCCTGTTCGCCCTCGGTGTTGCGGACGAAGACGGCCTTGCCGTCGGAGATCAGCGAGACGCGCGGCGCCAGCCAGGACCAGAGCAGGGCGAAGAGTACGCCCGAGACCCCCACGGCCAGCGTCACCAGCGCGCCGTCCCGGAGATCGGCGCGCAGCTCCGGATCACCGGATCCCCGGTGCCGGGGCCCGGGTGCCGGGGCCGGCCACGGGGCGCCTTCGTCCGACGAGCCATGTGGCTGTTGCGGCTGGGCGGGAGGAGTCAGCGGTGCGGTCACCCCGCCATCGTGCCAGGCGCGCGCGGACCGCGCCTCATCGGACCGCGGCCCGCCGGTACGCCCAGGTCGCGGCGGCCAGCGCGAGGACGCCGACCACCGCGCAGACGGTGAGATCGAGGGCGACCGACGCCCAGTCGGGATGCCGGTCGAAGGTCTCGGCCAGCGCCTCCACACCGTAGGTGGACGGCAGCAGATCACGCGCCCAGGAGATCGGCTCCGGCATCCGCGAGGCCGGGAGCACGCCGAGGAGCAGCGCCGCCGACATGCCCAGCTGACCGAGGAGGGTGGCGAGTTCCTGGCGGGGTGCGAGCAGGCCGAGGGCCGCGCCGAGGCCGGCGAGCGCCGCCCCGGAGAGCGGGACCACCGCCACCAGCACCCAGAGATGGGTGAGCGGCAGCGAGAAGAGGACACTGCCCGCGACCGCCGTGATGACCGTGCCGGGCACGGTGAAGGAGGCGTACGCCCCCGCCGCGCCCAGGACCACGGCCGCGGGCGGCACGGGGAGGGTGGCGTAGTGGTCGAGTCCGCCGCTGGCCCGCAGCCCGCCGAAGTACTGGGCGAGCAGATTGAGCGCGACGAAGGCGACGACGAGCACGGTGGAGCCCGCGACGACGGCCCGCGCCTCCGCTCCCCCGTCCACGACCCCGCGCATCAGGACCATGATCCCGATCGACTGGAAGGTGGCGACGAAGAGCAGCGGGATCCGGGCGACCCGGGCGCGGGAGAGCTGTGCGCGGTAGACCGCGCCGAGCGCCGGCAGCAGCCGGGCGCGCGGCGCGAGCGGCGCGGGCTCGGTCGCGAGCCGTTCCCTCTCCTCGATGCGAGGCTGTCCGGAGACCACCTCCATGGGCACGATGCTCACGCTTTGACCAGCCCCTTCGTCGCGTTCCCCCCGAGCGCCAAGTACACGTCCTCCAGGCTGGGCGTCGTCAGCGTGAAGTCGTCGAGCGCCGCGAACGCCGCGCCGCCCGTCACCGCGGCGACCGCGGCGCGCGCCTCGTCCGGTGCGAGCCGGAGCACCCAGCGGCGCCCCGACTCCTGTGCCGACTCGCGCAGCGCGGCGACCTCCGGCACTTCCAGGGGCGCTCGTTCACGCCACAGCAGCTCCACACGCACCTCGCTCGCGATCCGTTCCTTCAGGCCGCCGGGGGTGTCACAGGCGATGACGCGGCCCTTCTCCAGCACGGCGACCCGGTCGAGGACCGTTTCGGCCTCGATCACATTGTGGGTGACCAGCAGGACGGTGGTGCCGTGCTCGGCCCGCCGCCGGTCGACCGCGCTCCACACCGCCCGGCGCGCGACCGGGTCCATCCCCGCCGTGGGTTCGTCCAGGACGAGCAGCGGGCGTTCGCCGACCAGGGTGGCGGCGAAGCAGGCGAGCCGGCGCTGGCCCCCGGAGAGCTTCTTCAGCGGGCGTCCGGCGAGCTCGGTCAGGCCCAGCTCCTCCAGTACGGCGTCCCGTTCGGCGCGGGCGTCGCGGGTGGTGAGGCCGCGGAGACGGCCGGTGGTCTCGGCGGCGAGGGCGACGGTGAGCTCGTCGAGCGCGGTGGATTCCTGGCCGAGATAGCCGATCAGCCGCGCGGCGCGCTCCGGGTGGCGCACGAGGTCGTGTCCGAGCACCTCGACGCTGCCCGAGTCGGGGCGCATCAGCCCGGTCAGCTGGCGGACGAGGGTGGACTTGCCGGCGCCGTTGGGGCCGAGCAGGCCGAAGATCTCGCCGCCCCGGACCTCCAGGCTGATGCCGTCCGTCGCCCGCACCTCGGGGGTCGCGGGCACCCCCCGGCGGGCACGCGCGGCCGGATACGTCTTGACCAGTCGCCGCACCACGCACACCGTACTCACGAGGTACGAGGGTACGGGGTCGTCCGTACTACTCCCCGGCCGGGGCGTGCTCCGCGGCCGCTCGTACATCGATCTCCCGCCAGAACCCGGCTCTGATCGCATAGCGGTCATGTTCGTCGATCTGGTCGTCCTTGTGTGCGAGAAGACCGAAACGTGCCGCGTAACGGAGCAATTCTCCATCAATTCGGTGAGGGATTCGTGGATACATTGTGGAGAGTTTCTGTACGTGCCCGGTCTCCGGGAGCCGTTCCATCCAGCGGCGGGCGAACACCTGGCCGACCTCGAAAGGGTCGCCGCCGACGGTGGTGATGTCCTCCTCCCGGTCCGCCCAGCGCTGTTCGGCGCTGGTGAGCTGGGCGAGGGTGGGCAGCGACGCGGTCTCCGCAGGCTCACCGAGCGCACCGGCGCCCGGCCGTTCGATCCAGCCCTTGTCCGACGACCAGCGCAGGGTGGCACTGGCCGGGTGCTGGGGGGCGTGCGGGCCGGGGGCGCGCAGGCCGGCCAAGTCCTTGGGCGTGGGCACGCCCTTGGGGGCGGAGGGCACGGAGACGGTCTCGACACCGCCGGCGGCGGCGGGCCGGCCGCCGTTGCGCGCCGGTTCGGGCGGGGAGTTCTGGGCGGCGGCGAGCGCCGACTCGGGGAGCGGGGCGGAGAGGATGGCGGCGATCTCGGGGCGCGGCACCGGGGGCGGCGCGCAGACCGCGCCGACCTCCTTGGCCCGTACGGCGGTGGTGATCCAGGCCCGGTCCAGCACCCGGCGCTCGTCGGCCTCGGCGACCAGATCCTCCGACTGGTTGTAGTCGCCGTCGGCGGCCTGGACGGCCCAGAGATGGACGGCGACACCGTGTTCCTTGGCGGACATCAGCCCGGGGAGCAGATCCCCGTCACCGGTCACCAGGACCACATCGGAGCAGGCGCGGTTTCTGGCCAGCTCGGTCAGTTCGGCATGCATGGCGGCGTCCACCCCCTTCTGCGCCCATCGCCCGTCGCTGCGGGTCAGCGCCCCGAGCCGGACGGTGACCCTGGGCATCACCCGCAGCCTCCGGTGCTCGGGCTGGGGTACGCGGTCGGGGGCGCCGTCGAACCAGTAGATGCGCAGCAGGGGGCGCTCGGTATCGGCCTCGGCCAGTTCGCGCAGGCCCTGGATGAGGGCGGCGTGGTCGACGGCGATCCGGGAACGCGCCGGTTCCCCGGCGAGCAGGCTCGCGGCGGCACCGAGCAGATAGCCGGCGTCCACCAGCACAACGCAGCGGTCCACGCGCTCCACCCTCTTTCCGATATTTCATCGTATGGATGTATTAGATCTTGAAAGGGTCTTGATAAAAGATCTTGAATTCCGGGACGAACTGGGAGAACTGGAGAATCCGAGAGGCCCGGAAGCACAGACGGGCGACGGGAAGGCTCCGGACCGGGGATTGTTCCGGGTTTCCTTCGAGTCTGCCCGACCGCGTGTGGCTTAACGGCCGGAACTCGATCATCGGCGTGGCGGAACCCCTGTCAACCCCTGCGACAAGGGCCGTTTACCCACGGCAATGATCCAAAATGCAACACATCGTCCCATATGTGAGTCTGGTCGCGGCCCTGGCCCCTAAAACCCGATGGAGGCACACCATGGCCAAGAACAAGAACCGCAAGGGCAGTAGTCATCAGCAGGACCGCTCGTCCCCGGCCGAGCGCGGCCGTCAGGACTCGAAGTCCACCTCTTTCGAGGACACGGCCCAGCCTCAGTCGCAGGCACAGGGCAGCCCGGCGGATGTTGCCCGTAAGCACCAGCGGCGCTTCGGCCACAACTGACCCGGCGGCACCCGCCGGTACACACAGAGCAGGAGGGGGCGCGCCCGTGACGACGGGCGCGCCCCCTCCTGCCGGGTGCGCTGGGGTCTCCCGCGGGCTCAGCCCGCCAGACAGGCCGGTCCGAGCAGCACCTTCAGATCGCCGAAGAGTGCCGGATCGGGGCGGACCCGGTGCCGGTCGAGCCGCAGGACCGTGGTGCTGCGGGGACCCTGGAGCTTGATCCGGACCTCGGTGTCCCCGGTGTGGTGACTGAGAATCTCGCCGAGCCGGGTGACCATCGGCGGCGTGACCTTGACGGTGGGGATGGTGACGACGACGGGGGCGTTGGTGCCCGCCGACGAGAGATCCGGAACCATCAGCTCCATGGCGACCAGCCGGGGCACGTCCTCGCGCTTGTCGAGCCGGCCCTTGACGAAGACCACGGTGTCCTCGACCAGCTGGGTGGAGACCAGCTGATAGGTGGCCGGGAAGAACATGCATTCGATGGAGCCGGCCAGGTCCTCGACCGTGGCGATGGCCCAGGCATTGCCCTGCTTGGTCATCTTCCGCTGGAGGCCGGAGATGATGCCGCCGATGGTGACGACCGCGCCGTCGCCGTGCTCACCGCCGGTGAGCTGGGCGATGGCCGCGTCCGCCTTGTCGGTGAGGACGTGCTCGATACCGAAGAGCGGATGGTCGGAGACATAGAGCCCGAGCATTTCCCGCTCCTGGGCGAGCAGATAGGACTTCTCCCACTCGATGTCGGAGAACTCCACATCGAGCCCGAAGCCCGGCTCGTCGGAGGCGCCCTCGTCGCCCATGCCGCCGAAGAGGTCGAACTGCCCCTCCGCCTCCTTGCGCTTGACCGCGACCACATTGTCGATCATCGGTTCGTGGTGGGCGACCAGGCCCTTGCGGGTGTGGCCCATCTCGTCGAAGGCGCCCGCCTTGATCAGCGACTCCACGGTCCGCTTGTTGCAGACCACCGCCTCGACCTTGTCCAGGAAGTCGGGGAAGGAGCTGTACTTCCCCTTGGCCTTGCGGCTCCGGATGATCGACTCGACGACATTGGTGCCGACATTGCGGATCGCGGAGAGGCCGAAGAGGATCACGTCGTCGCCCTGGGCGGCGAAGTTCGACTGCGACTCGTTCACATTGGGCGGGAGCACCTTGATGCCCATGCGGCGGCACTCGTTCAGATAGACGGCCGACTTGTCCTTGTCGTCCTTCACCGAGGTCAGCAGCGCCGCCATGTACTCGGCGGGGTGGTTCGCCTTGAGATAGGCGGTCCAGTAGGTGACCAGGCCGTACGCGGAGGAGTGGGCCTTGTTGAAGGCGTATCCGGCGAACGGCACCAGGACGTCCCAGAGGGCCTGGATCGCCTCGTCCGAGTATTTGTTCTTCCGGGCGCCCGCCTGGAAGATCGTGAAGTTGGCGGCCAGCTCCTCGGGCTTCTTCTTGCCCATCACGCGGCGGAGGATGTCGGCCTCGCCCAGGGAGTAACCCGCGATGATCTGCGCGGCCTTCTGCACCTGCTCCTGGTAGACGATCAGGCCGTGGGTGACATCCAGAACCTCCTTGAGCGGCTCCTCCAGCTCCGGATGGATCGGGGTGATCTCCTGCTGCTTGTTCTTTCGCAGCGCGTAGTTCGTGTGGGAGTTCATTCCCATCGGGCCCGGCCGGTACAGGGCCGACACGGCGGAAATGTCCTCGAAGTTGTCGGGCTTCATCAGCCGCAGCAGCGAGCGCATCGGGCCGCCGTCGAACTGGAAGACACCGAGCGTGTCACCCCGGCAGAGCAGCTCGTACGTCGTGGGATCGTCCAGCGGAAGCGCCAGCATCTCCAGATCGACGCCCTTGTTGGACTTCACCATCTTGATGGCGTCGTCCATGATCGTGAGGTTGCGCAGGCCGAGGAAGTCCATCTTCAGCAGACCGAGCGACTCGCACTGCGGGTAGTCCCACTGGGTGATGGTCACCCCGTCGGTGTGCCGGACCCAGACCGGGGCGTGGTCGGTGATGGTCTCGCTGGACATGATCACGCCGGCGGCGTGCACACCCATCTGCCGCACCAGGCCCTCGACGCCCTTGGCGGTGTCGATGACCTTCTTCACATCCGGTTCGTTCTCGTACATCCCCCGGATCTCGCCGGCCTCGCTGTAGCGCGGGTGCTTGGGATCGGTGATGCCGGAGAGGTCGATTCCCTTGCCGAGGACATCGGCGGGCATGGCCTTGGTGAGCCGGTCGCCCATCGCGTACGGGTAGCCGAGCACCCGGGCGGAGTCCTTGATGGCGTTCTTCGCCTTGATCTTTCCGTAGGTGCCGATCATGGCGACCTTGTCGGCGCCGTACTTCTCGGTCACATACCGGATCACCTCGACGCGCCTGCGCTCGTCGAAGTCGATGTCGACATCGGGCATGGAGACGCGCTCGGGGTTGAGGAACCGCTCGAAGATCAGTCCGTGCTCGATCGGGTCGAGGTCGGTGATGCCCATGGCGTACGAGACGATCGAGCCGGCCGCCGAGCCGCGGCCGGGGCCCACCGCGATGCCCTGGTTCTTCGCCCACATGATGAAGTCGGCGACCACCAGGAAGTAGCCCGGGAACCCCATCTTGATGATGACGTCCATCTCGTACTCCGCCTGGCGCTGGCGGTCCTCGGGCACACCGGCCGGGAACCGGCGCTCCATGCCCACCCGGACCTCCTCCTGGAACCAGGTGATCTCGGTGTAGCCCTCGGGGATCTCGAACTTCGGCATCAGATTCCGGGCCTGGAACATGCCGGCGGTGTCGATCTGCTGCGCGACCAGCAGGGTGTTGCGGCACCCCTCCTGCCAGGCGTCCGAGGAGTCCACCGCGTACATCTCGTCGGTGGACTTCAGGTAGTAGCCCGTGCCGTCGAACCGGAAGCGGTCCGGGTCGGAGATGTTCTTGCCCGTCTGGATGCAGAGCAGGGCGTCGTGGGCGGGCGCCTCATTGGGGTAGGTGTAGTGGGAGTCGTTGGTGACCAGCGGCGGGATGCCGAGCTTCTTGCCGACCTCCAGCAGCCCGTCCCGCACCCGGCGCTCGATCTCGATGCCGTGATCCATCAGCTCCAGGAAATACCGGTCCTTGCCGAAGATGTCCTGGTAATCCGAGGCGGCCTGGAGGGCCTCGTCGAACTGGCCGAGCCGCAGCCGGGTCTGGAGCTCGCCCGAGGGGCAGCCGGTGGAGGCGATCAGCCCCTCCGACCACTGCGAGATGGTCTCCTTGTCCATCCGCGGCCACTTCTGGAGCCACCCCTCCGCATACGCGTCCGAGGAGAGCCGGAAGAGGTTGTGCAGACCCGTTTTGTTCGCCGCCCAGATCGTCTTGTGGGTGTAACCACCCGAACCCGAGACATCGTCCCGCTTCTGGTGCGGCTGTCCCCACTTGATCTTCCGCTTGTTGCGCCGCGACTCCGGGGCCACATACGCCTCGATACCGATGATCGGGGTGACGCCCGCCTTCTTCGCCGTGTGGAAGAAGTCATACGCGCCGTGGAGATTGCCGTGGTCCGTCATCGCGATGTGCGACATGCCCATCTCATTGCACGCGGCGAACATGTCCTTCAGCCGCGCCGCACCGTCCAGCAGCGAGTACTGAGTGTGCACATGAAGATGCGTGAACGGGGGCTTGGTCACGGCGGTGGCCTCCAGGGGAACGGGTGACGCCGGGCGGGCGGAGTGTCTGGGGGGACAGCTCGGAAGTCTACGACTTGGGACCGACAGCGCGACGGCTTCCGCGGGGGCCGGCGGAAGCGGAACCGGACGGGGCGGCCGAGGGCGCGCGGGCATGGTAGAGAGAGCTCCGGACGCGCCCGCGCGTGTTCCCCGCAGGCACTCCCGGCGTCGGCCCGGCGGGCACTTCACGCTACCTTCGGGCGTTGGACGGGCTGAAGAGCCCGCACTTCCCGGCCGTCCGCCGGGACTCTTCCCGCCCTTGCACCAGGAGGCTCCCAGCGATGTCGCCAGCACACCCCGCCGAGGTCACGGCCGATGAGCGCGGCGAGCAGATCCTCGCCGTCTTCCAGGCCGCCTTCGGTGAGCTCCTGGCCGCCGATCCGGCCGCCTTCCGGGTCAAGTTCCGGAAGATGGCGGGCTCGGCGTTCGCCTTCTACCGGGGCACCGCCTGCCTCTTCTACCGGGATCTCGAAGAGGAGCACGCCGGGCGGGCGGACGGGGCGATACAGAGCGGTCCGTATCTGGACGAGCGCACCAGCCGGGTGTGGATCCACGGCGATCTCCACGCCGAGAATTTCGGCACCTACATGGATTCCAACGGCCGGCTGATCTTCAATGTCAACGATTTCGACGAGGCGTACGTCGGGCCCTTCACCTGGGATCTCAAGCGGCTGGCCGCGTCACTGGCCCTGATCGGCTACGCCAAGGCGTTCAGCGACGACCAGATCAGCGAGCTGGTGCGGATCTGTGCCGACGCCTACCGGGAGCGCATCCACGCCCTGGCCGCGGGGGCCAAGGAGGACGAGATTCCGTCCTTCACCCTGGACACCGCCGAGGGACCGCTGCTGGACGCCCTGCGGGCGGCCCGCGCGCGGACCCGGTTCGCGCTGCTGGACTCGATGACGGAGATCCGCGACTCCGAGCGCCGCTTCACCTCCGGCGGCAGCTCGATCGAGCTGGACGCGGCGGCCCGGTACAAGGTGCTGGCGGCCTTCGACGGCTATCTGGAGACCCTGCCGGAGTCGAGTCTGGCCAGGCCCGACTCCTACCGGGTCAAGGATGTGGTCGGCAGACGCGGCATCGGGATCGGCTCCGCCGGACTGCCCTCGTACAACATTCTCCTGGAGGGCAACAGCGACGCCCTGGAGAACGACGTCGTGATCTACATGAAGCAGGCGCAGACCCCGTCGGTCTCCCGGCACATCGGCGACCGGGCGGTCCGGGAGTACTTCCGGCACGAGGGCCACCGCACCGTGATCTCCCAGCGCGCGCTCCAGGACCACGCCGATCCCTGGCTGGGGTGGACGGAGCTGGACGGCGCCGGGCAGCTGGTCGCCGAGGTCTCCCCGTACGCGGTGGATCTCGACTGGTCGGACATCGACGACCTGGACCGGATCGCGGCGGTGGTCGCCGATCTCGGCCGGGCCGCGGCCACCATGCACGGCGCGGCGGACGATCAGAGCGGGCACTCGCTGGTGCCGTTCTCCACCGAGCGGGCCATCGACGCGGCGCTCGCGGCGGACGGCGACGACGGCGCCGGTTTCGCGGAGCTGCTGGTGGACTTCGCCCACGCCTACGGCGCCCGGGCCCGGGAGGACCACCGGATCTTCGTGGATCTCTTCCGCAACGGCCGGATACCGGGGCTCTGAGCGGGGTTCTTTAAGCCCGCTCTCACGCACGCATGGCACACTCGCAGGCAATGGACGTTTCGGGAATGCAGTTCCGCGCGGTGCGGGCGGCGATCTTCACGGCTCTGGTCGTGACGCTGTCCGCCGCCTCGCATGTGCTGCTCTCCCGGTCCCCGCTGCCCTGGACCACCGTCGCGGCCCTGACCGCGGGTGTCTTCGCCGTCGCGTACGCCCTCGGCGGCCGGGAGCGCGGCTTCTGGCGGATCGCGAGTCTTCTCGTGCCGCTGGAGCTGGCCGCCGACACCGTCTTCACGGCGGGCCAGGAGATCTGTTACGGCCCCGGCGGCGGACCGGTCACCGGTTCGCTGCGGGCGCTGGGGCTCGATGTGCTCTGCGGCGGCGTCGGCGGACAGCTCGCCGGGGTGCCCGCGGCCGAACAGACCCTGCTGCCGGCCGCCGGCGCCGATCCGGCGCTGCTGCCCTGGCTGCTGCTGGCCGGGCACATCGGCGTCGGGCTGCTGGCCTCCGCCTGGCTGTGGCAGGGCGAGTCCGCGCTGGCCGCACTCCTGCGCTCGGTGAGCTCGGCCGCGTTCCGGCCGCTGCTGCTGGCCTTCGCCGCGGTCTGCGCCGCTCCCCGGCCGCTCCGGCGCGCGGCGCGCACCGCCTGCCGGTACGCCGTCTCCCGCACCCGGCTGCTGGTCCACTCGATGGGCCGCCGCGGCCCGCCCGCGGGCTTCCCCCGCACCGCCGCCGCCCGCGCGATCTGAGCCGCGACACCTCCGTCCGCCTCAGCGGGAGCGTGTGAGCCGTACCGCCCCGGACAACCGGACCCGGCACCTCCACACCCGTACCCCGCCCGCGCGCCGGCCCCGGCGGCCCGCACCCCGGCTCCGGGCGCTGCCGCGCCCCGCCGCACCCGTGCTTTCCCCTCCCCCACCCTCCCGACCTGATATTTCCCGGAGTGAATCACCATGAGCGCACGCAACAACAAGGCGAACAAGGCGGCGGCCCGCGAGCGGCTGCGGATCGAGCGCGAGCGGCAGGCCAAGAAGGAGAAGACCCGCCGCCAGCTCGTCGTCATCGGCTCGACCGCCGCGGTGCTGGCCCTCGCCGGCGGCATCGCCTTCGCCGTGATGCAGGCGAACGAGCCCACCCACTGGGAAGAGGCGAAGAACGCCAAGAACATCACCACGCCGAAGAACACCGAGGGCACCGACGGCACCACCCTGGTGATCGGCAAGCCGGAGGCGAAGAAGACCCTGGAGGTCTACGAGGACCCGCGCTGCCCCAGCTGCGCGAGCTTCGAGCAGCAGCTCGGCGAGACCATCGAGAAGGATGTCGCGGCGGGCAAGTACAAGCTGCGGTTCGTCGGCGCGACCTTCCTGGACAACAACGGCGGCGAGGGCTCGAAGAACGCGCTCAGCGCCCTCGGCGCCGCGGCCGACGTCAGCCCCGAGGCGTTCACCGACTTCAAGGCGGCGCTCTACTCGAAGAAGTTCCACCCCCAGGAGGGCAAGGACAGCTTCGCGGACGACTCGTATCTGCTGAAGGTCGCCGACTCGGTCGAGGCCCTGAAGGACAACGCCGCGTTCGAGAAGAACGTCGAGAAGGGCACCTTCGACGCCTGGGCGATGAAGATGTCCGCGGCGTTCGACAAGAGCGGTGTCGGCGCCACACCCGCGCTCCGGATGGACGGCAAGACCATCACGGGTGCGGACTCGAAGTACGCCCCGGCCACCGTGGCCGAGTTCAATACGGCGATCGACAAGGCTCTGAAGGGCTGATCCGTACGGAAACGGGCGGGCGGGCCCCGGGAGGCCGCCCGCCCGCGCCCGGCAGGATCCGTAAGAGACGGCCTAAGCCTCCAGCGTCTCCAGGAAGCCGAGCGCCACCCGCCAGGCCGTCTCCGCGGAGTCCTTGTCGTAATCAGGCAGCTCCGGGTCGGTGAAGAGATGGCCGGCCCCGGGATAGCGGTAGACCTCCACATCGGCCCCCGTCCGTCCCATGCCCAGATACCAGGCGGTCAGCCAGTCGTGCGGCTCGAACGGATCCGGATCGGCGACATGCAGCTGTACGGGCAGCTCGTCCACGGCGGCGTTCTCCGCGATGTCCGAGGTGCCGTGCATCAGCAGCAGACCGCGGGCCCGCTCGTCACCGAGGGCCAGCGTCTGGGCGATGGAGGCGCCGAGCGAGAACCCCGCGTACACCAGCCCCCGCTCGGAGTAGGGGGCCACCGCCAGGACGGCCCGCTTCAGCAGCTCGTCCTTGCCGATCTCGTCCTTGTACGCCAGGCCCTCCTCGACGGTCTCAAATGTCCTGCCCTCGAACAGATCAGGTGTCCACACCTTGTGACCTGCGGTTTCGAGACGTTCGGCAGCGGCCCTCACAGCCGGGCGGAGACCAAAGGTCGAATGGAGAAGCATGATGTCCATGAAGCCAGGTTACGTTCGTAACCATGGAGAACGTGCTGCGCCCCTTGATCGTCATCGGCGGCTCGGTCGTCCTCACGCTGCTCGTGGGATGGCTCGTCGACCTGCTGCTCCGCCGTGCCGACAACCGGCACCCGGAGACCCCGCTGTGGAGAATGCTGCGGCGCTGCCGCCTCCCGCTGCAGGTGGTGCTGTTCACCGCGCTGCTGGAGGGCACCTACCGGCGGGCGGAGATCGCGGCCGTCGAGGAGCACCACTCGGGCGTCACCCGGACCCTGACCCTGGTGCTGATCGGAGCGTCCGCCTGGCTCGTCGTCAAGATCGCCACGGCCGTGGTGGAGTCGACCTACGCCCGCTACGCCGCCGCCACCCGTGACCCGGCCCGGGTCCGCCGGGTGCGCACCCAGGTCACCCTGATCCAGCGGGTGGTCATCGCCGTCGTCGGAGTGGTCGCGGTCTCCGCGATGCTGCTCACCTTCCCGGCCATGCGCACCGTCGGCACCTCGATGCTGGCCTCCGCCGGTGTGCTGGGCATCGTCGCCGGTGTCGCCGCCCAGTCGACCCTGGGCAACCTCTTCGCCGGATTCCAGATCGCCTTCGGCGACATGGTCCGGATCGGCGACACCGTGGTCGTGGACGGCGAATGGGGCACGGTCGAGGAGATCACCCTCACCTTCCTCGCCGTCCGGACCTGGGACGAACGCCGGATCACCATGCCGGTCTCCTACTTCACCAGCAAGCCGTTCGAGAACTGGTCGCGCGGCGGGGTGCAGATGACCGGAACCGTCTTCCTCCATCTGGACCACTCGGCCCCGGTGGCCGAACTGCGCGCCAAGCTCCACGACGTCGTACGGGAGTGCCCCGCCTGGGACGGCCGCGACTGGTCCCTCGCGGTGACCGACACCACCCCGTCCACCATCCTGGTCAGGGCCGTGGTCACGGCCAAGGACGCGGACGACATCTGGACGGTGCGGTGCGCGGTCCGCGAGCAGCTGATCGGCTGGCTGCACGAGCACCACCCGTACGCCCTGCCGAAGATCGCCACGGCTCCTGCGGCGGAACCGGCGGGTCCGCCGGCCAAACCCGCCCCCATCATCCGCACCGGCCGGGGCTGAATCTCAGATACCGCGCTCCGCCCCACCATTGACCTGCACAATCTGTGCGGTGATATGCCCGGCGGCCGATGACGCCAGCCAGCGCAGCGTCTGCGCCACATCCCCCGGCCGGCCGACGCGCCCGGTCGCGGTCTCCGCGATCCGGGCGCGCAGCCGGTCCTCGGGGAAGGGCTCACCACCGAAGAAACCGGTCTCCTCGACCAGACCGGGCGCCACCACATTCACGGTGATCCCGCGCGGCCCCAGCTCACGGGCGAGCCGGAAGGCGTACGGGTGGAGCGCGGCCTTCGACGCCGCGTAGGCCGCCACACCGGTGCCCCGCCGGGCCGCGATCGAGCTCAGAAAGAGCACCCGGCCGCCGGGGGTCGCCAGATGGTCCCGGAGCGCCTCGGTGAGCAGCACCGCCGTCAGCGTGTTCAGCCGGAAGTTCACCGTCCAGTCGTGGGCGACGGTCTCCAGCGGCTCACCGAAGTCGCCGCGCTCCTCCAGGGCGCCGTTGCCGCCCGCGCTGTGGACCAGCACATCGACGGTCCCGTACTCCCGCTCCAGAAAAACGGCGGCCCGCCGCACCGCGCGCGGCTCGCTCAGATCGACGGCGAGGAACCCGGCCCCGGGGATCCGCCCGGCGGCCCGCGCCAGGACCTCCTCCCGGCGCCCCAGCAGCACCACGCGCGCCCCCTCGGCGGCGAAGGTCTCCGCCGCCGCGAGTCCGATACCGGTTCCCCCGCCGCTGATCACCACGGTGCGCGCCATGCCCGGATCCTACGAGCGGTCCGCACGGGTCCCGGCGGTACGCGCCGCACCCCCCGGATCAGTGCAGGCTGCGTACGTCCAGATGCCGCAGCACCCGGTCCACCACCTCCGGGTCGGCCCCCGGCTCGCTGCGGGCCGACAGCACCTCGTGACGGGCGGCGGACATCATCTCCTTCTGGATCCGCCGCACCGTGCGCGCCCGCTCGGTCCGCCTGGCGTACCAGTCGCGCCGGTCCTCGTCGATGATGTCCGGGCTGATCCTCGCCCCCACCTCGTACGCCCCCCGCAGCAGCCGCTCGCTCACCTCCTCCGGCAGCTCCTCCACCTCCTCGATCTCCCGCAGCCGGTGCCGGGCCGCCCGCGCCGCCCGCAGCGCCAGACTGCGCTCCAGCTCCCGCTCGGCGTCGGTGTCCGCCGTCACCCCGAGCCGCCGGACCAGCCACGGCAGGGTGAGCCCCTGGAGCACCAGCGTGGTCAGAATCACCACAAAGGCGATGAAGACGATCTCGTCGCGCGCCGGGAAGGGCTCACCGCTCTCCGTCGTCAGCGGAATCGCCAGCGCCAGCGCGACGGAGGCTACCCCGCGCATCCCCGACCACCACATCACGACGGTCTCCCGCCAGCTCACCGGGATGTCCTCGTCGTAATCCCGCCGGGTGTGCAGCCGCTTCGCCAGCCAGGTGGCGGGCAGCAGCCACAGCAGCCGCACCCCCACGACCACACCCGTGATCGCGGCGCCCCACCCCAGCAGCTCGCCCAGCCGCCCGTCCTCGGTGCCGAAGACATTGTGGAGCTCCAGACCGATCAGCCCGAAGGCGACCCCGGTCACCAGGGTGTCGATGATCTCCCAGAAGGTGTTGCCGGCCAGCCGCCCCATCACATCGTCGGCGTCGGCGGTGTGCTCGGCGAGGAAGAGCGCGGTGGTGAGCACCGCGAGCACCCCCGAGCCGTGCAGCTCCTCCGCCAGGACGTAGCTCACGAACGGCACCATCAGCGAGAGGCCGACCTGGAGGGTGGCGTCCCCCAGAAACGCCATCAGCCGGTTGGAGAGCCAGCCCAGCGCCAAGCCCACCGCCACGGCGACCACGGCCGAGAGCACGAGCTGCCCGGCCGCGGCGGGCCAGGAGAAGGTGCCGCTCACGGCCGCGGCGATCGCCACGTGGTACAGCACGATCGCCGTGACATCGTTGAACAGCCCCTCCCCCTCCAGAATCGACACCAGCCGCCGGGGCAGCCCGAGCCGCCCGGCCACCGCGGTCGCCGCGACCGGATCGGGCGGGGCGACGAGCGCGCCGAGCGCGACGGCGGCGGCGAGCGGCAGCCCGGGGACGATCGAGTGGACGACGGCCGCGACCACGCCCGTGGTGACGAAGACCAGGGCGACGGCGAGCAGCAGGATCGGCCGCACATTGGCGGCGAACTGCCGCCAGGAGGTGCGCTGCACGGAGGCGTAGAGCAGCGGCGGCAGCACCAGCGGGAGGATGAACTCGGGCGGCACGTCGACGGTCGGCGCGAACGGCAGAAACGCGACGCCCGCGCCGGCGAGGGTCATCAGCACGGGGGCGGGCAGATCGAGCCGCTCTCCCAGCGGCACGGTGACAACGGCCCCGAGCAGGAGCGCGAGCAGCAGCACGACTTGGTCCACGGGGGCCTCCGGGGTCGCCGCGCGTGATCGTTCCCCTCACCCTGCCATGCCGCCGCGGTGCGGCTCCGTTGTGGCGCGTCCTCTTTTCCTCCCGGGGTGGGTGGGGCGCGTCGGGGCCGCTCCGGTGCGCCTCGTGCCCGGGCTCTCCGCAGGTGCGGGAGCGCCCGCCCAGCGGCACCCGCCCACTCTGACGCCCCTCACCCACTCACCCCTGGGTGACCTTCCGGACCCGGGTTCCTCACCGCGAATGCGCTTCATCAGAACGCGCGGACGGCGAAAGCACTGTCATCACGCACTGGGGTCACTCGCGGAAGGGGGGACGCGCAGGAGCGGTACTGGGGCGTCAAGCGTGATTTGCGGCGCAAACCCGGGTGATCGATACAAGACCGGGTCACAGCGCCGTAAATCATGCAGCCCCAGTACCGAACCGGAGCGGCACCCAACCCGCACCAACAAGCACCCGCTCGCGGATACGGGCAACCCGCACCAACAACAGCCCAGCCGGCGATTGAGGCGGCGCCCACCCCGCGCCAGGGTGACCAAACCCCGCCCCGGACAAGGGCGGCCCCGCGGAGAAGCCCTCCGTCACGCGCTCTCCGCCGCGATCCTCTCCAGCGCGCTCCGCAAATCGTCGGGGTACCCGCTCTCGTACTCGACCCAGCGCCCGTCCGAAGGGTGCTCGAACCCGAGCCGCACCGCGTGCAGCCACTGCCTGGTCAGCCCGAGACGCTTGGCCATGGTGGGATCGGCGCCGTAGGTCAGGTCGCCGACACAGGGGTGGCGGTGGGCGGACATGTGGACCCGGATCTGGTGGGTGCGGCCGGTCTCCAGCTTGATGTCCAGCAGGGAGGCGGCGCGGAACGCCTCCATCAGGTCGTAGTGGGTGACCGAGGGCTTGCCCTCGGCCACGACGGCCCACTTGTAGTCGTGGTTCGGGTGGCGCCCGATGGGGGCGTCGATGGTGCCGCTCATGGGGTCGGGGTGGCCCTGGACCAGCGCGTGGTAGCGCTTGTCCACGGTGCGCTCTCGGAACTGCTGCTTGAGCAGGGTGTACGCGCGCTCGGACTTGGCGACGACCATGAGTCCGGAGGTGCCGACGTCGAGCCGGTGCACGATGCCCTGGCGCTCGGCGGCTCCGGAGGTGGAGATGCGGTAGCCGGCGGCGGCGAGGCCGCCGATCACGGTGGTGCCGGTCCAGCCGGGGCTGGGGTGCGCGGCGACGCCGACCGGCTTGACGATGACGACGATGTCGTCGTCATCGTGGATGATCTCCATGCCCTCCACGGGCTCGGCCACGATCTGGACCGGGGCGGGGGCCTGCGGCATCTCGACCTCAAGCCAGGCACCGCCGTGGACCCGCTCGGACTTGCCCACGGCCGAGCCGTCGACCAGCACCTTCCCGGCGGCGGCCAGCTCGGCCGCCTTGGTGCGGGAGAACCCGAACATACGGGAGATGGCGGCGTCGACGCGCTCGCCCTCCAGGCCATCGGGTACGGGCAGGGTGCGGATCTCGGGAAGGGTACTCACCCGTCGAGTATGCCTTGTCGGAAAGGCGCCCGGGATCGGCGCCGGCCCCGGGGGCGGCGGATCAGTCCTTGTGGACGGTCCCGTCGGGGTCGAGCCCCTTGAAGGAGAGGATCACGATCAGGATGCCGCCGCAGACGATCGCGGTGTCGGCGAGGTTGAAGACGGCGAAGTGCGCGGGGGCGATGAAGTCGACGACGGCGCCCTTGAAGGCTCCGGGGGCGCGGAAGATCCGGTCGGTGAGATTGCCCAGCGCGCCGCCGAGCAGCAGTCCGAGCGCGATGGCCCACGGCAGGTTGTAGAGCTTGCGGGCCAGCCGGATGATCACCAGAACCACCGCGCAGGCGATCACGGTGAAGATCACGGTGTACGCGGCGCCGAATCCGAAGGCGGCGCCGCTGTTGCGGACCGCCTCGAACCTCAGCCATTCGCCGATGATCTCGACGGGCTGGTGGTGCTCCAGCCTGGCGACCACGAGCATCTTGGTGCCGAGATCGAACAGGTACGCGATGGCCGCGACACCGAGCAGTACGGCGATCCTGCGCCTGCCCCTGGGCTGCTCGGCCGGTGCCGCCGCCTCGTCGCCAACGTCCGGCGTATCGATGATGCGCTCCGACTCTGCCACGTGAGTGTGTCCCTCGACCTAGGTGCCTGACTGACCACGAGGGTACGGCACACACCTGAGGGCTCAGCCTCGGCGTTCCTGCTTCTGCTTGCACTCCACACAGAGCGTGGCCCGTGGAAATGCCTGCACACGGGCCTTGCCGATGGGCTTGCCGCAGTTCTCGCAGAGGCCGTAGGTGCCCGCGTCCAGCCGCTGGAGGGCCCGCTCGGTCTGTTCCAGCATCTCGCGCGCGTTGGCGGCGAGGGACAGTTCGTGTTCCCGGGTGATGTTCTTGGTGCCGGTGTCGGCGTCGTCGTCGCCCGCGCCGTCGCCGGAGTCCCGCATCAGGCCGGTGAGCGCGGTCTCGGACGCGGCCAGCTCCGCCTTGAGCCTGGCCACCTCGCCCTCCAGCCCGGTGCGGGCCTCCGCGACCTCCTCCGGGGTCCAGGGATCCTCACCGGGCCGTACCGCCAGCTCGCCGGGGGCGGGCGCGGCGGCCGTGCGGGCCGTGGGCACCGCGGCGCCGCCCGCACCGGCGGTCACGGTCTTCTTCGCTCGCACCGTCCTGACTCCTGTCTCTCCCTCGGCCCGGGCGGCGCCCGCCCCGGCCTTCCCGCCGGCGGTCTTCTTGGCGGCCGTCTTCTTCGCGGCCGTTTTCTTGGCCGCGGTCTTCCTCACCGCGGTCTTCCCCGCCGCGGTCCTCTTCGCGGCAGCGCTCTTCCCGTCGTGCGCCTCCGCGTCCCCGGTGGAGCTCGCGGACGCCGGCTGTCCCTCGGCGGACTTCTTCGCCACCATGACCGCGGCCCCTTTTCACCTGCTGTGATCTTGCACGCGCATCGTGCTGGGACGATAAATCGACATCAGCGCCGCGGCAATCGGGGCCCGCCGCCCGCGCGGCCCGTCCCGGCGGCGGTGAGACGGACCTGCATCCGTTGTGCCCAGCTCCCCGCCGGGTAATCCGCCCCCCGCCGGGTCCGCGGACTCCGCCGGAGCGCGTCTGGCCATTCGGGTCATTCCGGCGGCGCCGTGCGCGGCTTCCGCACCACCGGCGGGGAGGGCGGGAGCGCCCCCGGGAATATCCGGTCGGAAGGCCGCGCCGGGCCGCTTACACTGGGCGGAGCGAAAGGCTTGGATGGGGACGAGTAGCGTCGTACGCAGCCATGAGCGACCCGGGGACGGTGCGAGCCCGGGGGCGAGCGCGATGTGAGAGATCACCCCGGAGCCGCCGGAAGAAAGCCGCGAGGCGATTAGACCCGGCAGCGCGACCCCAATGAGGGGGCGGTGCGTCCTGCGCCGCCAAGGAGGGTGGTACCGCGGGAGCCCGTGCTCTCGTCCCTCCGACGGAGAAGCATCTGTCCGCCGGAGGAGTTCCCCGATGACACCGCCGCAGTACCGCCCGGTACCCGCCCAGGTCGACCTGCCCGCGCTCGAGCACGCCGTGCTCGATTTCTGGCGCGACAACAAGGTCTTCGCCAAGAGTCTCGCCCAGTCAGAGGGCCGCCCCGAGTGGGTGTTCTACGAGGGCCCGCCGACCGCCAACGGCATGCCCGGCGCCCACCACATCGAGGCCCGCGTCTTCAAGGACGTCTTCCCCCGGTTCCGCACGATGCGCGGCTACCACGTCGCCCGCAAGGCCGGCTGGGACTGCCACGGCCTGCCGGTCGAGCTGGCCGTGGAGAAGGAGCTGGGCTTCTCCGGTAAGCAGGACATCGAGGCTTTCGGCATCGCCGAGTTCAACGAGAAGTGCCGCGCGTCGGTCACCCGCCACACCGACGCCTTCGCCGAGCTGACCGACCGGATGGGCTACTGGGTCGATCTGGACGAGGCGTACTGGACGATGAAGCCCGAGTACATCGACTCGGTGTGGTGGTCCCTGAAGGAGATCTTCAACAAGGGCCTGCTCGTCCAGGACCACCGGGTCGCGCCCTGGTGTCCGCGCTGCGGCACCGGTCTCTCCGACCACGAGCTCGCGCAGGGGTACGAGACCGTCGTCGACCCCTCGGTCTTCGTCCGCTTCCCGCTGACCTCCGGCCCCCTCGCGGGCGAGGCGTCGCTGCTGGTGTGGACGACCACCCCGTGGACCCTGGTGTCGAACACCGCCGTCGCCGTCCACCCCGGAGTCACCTATGTGGTGGCCACGGACGGACAGGAGAGGCTGGTCGTCGCCGAGCCGCTGCTGGAGAAGGCGCTCGGCGAGGGCTGGGAGCGGGTCGGCGAGTCCTTCACCGGCGCCGAGATGGAGCGCTGGACGTACGAGCGCCCGTTCGAGCTGGTGGAGTTCCCGGCTCCGGCCCACTTCGTGGTCAACGCCGAGTACGTCACCACCGAGGACGGCACCGGTCTGGTGCACCAGTCCCCCGCCTTCGGCGAGGACGACCTCAAGGTCTGCAAGGCGTACGGTCTGCCGGTGGTCAACCCGGTCCGTCCCGACGGCACCTTCGAGGAGGGCCTCCCGCTGGTCGGCGGCGTCTTCTTCAAGAAGGCGGACGAGAGCCTGACGGCCGATCTCCAGGAGCGCGGCCGGCTCTTCCGGCACACCCCGTACGAGCACAGCTACCCGCACTGCTGGCGCTGCCACACCGCGCTGCTCTACTACGCGCAGCCGTCCTGGTACATCCGCACCACCGCGGTCAAGGACCGGCTGATCGAGGAGAACGAGAACACCAACTGGTTCCCGGACTCGGTCAAGCACGGCCGGTTCGGCGACTGGCTCAACAACAATGTCGACTGGGCGCTCTCCCGCAACCGCTACTGGGGTACGCCGCTGCCCATCTGGCGGTGCGAGGAGAACCACCTCACCTGTGTCGGTTCGCGCGCCGAGCTCACCGAGCTGACCGGCGAGGACCAGTCCTCGCTCGACCCGCACCGGCCCTTCATCGACGATGTCACCTTCGGCTGCCCGGCCGAGGGCTGCGGGCGGACGGCGACCCGGGTCCCCGAGGTCATCGACGCCTGGTACGACGCGGGCTCGATGCCGTTCGCGCAGTGGGGTTACCCGTACCGGAACAAGGAGCTCTTCGAGAAGCGCTATCCGGCGCAGTTCATCTCGGAGGCGATCGACCAGACGCGCGGGTGGTTCTACACCCTGATGGCGGTCGGCACCCTGGTCTTCGACAAGTCGTCGTACGAGAACGTCGTCTGCCTCGGGCACATCCTGGCCGAGGACGGCCGCAAGATGTCCAAGCACCTGGGGAACATCCTCCAGCCGATCCCCCTGATGGACCAGCACGGCGCGGACGCCGTCCGCTGGTTCATGGCGGCCGGCGGTTCGCCGTGGTCGGCGCGGCGGGTGGGTCACACCACGATCCAGGAAGTGGTCCGCAAGACACTGCTGACGTACTGGAACACGGTGGCCTTCCAGGCGCTGTACGCGCGTACATCGGGCTGGACACCCTCCGCCGCGGATCCGGCCCCGGCCGGCCGCACGGTGCTGGACCGCTGGCTGCTCAGTGAGCTGAACGCGCTGGTGGACCAGGTCACCCAGGCGATGGAGAGCTATGACACCCAGCGGGCCGGGAAGCTTCTCTCCGCCTTTGTGGACGATCTCTCCAATTGGTATGTGCGCCGTTCGCGCCGCCGGTTCTGGCAGGGTGACGCCGCCGCGCTGCGCACCCTGCACGAGGTGATCGAGACGGTCACCCGGCTGATGGCCCCGCTCACCCCGTTCATCACCGAGCGGGTCTGGCAGGACCTGGTGGCGCCCGTGACCCCGGACGCCCCGGAATCGGTGCATCTGTCCACCTGGCCGGCGGCCGACCTCAATGCCATCGATCCGGTGCTCTCGCAGCAGATGGCACTGGTCCGGCGGCTGGTGGAGCTGGGCCGGGCGACCCGGGCGGAGTCGGGTGTCAAGACCCGTCAGCCGCTGTCGCGCGCGCTGGTCGCGGCGGCCGGTTTCGAGGCCCTCTCCCCCGAGCTCCAGGCGCAGATCACCGAGGAGCTGAACGTCTCCTCGCTGGCGTCGCTCTCGGAGGTCGGCGGTTCGCTGGTCGACACCACCGCGAAGGCGAACTTCCGTGCTCTGGGCAAGCGGTTCGGCAAGGGCGTTCAGGCGGTCGCGAAGGCGGTCGCCGAGGCGGACGCCGCCGCGCTCTCCCTCGCCCTGCGCGCCGGCACGGCCTCGGTCGAGGTCGACGGCGAGACCGTCACCCTCGGCCCGGACGAGGTCATCATCACCGAGACTCCGCGCGAGGGCTGGTCGGTGGCCTCGGATTCGGGCGCCACGGTCGCCCTGGATCTGGAGATCACTCCCGAGCTGCGGCTCGCCGGTCTGGCCCGGGACGCGATCCGCCTGATCCAGGAGGCCCGCAAGAACAGCGGCCTGGACGTGGCGGACCGGATCGCGGTGGTCTGGTCGGCGGATGACCCGTCCACGACGGAGGCACTGACGGCGCACTCCTCGCTGATCTCGGACGAGGTCCTGGCGACCCGCTTCTCCGCCGCGGCCCCGGACGACTCCTTCGGCCCGGCCTTCACCGACGAGTCCCTGTCCCTGACCTTCCACCTGCGCAAGGTCTGACACCTCCGCCCGATCGCCCGATCGCCCGATCCCGAAGCCGGGGTGCCCGCCTCACAGGTGAGCACCCCGGCTTCGTCGTGTCCGAAGCGCGCGAGCGCCGAAGCCGCCGGGCGGGCACAATACGGCCTCGCCGGCGTTCGAGGCGCGGGGTCCGGGGCGGAGCCCCGGTTACGGGAAGAGGCGGGGAGGGGAAACGGCCCCCGGAGCCGGGGCGCAAAAAAGCCGGGCCCGGGAGTGATCTCCCGGGCCCGGCTCTTCGTCTGCCGACGGCTACGCGCTCATCGCGCGAAACCGCGTCAGTTGTCGTCCTCGTCGATCAGGAACCCGCGCATCGGCGCCGGCGCCTGCTGCATCGGCTGCGGCGCCTGCGGCCGGACCGGTGCCATCGGCTGGGTCATGGCCGGGGACATCTGCTGCTGACCGCCGTACGACGGACCGCCGTTCTGCCCCATCGAGGGACCGCCGCCCATGGACTGACCCATGGACTGGCCCATCGAGGGTCCGCCGCCCATGCCGTGTCCCAGTGCCGGGGCGCCCGCGGACGCCATCGACGGGGACGGCGGCAGCGAGGCGGCCGACGGGGACCGCGGCGGGGCGAGGGAGTCGTCCGCCTGGGTCTCCAGCTGACGCAGCTGGCTCTCCAGGTAGGACTTCAGCCGGGTGCGGTACTCGCGCTCGAAGCCGCGCAGGTCTTCGACCTTGCGCTCAAGCGTGGCGCGCGCGGACTCCAGCGAGCCCATCGCGACGCGGTGCTTCTCCTGAGCGTCCCGCTCCAGCGCGTCGGCCTTGGCGCGGGCGTCCCGCTCCAGGCCCTCGGCGCGGGAACGCGCCTCGCCGACAATCTTGTTGGCCTCGGAACGGGCCTCCGCGATCGCCTGGTCGGCGGTCTGCTGCGCCAGCGAGAGCACACGCGCGGCGCTGTCGCCACCGGGACCCTGACCGGGCTGGCCCATCTGCGGGTTGTGTCCGCCCATGGGACCGCCCTGCATCGGGTTGCCCATGGGGCCGCCCTGCATGGGGTTGCCCTGCATCTGGCCGCCCATGGGACCGCCCTGCATGCCGCCCTGCATCGGGTTGCCCTGCATCTGGCCGCCCATGGGGCCGCCCTGCATCTGGCCGTGGTTCGGGCCACCGTGGCCCTGGCCACCGTGGTTGGGTCCGCCGTGGCTCGGACCGGCCGGCAGCTGAGGAGCTCCACCGGGCAGCTGGGGGGGACCCATCTGCGGGGGCTGCTGCTGCTGGACCGGGGGTCCGGATATGGCGGCGGGCACGGGAGCCCCGGGTCCACCGCGGCCGTCCTGCGGCTCCGGGGGCTTGCGCATGCCCTGCTGTTGCTGATTCTGCGCCGCCGCACGGGTCGCCGCGGCCAGCTTGGCGCGCAGGTCCTCGTTCTCGCGGAGCAGGCGGGTCAGTTCGGACTCGACCTCGTCGAGGAAGGCATCGACCTCGTCCTCGTCATAGCCTTCTCGGAGGCGGACGGTCGTGAACTGTTTGTTCCGCACGTCCTCGGGGGTCAGCGGCATCTCTTCTTCACCTCTACGTAGTCGTCGGCAGTCGGCAAGACCTCGTCCACACGCACCTCACTCATCTCGCGAAACTCCCCACGATACTGAGCAGGATGTAGACGATGATCATCAGAACGAAGAAGGACAGGTCGAGTGCCACGCCCCCGAGACGCAACGGCGGAATGAACCGCCGAAGAAGCTTGAGCGGTGGATCGGTGACAGTGTAGGTGGCCTCAAGCACGACCACCATCGCCTTGCCGGGTTGCCATGAACGGGCGAACTGGAAGACGTAGTCCATGACCAATCGAAAGATCAGCACGATGAGGAAGCACATCAGCGCGATGTAGACCACCTGTAGTGCGACGCCCATCCCGCGGTTCCCTCTCCCCTGTGCTCTCTTGTCCGGCCGTCCGGCCGGGTCGTCCCGGTGTCGTGCTTCTCAGCTCTGGTTGAAGAATCCGCCCTCTGCGATACGGGCCTTGTCCTCCGCCGTGACATCGACGTTAGCAGGAGACAGCAGGAACACCTTCTGTGTCACGCGCTCAATGCTGCCATGCAGACCGAAGACAAGTCCCGCGGCAAAGTCGACAAGTCGCTTTGCGTCGGTGTCGTCCATCTCGGTGAGATTCATGATCACCGGAGTGCCCTCACGGAAGTGTTCCCCGATGGTACGGGCCTCGTTGTAGGTCCGCGGGTGCAACGTCGTGATGCGGTAAGGCTCCCGCTCGGACACAACCTTGGGCATGATCACCGGTGCGTTCTTCTCCAGGCTCGGGCGTTCGGGTGTGATGGACGCCACGGGGGCGATTCGCGCAGGACGTCCGTTTTCTGCGGGTAGCGAAGGAGCGAGCACCACCGGTTCGCGCTGCGGCGGGGGTTGGACCGCCCGCACCGGTTCCTCGCGCTCCACCTGATGGGGTGGCGGCTGGTGCCGCCGGTGCTCCCGCTCGGGCTCCGGCTCGGGTTCGAAGTCGTCGTCGGGATCGAAACCCCTGCCGTCGTACCCATCGTCCTCCACGAGGCCGAGGTAGACCGCCATCTTGCGCATCGCGCCGGCCATGCTCTGAGTCCTCCGCTCTGTGGTGGATCGGCCCTGTCGCCAAGTGCCCGCGATCCACGCGGTCTGCCCGATTTGCTACGGGAATGACCATATTTTCTGCTGTGGTCCGACTTCTTGGCGACGTTACCCGAGCCGGGGACGGACTCCGAGCACCGCAGTGCCGACGCGTACATGTGTCGCTCCGGCGGCAACGGCCTGTTCGAGGTCCGCACTCATCCCTGCTGACACCATGTTCGCAGCAGGATGCCCGGAGCGCAGGCCGGATGAGAATTCCATCAGCTGCCGGAAAGCCGCCTGTTCGCGCCCCGCGAAGGGTCCGGCCAGCGGGGCGACCGTCATCAGTCCGCCGAGTCGCAGCCCGGGCGCGGCGTCCACCGCCTCGGCCAGTTCGGCGATTCCGTCCGGCGCGACACCGCCCCGGTCGCCCCGGCCGCCCGCCTCCGCGTCGAGGGCGACCTGGATCAGACAGCCCAGTTCGCGCTCCGCCCGGACCGCGGCGGAGGAGAGCGCGGTGACAAGCTTCAAACGGTCAACGGATTGCACAACATCCGCATAACTCGCCACAGAACGGACTTTATTCGTCTGAAGCTGACCGACAAAGTGCCAGCGAAGGTCGAGATCCGCACATTCCGCAGCCTTGGGAGCGGCGTCCTGATCCCGGTTCTCGGCGACATTCCTCACACCGAGTTCATGGAGAAAACGGACATCGCTCGCGGGGTAGGTCTTGGTGACGACGATGAGCGTCACCTCCTCCCGCTTGCGGCCGGCGGCGGCACAGGCCGAGGCGATACGTTCCTCCACCACGGCCAGATTCGCCGCGAGTTCCGCCTTGCGGTCCTCGCCGGCGGCGGTCGGGCCGGGGCCGGACGAACCGGCCGGGCCGGAGTCCCGGTGCGTCATGCTGGGATCACTCCTGGGAGGGAAGCGCCGCCCGAATCACCGGAAAGAGGCGTCAGCCAGACATATCCGGCGAGTCGCCCGGTGGTGCGGTCACGGCGGTACGAGTAGTGGTCGTGCGACTCCAGTGTGCAGAAGTCCGACGCCCGGCGGTCCCGTACCCCCGCCGCTTCGAGCTGTGCGTGGACGGCGGCGATCACATCGACGGCCGGGGTGCCCCAGCTCGTCTCGGACCAGGCGGCCGGTTCGGCCGCGGCGACCTCGGCCCGCATGGCGGCCGGGACCTCGTAACAGCGTCCGCAGATCGCGGGCCCGGTACGGGCGATGATCCGTTCCGGGTCGGCGCCCAGCGCGGTCATCGCGCCGATCGTCGCGGGGACGATGCCCGCGACCATTCCCGGGCGGCCCGCGTGGGCGGCGGCCACCACACCCGCGACCGGATCGGCCAGCAGGACCGGGACACAGTCGGCGGTCAGCACGGCGAGCGCGAGTCCGCGCCGGGCGGTGACCACTCCGTCGGTCTCCGGCACCGGGGCGTCGCCCCAGGGGCCGTCGACCCGGACGACCTCACGGCCGTGGACCTGGTTCATCCAGACGACCGCGTCCGGGTCGAGTTCCAGTTCCTTCGCGGCCAGGGCCCGGTTGGCGCGTACCGCCTCCGGGTCGTCGCCGACCGCACCGCCGAGATTGAGCTGCTCGTACGGAACGGCGCTCACCCCGCCCCACCTGTCGGTGAAGGCGAAGTGCGCGCCGTTCGCGAGTATCGCGTCGTGCTGCACGATCACTTCCGGTTGTTCTCCGCCGGACCGGGGATCCGGCCGGCGGTACGGAGGGGGGCGGCCCGGCCGGCGGGCGCGGGGCCCGCCGTCCCGGCGCGGCCGTTCCGGTGGTGAGCTGCCGGACTCCGGTGGCTCACCGGCCCTCCGGCGCTCCGGCCGCGGGGCCGGAGCTCGGGGGGCGCGGCGGTCACTTGAGGAAGTCCGGTACGTCCAGTTCCTCGGCCGAGGTGTCCGGGTAGGGACGGGCCGGGGGGACCTGCGGTGCCGACTGCGGGAGGTCGTGCAGCTTCTGCACGGGCTCCGGCTTGCTCTCCTCGCGGACCGGGACGCTGCCGAGCCCGGAGGAGCGGGGCGAGTCGATGCGCGACGGCGGAGCCTGCGGCTCCTCGCGCTTCGAGGCCGAGCCGAGGATGTTCTCCCGGATGGTCGGCGGCTGGCCGCCGTCGAATCCGGCGGCGATCACGGTGACCCGGACCTCGTCGCCGAGGGCGTCGTCGATGACCGCGCCGAAGATGATGTTGGCCTCGGGGTGTGCCGCCTCGCTCACCAGCTGGGCGGCCTCGTTGATCTCGAAGAGACCGAGGTCGGAGCCGCCGGAGATGGAGAGCAGGACGCCCCGCGCCCCGTCGATGGACGCCTCCAGGAGCGGCGAGGAGATCGCCATCTCGGCGGCGGCCACCGCGCGGTCGTCGCCGCGTGCCGAGCCGATGCCCATGAGGGCCGAGCCCGCCTCGGACATCACGGACTTGACGTCCGCGAAGTCGAGGTTGATCAGACCCGGGGTGGTGATGAGGTCGGTGATGCCCTGAACGCCGGAGAGCAGGACCTGGTCGGCGGACTTGAACGCGTCCAGCACGCTGACCTGGCGGTCCGAGATGGAGAGCAGCCGGTCGTTCGGAATGACGATGAGGGTGTCGACCTCTTCGCGGAGTTCGGCGATGCCGTCCTCGGCCTGGTTGGCGCGACGGCGGCCCTCGAAGGTGAACGGCCGGGTGACCACACCGATCGTCAGGGCGCCGAGCGAACGCGCGATGTTGGCCACGACGGGGGCTCCGCCGGTGCCGGTGCCGCCCCCCTCGCCCGCGGTGACGAAGACCATGTCGGCCCCCTTGAGGACCTCCTCGATCTCCTCGCGGTGGTCCTCCGCCGCCTTCCGGCCGACGGCCGGGTTGGCGCCGGCGCCGAGGCCCCGGGTGAGTTCTCGGCCGACGTCGAGCTTGACGTCGGCATCGCTCATCAACAGAGCCTGTGCGTCGGTGTTGATGGCGATGAACTCGACGCCCTTGAGACCGACCTCGATCATTCGGTTGATGGCATTGACACCACCGCCGCCGACACCGATGACCTTGATGACTGCGAGGTAGTTCTGCGGTGCTGCCACGTCGAAGGCCTCTCGCCTCGATTTACGTGTCGCCGGCGCGCGGTTCACGCGCCTTGACGACGGATGCCGATGGGACGGTCCGAAACGCCGACCCGAACCCTAACGTTGAAGTTTAGGGTTACCAGTATGTCTGTTCCCTGGACTCTTCCGAACAGGACACTAAGTCGACAAGTGGCGCGCGTTCAATGAACACGCCGAACCTCCCGTTTTTCTTTTCACCCTATGTGATCAGCCGTTGCGCTGACCACCCAGGGCCGTCACGGGCGCGTTCTCCGGTCAACTGCCGGACGCGGCAGGGGCGATGGGAGCACTCACATCGTAGTGCCGGGCCCCGGGCGCCGCTTTCATCAGCGCGGTGAGGGCGCGCGCCTTCACCCCTCCGTCCTCGGGTCCGCCCCAGAGAACGGTCCGACCACCCGTCAACTCCAAGGAAATATCGTCATATGAGCGGACCACAAGGGTACGGGTATCGGCAGCGGCTTTCGCCGGGAGTTCACCGGTGACCCGTACCGCCTCCTCGATCAGCCGGGAGACCGGGAAGCGCCGCAGACTGGGCGAGCGGTCCACCGTCAATTCGAGCATCGGCACACCCCGGGGCGCTTTCCCGACCGTCGCGAACCGGACGCCGTGCCGATCGACTTCGACAAACCGCATGCCTTTTCTGAGCAGCAGCACCGGCCGGCGCTCGGAGACCTCCAGGACGATGCCGTCCGGCCAGGACCGGGAGACCTCCACCGACTCGATCCTGGGCAGCCGGCCGCGCAGCCGCGCCTCGATGGCATCGGTGTCCACCGAGACCAGCGGCTCCCCCAGCCGGACCCCGGCGGCGCCGGTCACCTGCCGCGACGTCAGCACGTCGGTGCCGGTGGCCCGGACCCGCTCCACCCGGGCCCAGGAGGACCCGTAGAGGACCCAGAGGACGCCGGCCGCCACCGCGGTGACGGCGAGCGCCGTCAGCAGGACCCGGCGGCCGGGCAGCCGGAAACGGCCGCGCGGCGGGCTCGGGGGCCCGCCCGGCCGCGGGCCGGAGGCCCCTTTCGGGGTTCTGCGCGCACCGCGTTCGGCGGTGGTGGATCCTCCGGCCACGCTTCCGGTCTCCTCGCTGCTGAGTCGCCTCTTGGGCCGGGGGTGACCCCGGCCGCGGCCTCACCCCTTGCGGCGGGCCGCGATCGCCTCGTACACCATGCCGACGAGCAGTTCATCGGCATCCCTGCGGCCGAACTCGGCCGCCGCACGGGACATCTCGTACAGACGGTGCGGATCGGCCAGTACCGGAAGGATGTTGCCCTGCACCCATTGCGGCGTCAGCTCGGCGTCGTCGACCAGCAGTCCGCCGCCCGCCTTGACCACCGGCTGGGCGTTGAGCCGCTGTTCGCCGTTGCCGATGGGCAGCGGGACATAGGCGGCGGGGAGCCCGACGGCGGAGAGTTCGGCGACGGTCATCGCGCCCGCGCGGCAGAGCATCATGTCGGCCGCGGCGTAGGCGAGATCCATCCGGTCCACATACGGTACCGGGATGTAAGGCGGCATTCCGGGCATGTTGTCGACACGCGGCAGTTCGTTCTTCGGGCCGACCGCGTGGAGGATCTGGATGCCGGAGCGCTGGAGCGCCGGAGCGGCCTGCTGGACGACCTCGTTGAGGCGGCGGGCGCCCTGGGATCCGCCGGATACCAGCAGCGTCGGCAGCTGGGGGTCGAGCCCGAAGGCGGCCCGCGCCTCCGGGCGGACCCGGGCCCGGTCCAGGGTGGCGATCGAGTAGCGCAGCGGGATGCCGATGTAGCGGGAGTTGCGCAGCTTGCTGTCGGGGGTGGCGACGGCGACCCCGGCGGCGTACCGGGAACCGATCTTGTTGGCCAGTCCGGGGCGGGCATTGGCCTCGTGGACGACGATGGGCACCCCGAGGCGTTTGGCCGCGAGATAGCCGGGCAGCGCCACATAGCCGCCGAAGCCGACGACACAGTCGGCCTTGGTGCGCTCCAGGATCTGCTCGGCCGCCTTGATGGTGCCGCGCAGCCGTCCGGGGACGGTGATCAGCTCCGGGGTGGGTTTGCGCGGCAGCGGGACGGCGGGAATGAGCGCCAGTTCATAGCCGCGTTCCGGTACGAGCCTGGTCTCCAGGCCGCGTTCCGTGCCGAGTGCCGTGATCCCCACGGTCGGGTCCTGCCTCCGCAGTGCGTCCGCGAGGGCGAGCGCCGGCTCGATGTGGCCGGCGGTCCCCCCACCGGCGAGTACGACATGCACCGAAATTCACCGCTCTCCGGACGGACGCCTTGTCACGCGCCGTCTCATCGTCTTCCATCTCACCCCTGGCCTCCGCATGGCCAGGGCCGCTTTCGCGGCTGGATCCTCTCGCGCGAAGGCAATCAGCAGCCCGATGGCGAACATGGACGGCAGCAGGGCGGACCCTCCGTAGGAGAACAGCGGGAGCGGGACCCCGGCGATCGGCAGCAGGCCGAGCACCGCACCGATGTTGACCACGGCCTGGGCCGTGATCCAGGTGGTCACACCTCCCGCGGCGTACCTCACGAAGGGGTCCTCCGTGCGTCCGGCCACGCGGATACCCGCATAGCCTAGAGCCGCGAAGAGCGCGAGGACGGACAGCGTCCCCGCGAGACCCAGTTCCTCACCGGCCACGGCGAAGATGAAATCGGTGTGCGGCTCGGGAAGTTGTCCCCATTTCTCCACACTTGCACCCAGGCCGGATCCGAACCAGCCGCCCGAGGCCAGGGCGTAGATTCCGTGCACCGCCTGCCAGCACTCGCCCTTGGGGCCGAGATCCACGGCGCCGATGCAGGAGAGCCGCGCCATCCGGTTCTCGCTGGTCCTGATCAGCATGAAGCCGACGAGAAGTGCGACGGAGAGCACTCCGGCGAAGAGCCGGGTGGGCGCGCCGGCCAGCCAGAGCAGGCCGAAGAGGATCGCGGCGAGGATGATCGAGGTGCCCATGTCGCCGCCGAGCATGATCAGCCCGAGCAGCAGAAAGGTCACCGGCACCAGCGGGACCAGCATGTGTTTCCACTGGTTCAGCAGCCGCCGGTCCTGTTTGCGGGCGAGCAGATCGGCGCCCCAGAGGATCAGCGCGAGCTTGCCGAACTCACTGGGCTGGAGCTGGAAGGGGCCGCCGAGGGAGAGCCAGTTCTGGTTGCCGCTGACCTCCTGGCCGATGCCCGGCACCTGGACCAGCACCATCAGGAAGACGGTGCCGACCAGCAGCGGGTAGGAGAGCGCCCGGTGCAGCCGGGAGGGGAGCCGGGAGGCGATCAGCAGCAGCACGGACCCTATGGCCACGGCGACGAGCTGCTTGCGGAAGAAGTAGGCGCTGGGCAGCGACCACTCCAGCGCCTTGATCATGGAGGCGGAGTAGACCATCACCAGGCCGAGCACGGTGATCAGGAGGCTGCTGCCGAGGATCAGGTAGTACGCGGTGAGCGGACGGTCCCAGGCGCTGCGGGCGCGCTCGTACATCCGCCGGGGGCCGCCGGTGCCGCGCGGCGGGCGGGGGGTGCGCGGTGTCCCCGCCCGGGGGCGCGGGGCGGCCGGGCCGCGGACGGGGCGGCTGGACTGGGTCATGACGGCTCCGGTGGGGCGGTGCGGCGCGCATGCGGCCGGACGGGCCCGGCGCCGGGCGGGCCGGACCGGCGGTGAACCGCGTCCCGGGGTGCACCGGGGGCGTCGGTGGGTGTCATGGGCGGTCCCCTTCCCTCCAGTGGTGGCGTACGCGTCTGTGCCGTGCGCCCCGGGAGCGGTCCCGGGGCGCACGGCACGGCGGCGGTCGCGGAGGGCCGGCCGTCAGGCGGACTCGGCCGCGAGAGCGCCCACCGCGTCCGCGAACGCCTCGCCCCGCTTGTTGTAGTTGACGAACATGTCCATCGAGGCACAGGCGGGTGCGAGCAGTACGGTGTCCCCCGGCCGGGCCAGCCGGGCCGCCTCCCGGACCGCCGCCGACATCGCCTCAGTGTCCGTCCGTTCGAGGTCCACGACCGGCACCTCGGGGGCGTGTCGCGCCAGGGCTTCGCGGATCAGCGCCCGGTCCGCCCCGATGAGGACGGCTCCGCGCAGCCGGGCGGCCGACTTGGTGACGAGCTCGTCGAAGGTCGCGCCCTTGGCCAGGCCGCCGGCGATCCAGACAATCGGGTCATAGGCGGCGAGTGACGCCTCGGCGGCATGGGTGTTGGTGGCCTTGGAGTCGTCCACATAGGTGACGCCCGCCACCTCGGCGACCTTCTCGATCCGGTGCGGATCGGGGCGGAAGGCCCGCAGTCCGTCGCGTACCGCCGCGGCCGGGACGCCGTAGGCGCGGGCCAGCGCCGCCGCCGCGAGGGCGTTGGCGATGTTGTGCGGGGCGGGCGGGTTCACATCGGCGACCTCGGCCAGCTCCTGTGCCTGCTTCTGCCGGTTCTCCACGAAGGCGCGGTCGACCAGGATGCCGTCGACCACCCCGAGCTGGGAGGGCCCGGGGGCGGCGAGGGTGAAGCCGATCGCCCGGCACCCCTCCTCGACATCGGCCTCGCGGACCAGGTCCTCGGTGGCGGGGTCGGCCGCGTTGTAGACGCAGGCGACCCTGTTGCCCTCGTAGACCCGGCCCTTGTCGGCCGCGTACGCCTCCATCGAGCCGTGCCAGTCGATGTGGTCCGGCGCCAGATTGAGCACGGCGGCGGAGTGGGCGCGGAGCGAGGGGGCCCAGTGGAGCTGGTAGCTGGAGAGCTCGACGGCGAGGACGTCGTACGGCTCGCCGGCGAGGACCGCGTCGAGCAGCGAGACGCCGATGTTGCCGACGGCCGCCGTGCGGAGCCCGGCCGCTTCGAGGATCGCGGCGAGCATCCGCACGGTCGTGGTCTTGCCGTTGGTGCCGGTGACCGCGAGCCAGGGGGCGGCGCCGGGGCCGCGCAGCCGCCAGGCGAGCTCCACATCGCCCCAGATCTCCACGCCCGCCTCGGCGGCGGCCAGGAAGAGGGGCTTGTCCGGCTGCCAGCCGGGGGCGGTGACGATGAGCTCGGTGTCCTCGGGGAGGGTCGCGCCGTCGCCGAGGCGGACGGTGACGCCCAGCGCCGTCAGTTCGGCGGCCTGGGCCCGGGAGCGCTCGTCGTCGCCGTCGTTGACCACGGTCACCACGGCGCCGAGGCCGTGCAGGGCACGGGCGGCGGGGATGCCGGAGACGCCGAGTCCGGCGACGGTGACCCGCTTGCCCTCCCACTCCCCCGCCGGGGTCCGCCGGTCGCTCACTTGTCGGCCGCCCAGCCCGCGTAGAAGAGGCCGAGGCCGACGATCACGCACATGCCCTGGATGATCCAGAACCGGACCACCACCAGGACCTCGGACCACCCCTTGAGTTCGAAGTGGTGCTGGAGCGGTGCCATCCGGAAGACCCGTTTGCCGGTCATCTTGAAGGAGCCGACCTGGATGACCACGGACATGGTGATCAGGACGAAGAGGCCGCCGAGGATGGCGAGCAGCAGCTCGGTGCGGGAGCAGATGGCCAGACCCGCCAGCGCGCCGCCGAGGGCGAGCGAGCCGGTGTCGCCCATGAAGATCTTGGCGGGTGAGGTGTTCCACCACAGGAAGCCGAAGCAGGAGCCCATCAGGGCGGAGGCGACCACGGCGAGGTCGAGTGGGTCGCGTACCTCGAAACAGGCGGCCGGGTTGGTCAGCGCGGCGGCGTTGGCGCAGGACTCCTGGAACTGCCAGAGGCCGATGAAGGTGTACGCGCCGAAGACCATCACCGAGGCGCCGGTGGCCAGTCCGTCCAGACCGTCGGTCAGGTTCACGCCGTTGGACATGGCGAGAATCATGAAGAGCGCCCACACCACGAACAGCACCGGGCCGATGTACCAGCCGAAGTCGTTGATGAACGACAGCTTGGTGGAGGCCGGGGTGAGACCGCGCTTGTCGGCGAACTGGAGTGCCAGCAGCGCGAAGGCGATGCCGACGATCAGCTGGCCGGCCATCTTCGCCTTGGCCCGCAGACCGAGCGAACGCTGCTTGACGATCTTGATGTAGTCGTCCAGGAAGCCGACCAGGCCCATGCCCGCCATCAGGAAGAGCACCAGGGCGCCGGAGACGGTCGGGTCCTCTCCGGTGATGACCTTGGCGAGGGCGTACGCGATCAGTGTGGCCAGGATGAAGGAGATGCCGCCCATGGTGGGCGTGCCCTTCTTGCTGCCGTGCGTGCGCGGGCCGTCGTCCCGGATGAACTGCCCGTACCCCTTGCGGGCGAGCAGCTTGATCAGCAGCGGAGTGCCGATGAGGGTCAGGAAGAGGCCGATGGCCCCCGCGAAGAGGATCTGCCTCATCGGGCGGCACCCCGTCCGTCGGAGGACCCCGCCCCGGTCTCCAGCAGCGCCTGGGCGACCTGTTCGAGGCCGACCGATCTGGACGCCTTCACCAGTACGACATCTCCCGGTCGCAGCTCACTGCGCAACAGGTCGATCGCCGCCCGTGCGTCGGACACGTGCACCGACTCCTCACCCCACGAACCCTCGTTATATGCGCCCAGTTGCAGCCAGGACGCCTCCCGGCCCCCGACTGCGACGAGCTTGCTGACGTTGAGCCGGACGGCGAGCCGTCCGACGGCGTCGTGCTCGGCGAGCGCTTCGTCACCGAGTTCGGCCATCAGGCCGAGCACCGCCCACGTTCTTCCCCCCCGGGCTTGTGCGTCCTGGCCCATGGCGGCCAGCGCGCGCAGCGCCGCCCTCATGGATTCGGGGTTCGCGTTGTAGGCGTCGTTGACGATCGTCACGCCGTCCGGACGCTCGGTGACCTCCATGCGCCAGCGGGAGAGGGTGCCGGCCTGTGAGAGCGCGAGGGCGATCTCATCGGCGGGCATGCCCAGCTCATGGGCGACGGCGGCGGCAGCGAGCGCGTTCGACACGTGGTGCTCACCGTACAGCCGCATGGTCACATCGCTGCACCCGGTGGGGGTGTGAAGCGTGAAGGCGGGGCGACCTTGCCGGGTGAGCCGGACATTCTCGGCACGCACATCGGCGGATTCGGACTCGCCGAAGTGGACAACCCGGGCGGTGGTCCGGGACGCCATGGCGCGTACGAGGGGGTCGTCGGCGTTGAGCACCGCGATGCCGCCCTCGGCGGCGGACGGCAGGGCCTCCACGATCTCGCCCTTGGCCAGGGCGATCCGGTCCCGGCCGCCGAACTCGCCGATGTGGGCGGTGCCGACATTGAGGACGACGGAGATCCGGGGCGGGACAAGGCTGGTGAGATAGCGGATGTCCCCGACATACCGGGCGCCCATTTCGAGGACCAGATGCCGGGTGGACTCATCGGCGCGGAGCGCGGTCAGCGGCAGGCCGATCTCGTTGTTGAGATTGCCCGCCGGGTAGACCGTGGGTCCCATGCGTTCGAGGAGCTGGGCGATCAGGTCCTTGGTGCTGGTCTTCCCCGCGGAGCCGGTGAGGGCGACGGTGGTGGTGCCGAGCCGTTCGACGACATGGCGGGCGAGGGCGCCGAGCGCGGCGGTGACATCGTCCACGACGATCGCGGGCACGCCGACGGGACGCGTGGCGAGTACGGCGACGGCGCCGTCGGCGACGGCCCGCGCGGCGAAGTCGTGCCCGTCGGCGCGTTCGCCGGCGAAGGCGGTGAAGAGGGCTCCTGGCCGGATCTCGCGGGAGTCGGTGACGACGGGTCCGGTGACCAGGAGGCCCGGATCCGGTATGTCGTACGTCTTCCCGCCGACGATGGCGGCGATCTCGGTGAGGGAGAGGGCGATCACTTGGTCATCCCCGGGGTTTCTGGTGAACGGCGGCATCGGCGGCGCGGGTGGCACCGGCGGCGCCGGCACTGCTCTCGGTCTCGGTCTCGGTGTTCGTGGCGTGCTCGGCGCGCGAGGCGCGGATGGCCTCGCGCAGGACCAGCCGGTCGTCGAAGGGGCGGACCACTCCGGCGATGTCCTGGCCCTGCTCATGGCCCTTTCCGGCGATGAGCACGGTGTCCCCGGCCCCGGCGCGGGCGACGGCCGCCGCGATGGCGGCGGCCCGGTCGGCCTCCACCAGGACGTCGGCGCGCTCGTGCGCGGGCACCTCGGCGGCTCCGGCGAGCATGGTGGCGAGGATGGCGAGCGGATCCTCGGAGCGGGGGTTGTCTGAGGTCAGTACGGCGGTGTCGGCGAGGCGGGCGGCGGCGGCGCCCATCGGGCCGCGCTTGGTGGTGTCGCGGTCGCCGCCGCAGCCGAGGACGATGTGCACCCGGCCCTCGGTGACCTTGCGCAGCGAGCGCAGCACCGATTCCACGGCGTCGGTCTTGTGGGCGTAGTCGACCACGGCGAGATACGGCTGGCCCTCGTCCACCCGCTCCAGCCGGCCCGGGACGCCGGGGACGGCGGCGATGCCGTCGGCGGCGGTCTGCGGGTCGATTCCGGCGGCGGCCAGGGTGACCACGGCCGCGAGGGTGTTGGCGACATTGAACGGACCCGGCAGCGGGGCGGACGCCCGGACGCGCTCGCCGGCCGGGCCGACCGCGGTGAAGGTGGAGCCCAGCGAGCCGAGCTCGACGTCCCGGGCCCGCCAGTCGGCGTCGGGGTGCCCCTCGGCCGAGAAGGTGGTGACCGGTACCGACGCCTCCTTGACGAGCCTGCGGCCGTACTCGTCGTCGAGGTTCACCACCGCGCAGCGGCTCCGCGCCGGGGTGAAGAGCTGCGCCTTCGCCTGGAAGTAGTCCTCCATGTCGGAGTGGAATTCCATGTGCTCGGGACTGAGGTTGTTGAAGACGGCGACATCGAAGACACAGCCGTCGACCCGGCCGAGGACCAGGGCGTGGCTGGAGACCTCCATGGCGACCGCGTCGACACCGCGTTCGGCCATCACCGCGAGGAGGGCCTGGAGGTCGGTGGCCTCGGGGGTGGTGCGCTCCGACTTGAGCGCGTCGTCGCCGATCCGGGTCTCCACCGTGCCGATCAGCCCGGTCCGGCGGCCGGCCGCGCGGAGCCCGCCCTCGACCAGATAGGCCGAGGTGGTCTTGCCGGAGGTGCCGGTGATGCCGATCTGGAGCAGCCCCTCGCCGGGGTGTCCGTAGATCTCGGCGGCGAGTTCGCCCATGCGGCCCCGGGGGTTCTCGGTGACCAGCACCGGCAGGCCGGTGGCGGCGGCGCGGCCGGCTCCGGAGGGGTCGGTGAGGACGGCGGCGGCGCCGAGGTCGGCGGCCTGGGCCACGAAGTCGGCGCCGTGCAGCCGGGCGCCGGGGAGGGCCGCGTACACATCACCGGGGCGCACCGCCCGCGAGTCGTGGGTGATGCCGGTGACCACGGCCCCGTCCGTCGCCGGGGGCGTCGCCCCCAGCCGGGCGGCCAGGTCTCCCAGGGAGGTGGGGTGGGGCCGCTCGGGGCGGGGTGCTCCCGGCTGCTTCACGGAGGCGTCCTGCCGGGCGGTTCGGTACTGATCAGCGTGTGGCACGGCGGTGAGCGTACCGGGCGCACCCTGTGCGGGGCGAAATGAGGGGGACTCGGGGGCTTGGTTCCCGGAGTCGGGGGTGATCGTGGTCACTGGCGGTTCCTCGGGGTGGTTCCTGGGGTGTTCCCGGGGCGGGCCCCGGCGCCGGGCGGGCCTCCGCGGCCCGGCCTCCGGCCGCCCCGGCGGTCATTCGCCGGGTTTGAATGTGACGGGGAGCCGGGCGGGTTCGTTCCCGGTCGGCGGCACCTGGAGGGTCTTCAGCGCGAACCGCATGACCTTCTGGTAGACGGGACCGCAGATCTGGCCGCCGAAGTAGCTGCCCTTGGTGGGGTTCTGGATGGCGCAGTAGACGGTGATCCGGGGCTCGTCGGAGGGGGCGAAGCCGGCGAAGGAGGCGGTGTAGCCGCGGTAGCGGCCGAGCTCGGGGTCGACCCGGTTGGCGGTGCCCGTCTTGCCGGCGACGCGGTATCCGTCGATCCGGGCCTTGCCGCCGGTCCCCTCCTGGTTGCCGACCACCGACTCCAGCATGGTCGCCAGCGTCTTCGCGGTCCGCTCGCTGACCACCCGGGACTTGCGGGGCGCGGGGGCCGGCGCGAACTTTCCGTCCGGGCCCCTGGTGCCGCGGACCAGGGTGGGCTCGATGCGCACCCCGCCGTTGGCGATGGTCTGGTAGACGGAGGCGGCCTGCATGGCGTTGATGGAGACACCCTGGCCGAAGGGGATCGTGTACTGCTGCGAGGTGGACCACTTCCGCGGCGGTGCCAGGATGCCGGGGGTCTCGCCCGGGTAGCCGAGCCCGCTGGGCCGGCCCATGCCGAATTTCCGCAGGTAGGAGTGGAGAACCTTATTGGCGGCCGGCTGGGTCCTGCCGAGCTGCCCGGTCGCCAGGATGGTGCCGATGTTGCTGGATTTGGCGAGGACGCCGTTGAGGGTCAGATACCAGGTGGGATGGTCGATGTCGTCCTTGAAGAGCCGGTCGCCCCGGTGGAGCCGGTTGGGGACCACGACATGGGTGTCGGGGGTCGCCACCTTCTCCTCCAGTACGGCGGCCATGGACATCACCTTGGCGGTGGAGCCGGGCTCGTACGCGTCCTGGAGTGCGGCGTTGCCCATGGCGGTGGCGTCCGCCCGGGAGATGTCATTGGGGTCGAAACCGGGCGAATTGGCCATGGCGAGCACCTCCCCGGTACGGGTGTCCTGGACGATCACATAGCCGCGGTCGGCCCTGGACTTGCTCACCTGTTCGCCGATGGCGCGCTGGGCGGCCCACTGGATGTCGCGGTCGATGGTCAGCTCGATGTCGGATCCGGGCACGGCGGGGGTCTCCCGGGTGCCGCCCGCGGTGGGGACCCGGCGTCCGCCGGACTGGGCGTAGGTGATCTCGCCGTCCCGGCCGGCGAGGGTGCGGTCCAGCATGGACTCGATCCCGCCGCCGCCGCGGCCCTCGGCGTTGACGTAACCCAGTATTCCGGCGGCGAGATCACCGTTGGGATAGACGCGCTTGCTGCTGGACTCCTGGAGGACCCCGGCGAGGACATTGGCGCCGGGGCCGCCCTTGATCCGGTCGGCCCTGGCCTTCTCGGCGAAGACGCTCTTGAGGTCCTTGATCTGGTTCCAGACCTGGGGGGTCTGGCGGCGGGCCAGCACGGTGTAGCGGGAGTTCGGTGTTCTGAGCTTCTCGACCAGTTCGGCGGTCTCGGCGCCGAGGATCGGCGCGAGGAGCGCGGCGGCCTGCTCCGGGGCGTCGGGGGCCCTGCTCTCCTCGGGGGTGAAGAGCTTGGGGTCGGCGGTGATGTCGTACGCGTCGACCGAGGTGGCCAGCGCGATCCCGGCGCGGTCGGTGATCTCGCCGCGCTCGGCCGCCAGCTCGACGCTCATGTAGCGGTGCTTCTCCGCCTTGGCGGTGTACGCGCCGGCGTCCACGGCCTGCACCTGGAGCAGGCGCACCACGAAGACCAGCATCACCAGGGTCAGGCCGAAGCTGACCAGCCGGAGCCGGGGGCGGGGACTGCCGAGCCGCAGCGGGCGGGCGGTGTTCCGGCCGCCGGGCGGGGCCGGGCGGCGGGCGGGGCCGGGTACCCGGCCCGGCGGTGGTGCCGGATGTCCCCCGGAGCGGGAGGAGCGTGCGGGGGGCGTCGGGGGCTGGGGCGGCACTGCGTCACCTGCCGGGGGACGTCGGGGACGGGGGCGGCGCGGGGATCCCGCCGGGGTCGGGGCCGGCGGGCTCGGGTGCGGCGGCGCTCGCCGAGGAGCTCGGGGCGGGGCCGGGCGCGGGCTCGGCGGTGGCCTCGCCGGGGACGCCGCGGACCTTGCCGTCGGGCTCGATGAAGACGGGATTGCCGCCGGGGACCATGCCGAGCTCACGGGCCCGGCGCTCCAGCGCGTCGGGCGCGGAGCGGCTGTCGACATCGCGCTGGAGGGCCTGCTGCTCGTCGGTGAGCTCGGTGGTCTTGCGCTTGAGTTCGCTCAGTTCGAAGGAGCCCTCGTTGAGCGAGGAGTTCAGCAGGAGCAGGGTGATCAGGCCGCCGGAGAGAAGGACGACGATCAGCAGGACGAAGGGGGTGCGGGCGGCGCTGCTGGGGCCCGCGGGCATCATGCGGGCGAGCCGGGCGGCCCGCCCCCTGAGCTGTTTGCCCCCGGCGCCGGTCTCCTCGCCGAGGGGGCCGGTTCCTCCGCCGGGGGCGGCGGTCGCTCTGCCGGCGGGGCCGGTCTGCCTGCCGGCGGCACCGGTCGCCTTGCCGGCGGGGCCGGTCGCCTTGCCCGCGGCGTTGGTCTCCTCGCCCGCGGCGTTCACCGGACGTCCTCCCGGATGCGCTGTGCTCCCCTCAGTCGTGCGGGGGCGGCACGGCGGTTCTCTGCGACCTCCTCCTCGGTGGGGAGTTCCGCGCCTCTGGTCAGCAGCTTCAGCCGGGGCTGGTACTGCTCCGGCACCACGGGCAGCCCGGCCGGCGCGGTGTTGGCCGCGCCCGCCGCGAAGACCTGCTTGACCAGCCGGTCCTCCAGCGAGTGATAGGAGAGCACCGCGATCCGGCCGCCGACGGAGAGAGCGCCGACCGCCGCCGGAATGGCCCGCTCCAGCACGCTCAGCTCACCGTTGACCTCGATGCGCAGGGCCTGGAAGGTGCGCTTGGCGGGGTTGCCGCCGGTCCGCTTGGCGGCCTGCGGCAGGGCGTCGCGGATCAGTTCGACCAGCCGGGCGCTGTTGGTGAACGGCTCCCGGGCCCGTTCCCGTACGACGGCCGAGACGATGCGCTTGGCCTGCTTCTCCTCGCCGTACATCCGCAGGATCCGGACCAGGTCGCCGGGCGGGTAGGTGTTGAGCACCTCGGCCGCGCCGATTCCCGTGGTCTGGTCCATCCGCATGTCGAGCGGGGCGTCCTGGGCGTAGGCGAATCCGCGGTCGGCCTCGTCGAGCTGCATGGAGGAGACGCCGAGGTCGAAGAGGATGCCCTGGACCCGGGGGACACCGAGCCGGCCGAGGACGTCGGGCAGCTCGTCGTAGACCGCGTGGACGAGGGTGGCGCGCTCCCCGAAGGGGGCGAGACGCTCGCCGGAGAGCCGCAGCGCCTCCTTGTCCCGGTCCAGGGCGATGAGCCGGGCCCGGGGGAAGCGGGTGAGCAGTGCCTCGCTGTGCCCGCCGAGGCCGAGGGTGCAGTCGACGACCACCGGTCCGCTGCCGCCGTCGCCCTGGGGCAGGCCCTCTTCCGAGGACTCCAGGGCCGGGGCCAACAGGTCCAGGCACCGCTGGAGCATCACCGGGACATGTCGGGTATGGCTCAAAGCGCCCTCTCAGGTCCGGCGCGGGCCGGCCCGGCCGCCGGACGGGAGCCGGGCCGCGGGTACGCCGCACACGCGGTGCGCACCGCCGCACGCGCGGGGAAAATCGTGGAAATATGCAGGATGGTTCCGTGAACTCCGCGCCACTTTAGTCCACCGGCCTTTGCGGTCAATCAACCGGCCGACGGCGTGGCGGACGGGTGGTGGACGGCCGGGGGAAACCGGCACTCCACTCGAACGGATGAGGCAAATTCATTCTTGTGGGTTACCTCACAACAACCGACATTGACGTTCTTTGTCCCATCTCACAGCAGGCCCCAACGGCCTGTGCCCATTACCGTCGTCAGCATGACGACTTCCGCGCACCAGCCCGCCGGCACACTGAGCACGGGCGGTACGGTGACCGACCGCCTCGTCGAGGCGAACAAGCGCTACGCCACCGACTTCCGGGACCCCGGGATGGATGCCCGCCCCGTGCTGCGGGTGGCCGTGGTGGCCTGCATGGACGCCCGGCTCGACCTGCACGACGCGCTCGGCCTGGCCCTGGGCGACTGCCACACCATCCGCAACGCGGGCGGGGCCGTGACCGACGATGTCATCCGCTCACTGACCATCAGCCAGCGGGCGCTGGGCACCCGCAGTGTGATTCTCATCCACCACACCGGGTGCGGACTGGAATCGCTGACCGAGGACTTCCGGCAGGAGCTGGAGGCGGAGGTCGGCCAGCGCCCGTCGTGGGCGGTGGAGGCGTTCCGCGACGTCGACCAGGACGTGCGGCAGTCGATGCAGCGGGTGCGCACCTCGCCGTTCCTGCTGCACACCGATGATGTGCGCGGGTTCGTCTTCGATGTGAAGCAGGGGCTGCTGCGGGAGATCGACCCGGCCTCCTGACGCATGTCGCGCGGTGGCGGGCGGGGGCGGGCGGGGTGCGGGGACCGCCACCGCCCGGCCCCGCCCGTCCGGTTCGGGCGCCGGTTCGGTTCGGGCGCCGGTTCGGTTCGGGCGCCGGTTCGGTTCGGGCGCCGGTTCGGGCTCGGCTTCGACTCGGGCTCCGGCTTCGGGCGCCGGCTCGGACTCCGGCTCCGGCATCGCGCGATCGGGCGAATCGGGACGGCTGTACGGGGGGCCGGACGGGCCGTTGAGGCGGGGCGGGCCACCGAACAATTCGCCAAAGGATGACGAATCCGGCAAATCACACAGAGTTATCCACAGGCAAGTGACACGACGCGGTAACGGCAACAAGAATGCCTGTGCGGCACCTTTCTCCCGGAACCTCCGGGGGCCGGTGTTCGTGTTTCGGGGTGGGCCGGGCCGTCTGTGCACTCGGCCCTGGAATGGGCCGAGGAGGGCCGGGTGACGACCTATGACAATCGAGCGAACCTCACCGATCTGACCACCACAGCGGATCGTGTCCGCAGATCGGTGGAGGGTGTGATCGAGGGCAAGCCCGAGGTCGTACGGCTTTCGCTGACCGTGCTGCTCGCCGAGGGACATCTGCTGATCGAGGATGTGCCGGGCGTCGGCAAGACGATGCTGGCCAAAGCGCTCGCGAGATCCATCGACTGCTCGGTGCGGCGCATCCAGTTCACACCGGATCTGCTGCCGTCCGACATCACCGGCGTGTCCATCTACGACCAGCAGCAGCGCGAGTTCGAGTTCAAACCGGGCGCCATCTTCGCCCAGATAGTGATCGGCGACGAGATCAACCGGGCGTCGCCCAAGACCCAGTCGGCGCTGCTGGAGTCGATGGAGGAACGCCAGGTCACCATCGACGGCAACTCCTATGAGCTGCCCAGTCCCTTCATGGTGGTGGCCACCCAGAATCCGGTGGAGATGGAGGGCACCTATCCGCTGCCGGAGGCACAGCGCGACCGGTTCATGGCCCGCGTCTCGATCGGCTACCCCAGCGCCGCCGCCGAGCTCAAGATGCTCGATGTGCACGGCTCGGCCTCCCCGCTCGACGATCTCGAACCGGTGGCGCATGCGCACGACATCGTGAAGCTGATCGAGGCGGTGCGCCATGTGCATGTCGCCGACTCCGTGCGTCGGTACGCGGTGGAACTGGTCGGCGCCACCCGCAGCCATCCGGATCTCCGGCTCGGCGCCTCACCGCGCGCCACCCTTCATCTGCTGCGCGCCGCCAAGGCCACCGCGGCGCTGGCCGGGCGGGACTACGCGCTCCCCGACGACGTCCAGGCGCTGGTGGTGCAGGTGCTGGCGCACCGGCTGCTGCCCACCGCGCAGGCGCAGTTGAACCGGCGCACCGCCGAGCAGGTCGTACTGGAGATCCTCCAGCGCACTCCGGTACCGACCGCCGGGGGCGCGGAGACGGCGTATGTCTCCGGCCATCCGCCCCAGGCGTTTCCCGGCGCGCAGCCGGGCGCGCGGCGGCTGTGATGTCCGCGGGGGGAACGGGGGCCGGCGGCGCGGAGGACGACGGCGGCCGGGACGCCGCCGGACTGCGGGCCGCCCTCGCGGGGCTGACCACACGCGGCCGGTCGTTCCTGGCGGCCGGGGTGGCGGCGGCGATCTGCGCCTATGTCCTCGGGCAGAGCGATCTGCTGCGGGTCGGACTGCTGCTGGCGGTGCTGCCGCTGGTCTGTGTCACGGTGCTGTACCGCACCCGCTACCGGGTCGCGGGCAGCAGACGTCTCACCCCCGCGCGGGTTCCGGCGGGCGGCGAGGCCCGGGTGCATCTGCGGATGGACAATGTCTCGCGGCTGCCCACCGGGCTGCTGATGCTCCAGGACCATGTGCCCTATGTCCTCGGGCCCCGGCCCCGGTTCGTGCTGGACCGGGTGGAGGCGGGCGGGCGGCGCGAGGTCTCCTACCGGGTCCGCTCGGATCTGCGCGGCAGCTATCCGCTCGGCCCGCTCCAGCTCCGGCTGAGCGACCCCTTCGGCATGTGTGAGCTGACCCGCTCCTTCAGCGCCTTCGACACGCTCACGGTGATACCGCGCACCGAACCACTGCCGCCGGTACGGCTGCTGGGCGATGCCTCGGGGTACGGAGAGGGCCGCCGCCGCTCCCTCGCGCTCTCCGGGGACGACGACGTGATCCCGCGGACCTACCGGCACGGCGATGATCTGCGCAGGGTGCACTGGCGCTCCACGGCCCGCCACGGCGAGCTGATGGTCCGGCGCGAGGAGCAGCCCCAGCGGGCGCACTGCACGGTCCTGCTCGACACCCGGGCCGTCGCGTACGCGGGGGTGGGCCCCGAATCGGCCTTCGAGTGGGCGGTGTCCGGCGCGGCCTCCTCGGTCGTGCACATTCTGGAGCGGGGGTTCGCGGTCCGGCTGCTCACGGACACCGGGAGTTCGGTGCCGGGCGAGGGGGCGGAGGGATTCGCCGGTTCGCCCCAGGAGTCCGCGGACACCGCCGGGCTGATGATGGACGCGCTCGCGGTCGTCGACCACTCGGACGGCGACGGTCTCTCCCGTGCCCAGGAAGCCCTGCGGGCCGCGGGTGAGGGGCTGCTGATCGCCTTCTTCGGCGATCTGGACGAGGAGCAGGCGGCGCTCGCGGCCCGGATGCCCCGGCGCGGCGGTGCCTCCGTGGCCTTCGTCCTGGACAGCGAGAGCTGGGTGAGCGGCGGCACGGCGTCCGGGCCGGTCGAGGACCGGCTGCGGCTGCTGCGGGAGTCGGGGTGGACCGCGCTCGCCGTCCCTCCGGGTGCCTCCTTCACCGAGCTCTGGCAGCAGGCAGACAGCCACCGCGGCGATTCCCCCGCCGGCGGCGGGAACGGCTTCCCCGGGGGCTGGTCATGAATCGGCACGGCCGGACACCGGCGGCACGGGGCGTACGGCGGATCCCGGACACCGGGCCCAGAACCCCGGAACGGACCGGGAAGCGAGGGCCGCGGCGGGCGGCCGTGAACGGCGGGGGTGGGTCATGAGTGGTCGCGGACGGCTGGCACTGTGCGCGTACGCCGCCACGCTGATGGCGGCGAGCGCGATCCTGCCGCTGCTCGAAACCGTCGGCTGGCTGGTGCTGGCGGCGTTTCTGCTGGGCATCCAGAGCGGTGCGGGGGCGCTGGCACGCCGGATACCCCTGGCCCGGCCGCTGACAGTGCTGGCACAGCTGGCCGTCGGGGTGCTGCTGCTCGCCCTGGTCTTCGCCCGGGACAAGGCGCTGTTCGGGCTGGTGCCGGGACCCGAGACCTTCCAGCGGCTCGCCGAGGTGATGTCCGAGGGCGGACACGACATCGGGCGGTACGCCATCCCGGCACCGGCCACCGACGGCATCCGGCTGCTGGTGGTCACCGGAGTGCTGGTGATCGGCCTTCTGGTGGACGTGCTCGCGGTGACCTACCGCAGCGCCGCCCCGGCGGGTCTTCCACTGCTCGCGCTGTACTCGGTCGCCGCCGGACTGGCGGGCGGCGGGACGAGCTGGCTCTGGTTCCTCCTCGCCGCCTGCGGCTATCTGATGCTCCTGCTGGCGGAGGGCCGGGACCGGCTCTCCCGGTGGGGCAGGGTCTTCGGCGCTCCCGCCGCGCGGGCGGGCGGTGCCGGAGCGTTCGAGCGCGCGGGCTCGGCCCCGCTGGCACCGGGGCGCAGCGGCAGGCGCATCGGCGCGCTGGCCCTGGGCGTGGCACTCGCGGTACCGGCGGCGCTGCCCGCGCTGGACGGCGGAGTGCTGGACGGAATGGGCGGCGGACAGGGCTCCGGCGGCGGGAACGGCAGCACCATCTCCGCCGTGAACCCGCTGGTCTCGCTCCAGGACAATCTGAATCAGCCCGACGACCGCGAGGTGCTGCGCTACCGCACCGATTCGGCGGAGGTCGAGGACCTCTATCTGCGGATCGTCGCGCTCGACCAGTTCGACGGGACGACCTGGAAGTCGTCGCCGCGCGATGTGCGCGATGTACCGGACAGGCTCCCCCCGCCGGAGGGGCTGGCACCCGGCGTCGACACAGCGGAGATCACCACCAAGATCTCGGCCGCCGACTACTACCGGCAGAGCTGGCTGCCGCTGCCGTATCCGGCGACCGCGGTGAAGATCGGCGGGCGCTGGCGCTTCGAACCCTCCGGACGGACCCTGGTCGGGGACGCGGGCGAGGACTCCAGGGGAGCGGAGTACGAGGTCACCAGCCTCCAGGTGAAGCCGACACCGGCCCAGCTGGCGGGCGCGCCACCCGCCCGTGCGGCTGTGCAGAGCGAGTACACCAAGGTGCCCGACGATCTTCCCGCGATGGTCGAGGACACGGCGCTTCAGGTCACGGCGGGCGCGCGGAACGACTACGAGCGGGCGGTGCGGCTCCAGGACTGGTTCGCCAGGGACGGCGGCTTCACCTATGACACCCGGGTGCGGTCGGGAACCGGGGTCAACGCGATCACCCGGTTCCTCCAGCGGAAGGAGGGCTTCTGTATCCACTTCTCCTTCTCGATGGCCGCCATGGCCCGCACCCTGGGGATACCGGCACGGGTGGCGGTGGGCTTCACCCCCGGCAGTCCGCTGCCCGACGGCACGATGTCGGTGGGGCTGAACGACGCGCACGCCTGGCCCGAGCTGTACTTCGAGGGCGTGGGGTGGACGCGCTTCGAGCCGACTCCGAGCCGGGGCAGCGCCCCGGAGTACACCGCGCCCGAAGCGGCCGCCGGCGGCCCGACCAGCCCGGCGGTGTCGGAGACCAATGAGGCCGCCGAACGGTCCGCGGCACCGGCTCCCAGCGACAGCTGCCCGGCGGAGCTGCGGCGGCTCAATGAGTGCGGGGCCGCGGCGCCCCAGGAGGTGGCCGAGGAGAGCGGCTCCGGCGGACCGGGCACGGGCCCGCTGCTGATCGGGCTGGGAGTCCTCGTCGCCTGGCTGACACCCCTGCTGCCGATGGTCTGGCGCAAGCGGGTCACCGCCCGCCGGCTGGGCTCCCGGGGCCGTACCGCCGAGGACTCGGGGGCACGGACCCTGGCCGCCTGGCGGGAGCTCTGCGACACCGCGTGGGATCACGGCATCACGCCCGACGAATCACGGACCGCGCGGCAGACGGCGGCGCGGATCGTGCTGCTGGGGAAGCTGGCGGACGAGCCGGCGGAGGCGGTGAACCGGGTCGCCGACGCGGTTGAGCAGGTGCTGTACTCCCCCGTGCCCACCCAGCTGCCCGGGGTCGCCGAGGACGTCCGGCGGGCCCGGGCCGGCCTGTCGGCCGGGGCCGGCCGCGGTGCGCGGCTGCGGGCACTGCTGCTGCCCCGCTCGGCCATTCGGGTGATCTGGGGAATCTCGGAGCGCTGGGCGGCCCTCAATGACCGGCGGCGCTCCTGGGGCCGGGCTCGGTGGGACGCCCTCATGATCCGCCGTCCGTTCAAGCAGCGGGGCTGACCGGCGGAGAAAGGGGTGGGGACCGGCGCTTCACGCCCCGGTCCCCACCCCTTTCCGTCGCGTATCCGCACGGGAAACGCGCCGAGCCCCCACCTGGAGGCGGTGGGGGCTCGGCGGGGCGGGTGACTCCACGCTGGTGCGGGCCGCTCGCGTACCGCCGGACGAGGGCCGGCGGTACGGCGTGCACGGGGCACCATGGAAAGCTATGGGCTGATTGCTCCGGCGGGAGGAAGAGCGGGCACACTGAAACGCCCTCCGGGCCACCTGCGACCGGTGCCGGCAAAGCCGGACCGGCGAGGTCGGATCAAGTCGCGCTCAGTGACCTTGCTCATCGCGGCGGCGCTGCCACCGCTGCTCGATCCGGTCCATCATCGACCTGCGCTGACGGGACTGACGGGACGAGCGACGAGCGCCTCCCGATGTGTCCCCCAGGGTCTGCTGCTCACCCGGCTTGGGCGCCTTGCGCCATCCGGTGACGGCCAGTACCGCACAGCCCAGCATGACGAGGAATCCCACCACGCTGATCCAGATCATCTGCGCGACCATTCCGGCCATGAGGAGCGCGATACCCACCAGGAAGCCAGCAACCGCTTGGTAGACCCGTCGCCGGGTGTACGTACGCAGCCCGCTTCCCTCAAGCGCTGTAGCGAATTTGGGATCTTCGGCGTACAGCGCTCGCTCCATCTGCTCGAGCATTCGCTGCTCGTGCTCCGAGAGCGGCACGGAGTCCTCCTAGTCGTCGGCCGCGGGGGCGACCGTTTGCGGCCCTTTCAGGATAGGCAGGGAATCGCCCCCGTGAAACCCGCCCTCTACGCCACATCGCCAGTTCGGGCCGCCACGGCGGCTTGGCTGTTGAGGCGTAGATTCCCCAACATCCGATCCGTCATGCCGGATGGTGTCCCTCGATCATACGGGGAGAACGACCCGATCGGGGGGTGCTGTGGCGTACTCCATCTGCGGCTGCGCCGCTGATCAGGTGCGGTGCTCACCCAGTACGTGCAGCTGAGTGGCGACGGAGTGGAAGGCGGGCAGCTCAGCGGCGGCGGCCTCCAGTGCGAGCAGCGCCTCCAGAGCACCCGGCTCGGTGTCCACGAGAGCCCCCGGGACCAGGTCACCGAAGATCCGGACACCGTGGACCGCGCCCACCTCGACCCCGGCCGCGGTGACCAGCCCGGTGAGCTGTTCCGCGGTGAAACGCCGGGGTACCGGATCACCCTCGCCCCAGCGGCCGGCCGGGTCCGTCAGGGCCTGCCGGGCCTCGTCGAAGTGACCCGCCAGGGCACGGGCGAGCACGGCCCCGCCGAGCCCGGCCGCGAGCAGGCTGAAGACACCGCCGGGCCGGAGCGCGCCCACCGCGTTGCGGACACCCTCGGCCGGGTCCTCGACGTACTCCAGAACGCCGTGGCAGAGCACCGCGTCATGGCCGCCGCGCTCGACCACGTCGAAGAGACCGTGGACATCGCCCTGGACCCCGCGGACCCGGTCGGCCACGGATGCCTCGGCGGCCCGGCGCTCAAGAGCGAAAAGGGCGTTCGGGCTGGGGTCGACCACGGTGACCCGGTGGCCGAGCTGGGCCAGGGGCACCGCGAAGTATCCGCTGCCGCCGCCGGTGTCGAGGACGTCCAGGGCGTCCCTGCCGGTGGCCTCGGCCCTGCGGTCGAGCGCGGCCTTCAGGACCTCCCACACCACGGAGGTGCGGAGGGAGGCGCGGGGCGGGCGCGGTGTGGTCTCCCCACGGGGCGACGGGTCCGGCACGGCAGTTGACTCCTCGAACGGGGCCGCGCCGCGCCGCGGGGGGCGCGGGCGGGACGGACTGTGAGCGATCGGCCCGGCGGGCGGGCCCGGCCGATCGGCTCGACGGGCTTCAGACACCACCCACCCTATTGCCTCCGTCTGCCCCGCTGACGTGCCGTCTCACCTCGCCCCCGAGCTTTTCCGCAGCCCGGCCCCGGGCGGGTCGGGTCCGGCGCCGCCGGGGGCGGGTGAGGGGCGGGTGGGGTGCTCGTCCGGGGCTCGGCCCCGGGGGTGGCGGGTGCCTTCTGGCGGGGCTTGGTTTTGGTCACCCTGGCGCGGGGTGGGCGCCGCCTCAATCGCCGGCGGGGCTGTTGTTGGTGCGGGTTGCCCGTATCCCCGGGCCGGGTGCTTGTTGGTGCGGGTTGGGTGCCGCTCCGGTTCGGCACTGGGGCTGCATGATTTACGGCGCGGTCACCCAGTCTTGTTCTGTTCACTCGGGTTTGCGCCACAAATCACGCTTGACGCCCCAGTACCGCTCCTGCGCGTCCCCCTTCCGCGAGTAAGCCCAGTGCGTGATGACAGTGACGAGGGTGCCCGTGTGTCCCGAGGCGGTTTCACAAGGCGGGGAACCCCGCTCCGGAACGTCACCCGGAGGCCGGATCGTGATGGGCGTCAGAGTGGGCGGGTGCCGCTGGGCGGGCGCTCCCGCACCAGAACAAGCCCGGGGGCGGTGGGGGGCCGCTTATCGGGCGACGCCCGTGGAGGGGGTGTGCAGGGTCGTCCCCGGAAGAGCCGGCGGCAATACCCGGGTACGCGATACAAGCGGGCCGGTTTCCGCCGGCTCTGAGAAGTCGAGCCCGGAGGACCCCCAGGCCGCCATGGAACAAGGCGCCCCGCTCCGTACCAACAGCACCAACCTCAGCCCCGCCGGCGTTTGAGGCGCCGGGGCCGGGGCGGAGCCCCGGAAAGACACCCGCACCCCGGGCGACCCGAACGACGCGGGCGAGGACGCGACACCGCCCGCACCAACAGACAGCAGCACCAAACTCAGCCTCGCCGGCGTTTGAGGCGCCGGGCCCGGGGCGGAGCCCCGGAAAAGGACCCGCACCCACGGGCTAGGTGTATTGACCACGAGCGTTGTTGACGCTGGTTGGGTCTTGATCATGACGAAGACCTCCGGTGTGGTGAAGGTGTCTAAGCTGCACTGCACACGGAGGTCTTCGTGTCCCACCGTAA
>NZ_JBDQQP010000028.1:0-47356 GCF_039888735.1 Streptomyces sp. CAU 1734
CGAATGACGAGCGGACCCGAGCCCTGGCAGACTTCCTCCACACCTACAACCACCACCGCAGCCACACCGCCCTCGGCGGACACCCACCCATCAGCCGCGTAAACAACCCTGCGGGTCAATACACCTAGCGGGAGGGCTCTCGTGGTCCGCCGATCCGTTGTGTCAGGATGCGTCCATCCGGGCCTTGTCCGGGGGCGGGAGGGCGGTAGCGCCTTCGGAGGAGTACGGCCAGGGGGGAACACCATGTACGGGAGTCGGTCCGGGCGTGCCGTGACGGGGCTGGCGGGAGCCGCGGCGCTGCTGCTCTCCGGGTGTTCGTCCGACGACGGCGAGAAGCTGCCCGAGATCGCGCAGCAGCCCAGGGAGACCGCCCGCTACTGGGTCAATCCGGAGGGGAACGCGCCGCGTCAGATCGCCTCGTACCGCGAGGACGGCGAGGACGCCAAGGCGAAGCTGATCGAGCGGATAGCCGGCCAGCCGGTCGCCGAGTGGATCGGCACGGACAACACCGAGGAGCAGACCCGGCGGCTCACCGAGGGCGCGGCGAAGGCCGACCGGGACGCGCTGCTGGTGCTCTACAACATCCCGCACCGCGACTGCGGCCAGTTCTCCAAGGGCGGCGCGGCCGACGGCGACACCTACCGCGAGTGGGTCGACAAGGTGGCCGAGGGGATCGGCGACCGGCGGGCCACCGTGATCCTGGAACCGGACGCGGTGCTGCATCTCGTGGACAACTGCACCCCTCGGGAGTACCACGAGGAGCGGTACCGGCTGCTGCGGGGCGCGATCGAGCGGCTGAAGCGGCAGCCGGGCACCACCGTCTATCTGGACGCGGGCAACCCCGGCTGGTCGCAGCCCCGGGCGCTGCACGACTCGCTGTGGCGGGCCGGTATCGAGAAGGCCGACGGATTCTCCGTCAATGTCTCCAACTTCTATCCGACCGCCGCCAGCGCGGAGTACGGCAAGCGGCTCTCCCAGTGGGTCGGCGACAAGCCGTTCGTGATCGACACCAGCCGCAATGGCAACGGCCGGTACACCGGCGGCGACCCGGCCGAGAACTGGTGCAATCCGCCGGGCCGCGCGCTGGGCGAGACGCCCACCGTCAAGACCGGCGATCCGCTGGTCGACGCCTATCTGTGGATCAAGCGCCCGGGGGAGTCGGACGGCGACTGCAAGGGCGGGCCCAAGGCGGGCGACTGGTGGCCGGAGTACGCGCTCGGCCTGGCCGGCGGGCGGTAGCGCCCGCGGAGCGCGGGAGCCCCCGGCCGGAGAACGGGCCGGGGGCTCCCGCGCGATCCGTGCGGCCTCCGCGGTCTACGGGACCTCCACCCACGCCGCCTCCGACGGGGTGCCCTCCTCGTCCGTCAGGAAGAGCATGTAGCGGCCCGAGGGCACCAGCGCCGGATTCTCCGGGACCGTGACCTCGACCCCGTCCGCCGTCTCCGTCATCTCCAGGGCGATCGACCGCTGGTCGACATCGGTGACATGGGTGACCGCGCTGGGACGCATCAGCTTCGCCGTCGCGATCCCCTTCCCGCTCGTCACCCGGAAGGTGCCGGACGCGCCGCGCTTGATGGACTTCGGTCCGTCCGTCACCTCGGGCCTGCTGTCCCGGAAGAGATACGGCGGCTTGTAGATCTCGATCCGCTGCTCGAAGACACCGGTCCTTGTGTTGGCCTTGTCCGAGAAGAGCGGGTCCGAGCCGAAGATCATGACCCGGCCGTCGGGGAGCAGGACCGACCCCGAGTGGTAGTTGCGGCCGACCCGGGGATCGGCGACCCGGGTGTACTCGCCCGTCTTCGGGTCGTATGTCCTGGCCTGGAGGATGTCCGTGCCGCCCCGGCCCCGGTAGTCCTCCGCACCGCCCGTGACCAGCACGGTGTCGTCCGGCAGCAGGGAGGCGCTCGGATAGCGGGTGCCCTTCTCCAGCTCGGCGCCGTCGGTGAAGCGCGGCTTCGGGTCGCGCAGATCGATGAGCCGGGACTTGCCGGTCGACTTCTCCGACTCGCCGATCCCGCCGCCGCCGATCACCATGAACCGCTGGTCCTGGGCGGGCGGCAGCATCACCGAGGCGGAGGTCTCCATCTGGTCGGGGTCGCTCAGCCCGGGGACCTTCTCGAACTCGTCGGTCTTCCAGTCCCAGATGCCCGGGTCGCGGCCCTCGTCCGCCTGTCCGTAGCCGGAGTTGGAGCCCGTGAAGAAGAGCTTGCCGTTGGCCATCAGGAAGAGCGCCGGATAGGTGGGGAACTTCCGCAGCTTCTCGGCGTACTCCCACTTCCTGGTCTTCGGGTCGTAGATCTCGTTCTTGCCCGGGACCAGCTCGCCGATGTCATTGAGCCCGGAGACCGCGAGGATCCGGCCGTCCTCCAGGGTCGCCAGGGTCGGGTACCAGCGCGCCTGGTCCATCGGGTCGACCGGGACGTACTTCTCCGCCACCGGATCGAACTCGTAGGTGTCCTTGATGCCCTGGAAGTCCTTCTTGTCGAGCGCCAGCTTCTGCGCCATGCCGTACACATTGCGGGCGTCGGCATTGGTCAGACCCTGGACGCGGAAGTTCTCCTCGGCGCCGGTCTCGTACTTCTTCCCGCTCTTCTCGGCCTCGACGTAGACCCGGGCGAAGCTGCGCTCGGTGCGCAGGAACTTCCCCGTCCGAGGGTCGTTGATCTTCTTCGCCCGCTCGATCAGGACCGGGTCCTTGGAGACGAAGGTCTTGCCGTTCTTCTTGCCGGTGAACTTGGTTCCGGCGGGCAGGGTCTTGGGCTCGCGCGGGTCCTCGTTGTGCACGATCATCAGGCCGCCGGCCTTGGTGACATCGCCGCGGAGCTTCTCGTACCGCTTGGTGCCGCCGGCCACCAGGAGCTTGCCGTCCGGCAGCTGGGTGTGGCCCGCGCAGAAGAGGTCCTTCGGGGTGGGTATGTGCTTGAAGGCGTCGGTCTCCGGGTCCCACAGGATGGTCTCGAACTTCTTCGCGTCGAAGTTCTTCTCGTTGTTGCCGGAGCCGGCGATCAGCAGCACCTTGCCGGTGTGCAGCACCGCCGCGTGGACACCGTTGACGCGGAACTTCGCGGGTATGCCGAGATAGGACCAGTGACCGTTGGCGGCCTTGTACTCCGGCTTGTTGATCGTGTACTCGTGGTACTTCTCATCGCCGAAGCGCCACAGCGCGGGGCCGTTCACACCGGCCACCGCGACGGCCACCGCCGCGCCTATCGCCAGCCGGCGGGCCCGCCGCTTGCGGTAGTCGGTCCGGGCAGCACGACGCTGACTCATTTCTTACGTCCCCCAAGGGCGATCTGCATGGTCTGTTCCATCTTGTTCTCCGGTGTGCCGTCGGCGCTCTCCCTGTCCGCGGCCCCGGGTGCGGCAGGGGCGGCAAGGGCGGCAGGGAGGGGAGTGGCGGGCGCGGCCGGTGTGCCCGCCGCGGGGCGGCCGGCCCCGGCCCGCCGTCTGCCGCGTCCGCGCTTCTTCTTCTCCTCGCCGACGGAGTACCGCCAGACCAGAATCGGCGCGGCCGTGATCAGCATGGCCAGTACGGCCCAGGTGATCATCGCCGGATGATCGTGCCCGAGGAAGAAGGAGGAGAGGAGGGAGCCGCCGAACACCAGGATGAAGAACAGGTGAATGCGGAAGGTGCCGAAGAGGGTGTCCGGGCTCGACGAGTCGCCCTTGGGGGTGACGACGAAGGAGCTCTTGCGGCGCAGTACGGCGTCCATCAGCGAACGTGCGTAGATCGGCGCGGAGAGCGCGGACATCATCATGCCGGCGAGACCGCCGGATCCCTCGGGCTCGTGCGGCGAGATGTTGTGCCGCCGGTTCCAGATGTAGAGGCCGATCTGGAGCGCCGAGGCGTTCCCGTACAGCATCATCCACATGACCGGGTCGATCTGGACACCGGATGCGCCCATGCCCAGGAAGAGGGCGCAGCTCAGGGCGGCCAGGATCCAGTTCAGCGCGGAGATCGGATAGAAGATGATCATCATGGTGTAGTTGAAGAGCTTGCCGGGCGGCAGGGTGCCGAAGCCTCTCCAGTACTGCTTGAGGATCGTCTCGTAGGTGCCCCGGGACCAGCGGAGCTGCTGGGTGAAGAAGTCGGTCCAGGCGGTCGGGCCCTCGCCGACGGCCAGTACGTCCGGGGTGTAGACGGAGCGCCAGCGCTCGCCGGTCGCCGGGTTCTTGGCGCGGTGCATCTCGAAGCCGGTGGCCATGTCCTCCGTGATGGAGTCGTACAGCCCGCCGATCTGCTTCAGCGCCTTGATCCGGACGGCGTTGGAGGTGCCGACGAACATGGGGGCGCCGTAGCGGTTGCCCGCGCGCTGGATCAGCGCGTGGAAGAGGAACTGCTGCGATTCGGCGGCCTTGGTGACGAAGGTGTCGTAGTTGCCGTAGACCTGAGGGCCGATCACGAAACCGACATCCGGGTCGCGGAAGTAACCGAGCATCCGCTCCAGATAGTTGGGCAGCGGGATGTGGTCGGTGTCCACGGAGGCGAAGTAGTCGTAGTCGTCGCCGTGGGCCTGGAGCCAGGCGTTGTAGTTGCCGTGCTTGGTCTTGGCCCGGTGCGGGCCCTTGGCCTGGTTCCACTTCTCGATGCCCCTGCGGGAGAAGTGGTGGACGCCGAGCCGGGCGCAGACCTCCTTGACCGCGGGGTCGTCGCCCTCGTCGAGCAGCCAGACGTGCATCAGCCCCCGGTGGCGGATGCGGACCGCCGCCTCCAGGGTCTTGGTCACCATCTCCAGCGGTTCCTTGCCCGGGACGAAGGAGGTGAGGAAGGCGACCCTGGTGCCGTTCTCGGGGACCACCGGGACCGGGTCGCGGGCGACCAGGGTGGCGTGCGCGTTGGAGAGCACGTTCATCGTGCGGAAGAGTTCGATCAGGCCGATCGAGACCAGCATGATGATGTCGAGGACGAGCAGTGTCTCGTCCTTGAGATTGGGGTCCCGCTCGGTCCAGTGCGCGGGCTGGAGCAGCCACAGCAGCAGCCCCAGCGAGACCAGCGGAGCGGCGCCGAGCAGCAGCGCCGCCCGTATCCGGTGCGGTTCCTGGGAGAGCAGGGAGCGGTACTGCACGCGGTACGGGGTGTCCGGCGCGGGCTGGGTGAGGGGGCCGGCGAGCCTGCTGTAGTGCTCGTAGTCGTAACGGGGGAGCGGCGCCTTCTCGGGGCGCGGCCGGCGGCCGGTGCGGAGGTTCGCCGGCAGTCGCAGCTGGGCCGTCCGGGCGGGGTCGCCGGGTTCCCCGGCGCCGTTGGGCGTCGACGTCATGAGTCATCCCCCCGGCACACAGATGTCTGTGTGCGGTGTGGTCGGTCGGTGCGTCCGGGCTGCGGGCCCCCTCGACCCGCCGGCCTGAACGTGATGGTTGGCGGCAACTGTCAACACGGACATCGAACAGTCACCCGCCGGTTGCATGATGCCTGCTGTCCGGTCGGGACGCGCAGGGGACCCCCTCCCCGTGCGCGCGCAGCGGAGTCATGCATTCCGGGCGGCTTCAACTGCACAGAGTGGATGTTTCTGTCGAAGCCGCTGGATCAGGATAGATTCCACCACCCCGGTCATGATCGCAAGGGTCAAATGCCCTAGAGGCGATCATATGTACGATTCGCAACTACCTTGGGAAAAGGTTGGCCGGGGTGGTGCGCGGGCTTTGCCCAAGGGGTACGGCAGAGGCCCCCTCGCCGATGGCGAGGGGGCCTCTGTTTCGCGTGCGCCGTCAGGGACTCGAACCCCGGACCCGCTGATTAAGAGTCAGCTGCTCTAACCAACTGAGCTAACGGCGCCTGCTGACCTGGACAACTTTACCGGATCCCGGAGAGTGCTCCGGCCCATAATCCGATCGCTCCCGGCCTGTCGGATGGTCTTTTCTTACCTTTGATCCCCCAAAATGTAAACAGATAGGACAAATAGGGTGCGTCTGCGGATGGGCCCGAGGGACTTCCAGAGCGCGGAGGGGACACCCATGGCGGAGGGGCCACCGATGACGGTGCCGGTCTTCGAGGAGTACGAGCCCGCGCCCGACTGCGGCTGCCCGGGGTGTGTGACGCACCGGCGCGGGCTCGCGTCGGGCGGGCACCCCGCCGCCCACGGCTGCCGCCGCGCACTGCTGCTGGTCACCGCGGCGGGGGTGGTGCTCGGCGCCGGCGGCGGCACGGGCGCCGCAGCGGCCGGGAACACGGACCCGTTTCCCGGGCCGGCCGCCGACGGGGCCGGGGTGGGGGTCGGGACCCCGTTCCGCTCCGGGGGCGGCGGGGAGGACAGGGACAGGGCGCACGGTGGAGAGGGAGAGGGAGAGGGAGAGGGAGAGGGAGAGGGAGAGGGAGAGGGAGAGGGGGACGGGGGCGGCGAGCACGAGCAGGGCGGTCGGGGGCCGCTGCACGGCCGGCCGCTCTCCGGCCCCTCCGGCGATCCGGCCCCCGACCCCGCGCGCACCACCACCCGCGCCGAGATCATGGAACGGGCCGAGAAGTGGATCGCGGCCGGGGTCCCGTACAGCATGAGCGCCTATTGGACCGACGGATACCGCCAGGACTGCTCCGGCTATGTCTCCATGGCCTGGAACCTCGCGGGCAACGAGTGGACCGGAACCCTCGCCGAGTACGCCACCCGGATCACCCGCGAGGAGCTCCAGCCCGGCGACATCCTGCTCTTCCACAACCCCGCCAGCCCGGTCACCGGCTCCCATGTCACGATCTTCGGCGGCTGGACCGACGCGGCGCACACCTCCTATCTCGCCTATGAGCAGGCCAAGCCGAGCGCCCGCAAACAGGTCACGCCCATGGCGTACTGGACCAACTCCGACAGCTATGCCGCCTACCGCCACAACGGACTGAGCGGCCGGACCGCCGGAGCCGCGGCCGGGGTGCCCGCCGGCGCCGCGCCCGCGACGGCGGCGGCGTACCCGGGAGCCGGGGCCTTCGGCCCGGGCGCGGCGAACACCCACATCACCCGGCTCGGCGAGCTGCTGATCGAGCGCGGCGCCCGGCGCTTCTACCGGACGGGTCCCGGCCCGCGCTGGAGCCCGGCCGACCAGGCGGCGACCAGGGCCTTCCAGCGCGCCCAGGGCTGGCGCGGCGCCGCCGCCGACGGAGTGCCCGGCCCCGCCACCTGGCGGCTGCTGGTCACCGGCGCGGGGCGGAACATCCCGCCGGCCGGTACGGGCACGGGTACGGCCTCACCGGGCGGTACGGGCACCACTTCCCCGGGCGGTACGGGCACGGCGCCCCCCGCCGCGGCGGGCGCTCCCGGCGCCTCCGGGACGGTGGCCGGTTCCTTTCCCGGGCGCGGTCACTTCCGGCCCGGCGCGGTGAGCGACCAGGTGACCCGGCTCGGCCGGGAGCTGGTGAAGCGCGGCTTCGGGAAGCACTACACCGCCGGACCGGGGCCGCGCTGGAGCGAGGCCGACCGGCGCAATGTGGAGGCGTTCCAGCGCGCCCAGGGCTGGCGCGGCGCCGCCGCCGACGGCTATCCGGGACCGGAGACCTGGCGCCGGCTCTTCACCGAATCAGCCGAAGGGAGACCGGAACAGTCATGAGCACCACCACCTCCGAGCCGGAGGGCGGCCCCACCCCGTCCGACGCGCCCGCGTCCCGGCACAACCCGGTCATCGCCCAGGAGGCGACCACCGAGATCCCCGTCCATCTGCTCTTCCGCGACACCGACGCACCACCCGTGACCCTGCGCCCGGCGGTCGTCGCCCGGCGCCGGGGCACCGGGGAGCAGCCCAGGGTGGGCCGCACCGGGGAACCGGCCGGCGGTGAGCGGGAGCGGACCGGCCGCACCGGTGAGCGGCCCTCGGCCGGGGGATGGGGTGCCGTGCCGCGCGGCGCCGTCGCCGTACCGCTGCGTCCGCCGCCCCCCGTCGACCCCGCTCTCGCCGAACGGCCCGGGGCCGTGCTCCCCGGCTGGACCGGACTGGTCGCCGGGGGCTGCGCCCTGGCCGGGGTCGCGGTGCTGCTCTGGGGCGCCGGGGCGCTCCCGGTGATGGTGACACGGGCGCTGGGGCTGACCCCGTATCCGTACCACGGCATCGGGCTCGGCCTCTGGAGTCTGCTCGCGCTCGGGGTGGTGATCGCGCTCTTCGCCCTCGGCGGCATCGGGCGCGGTCCGGTCGGCCACGCCTGGGTGCTCACCCTCTGGGGTGAGTACCGGGGGAGTGTGCGGCGCTCCGGACTGCTCTGGATGAATCCGCTGCTGCTGCGCCGCCGGGCCGATGTCCGGCTGCGGCACTGGCGGAGCGGCCCGATGCCCGCCGTGGACGCGGACGGCACGGCGCTGCGGGTCGTGGTCATGGTCGTCTGGCGGGTACGGGACACCGCGCGCGCGATGCTCGGGGTCGAGGACCACGAGGAGTATCTGAGCGAACAGGTGGAGTCGGCGATGGCCCGGGTGGTCTCCCAGCTGCCGGCCGACGCCTTCCACGACGACACCCCCACCCTGCGCGACGCCGAGGCGGTGGGCGGCGCGCTCACCCGGCTGCTGCTGGCCGAGTGCGCGCCGGTGGGGGTCGAGATCTTCTCGGCCCAGCCGGTGGGCATCGAATACGCGCCGGAGGTGGCGGCGGCGATGCAGCGCCGCCGGGTCGCGGCGATCGACGCCCGGCACCGGGAGAGCGTGCTCACCTCGGTGGTGGACGCGGTGGACGACACGGTGACCCGGCTGACCACGCGCGGGCTGGTGGAGCTGGACGACTATGAGCGCAAGGCGCTGGTGAAGGATCTGACGGTGGCGTTCTACAACGGCCGTTCGGCCGGCGGCGAGAGCTGACGGCCCGCCCCGGGGACCACGCGCCTCCCATGCCTCTCCCGCCTCATGACCATCGAGGCAACCTCCCGCCGCTCTCACCACCCTCGTCATCCTCGTCACTCCGGCTTCTTCCACCTCGTGGTGCGCTCTGCGTGTTACAGAAATCACCGGGCCGTCAACGGGTTTGGTTCTCGCCCGGAGCGGGTGTCATCACCGGCCGATGACGCCTTGCCGGAGGGCGCGAGGACGGCTAACCGGAGGATGATCAAACGGGCCGTGTGTGCAGCCCGGCGGCCCTATCACGCCGCGCTGGCGCCGGGATCCAAGGTGTGTGAAGGGTGGTTCGAGGCGCCATCCCAGTGAAATGGAGGATTGCTCGAACCGATAAGGGGAAGGGCCGTTCAGGCGATGGAAGGTTAGCTATTGGTCTGGACATGGTGAACTTCGGTCAATACATTGGGTCTTGGTCTAGACCTGAAGGCGTCGAAGGGGCGCCCCGTATCAACGCCGCACCACTCGATCGATATGCACGCGTGCAGCAAGGCTCACTGAACTCCCCCACGTTCCCTGGAGCGAAGCATGCGCAAAAGGTTTACCGCTGCCGCCGTCGGCCTTCTCGTCACCGGCGCGACCGTCGTCGCCACCGGCAGCGCAAGCAGCCATGGATACACCGACTCCCCTCTGGCGAGCCGCCAGAAGCTCTGTGCCACCGGCGCGGTGACGGGATGCGGAAACATCCAGTACGAGCCGCAGAGCGTCGAAGGGTACAAGGGCTTCCCGTCCGCCGGCCCCGCCGACGGAACCATCTGCGCGGGCGGGAACGGTCAGTTCTCCCAGCTCGACGACCCGCGCGGTGGGGCATGGCCCGCCACCCAGGTCTCGTCCGGCCAGAACCAGACGTTCACCTGGCGCTTCACGGCCCGTCACCGCACGACGGACTTCAAGTACTACATCACCAAGCAGGGCTGGAACCCGAACCAGAAGCTGACGAGGGCCGCGCTGGAGTCCCAGCCGTTCCTGACCGTGCCGTACAACGGCCAGCAGCCGCCGGCGACGCTCTCGCACTCCGGCAAGCTGCCGGCGCGCACGGGCAAGGCCGTGGTTCTCGCGGTCTGGACCGTGCACGACACGCCCATGGCGTTCTACGCCTGCTCGGACGTCAAGTTCTGACAGCCGCGCAGTCCTGACGCCGGCCTCGGGGCCGCCGCCACTGCACCCACAGTGACGGCCCCCCGAGGTGGGCCGATGAGGTGATCACCGAGTGGGGCCGAGGAACCGGAGCCGGGTCCTCGGCCCCACCCGGCTGCCCTGCCCCGCACCCCGCGGGCCCGGGAACCGGGAGCGACCGGCGGCGGCCGGCCGCTCCCTTCGGCATGTCCACCCCTGCCCCCTGAGCAGGGTGCGGGAGACGGAAAACGCCCTCAGGGCGTCCCGGTGAACCGGAACGCCCTGAGGATCAAGCTGTGCGCCGCCAGGGACTCGAACCCCGGACCCGCTGATTAAGAGTCAGCTGCTCTAACCAACTGAGCTAGCGGCGCTTGACGAGGTAAATAGTACCCGGTTCCGGAGGGTGCTTCTGACACCCGGCCCGCCACAGGGGCACCAGCGGCCCCCCGTGTCCCGTCGGCGGGACACGGGGAACCGGCACCGGGCCGGTGTCCGCCGGCCCCGATGAGTGGGGAAAGGCCAGGTCAGAGCACCAGCGACAGCACCACCGGCGCCGCCTTGCGGTTCAGCTTCTCGGCCGCGGCGCGGAGCCGGTGGGCATGCTCGACCGGGAGGGAGAGCGCCAGACAGCCCACGGCGGATCCCGCGGTCAGCGGGACCGCCGCGCAGACGGTGCCCACCGCGTACTCCTGGAGATCGAGCACCGGGACCGTCGGCGGCTGGCTGTCCAGCTTGGAGAAGAGCAGCTTCTCGCTGGTGATCGTCCGCGAGGTGAACCGGGTGATCTTGTGCCGGGCCAGATGATCGCGGCGGCCGTTCCGGTCGAGCTGGGTCAGCAGGCACTTGCCGAGCGCGCTGGCGTGGGCCGCCGAGCGGAAGTCGACGTACTCATTGACCTTGGGCGTGTGCGGACTGTCGGCGTACTGGGTGACCCTGACCTCGCCGTCCACATAGCGGCTGAGATAGATCGCCGCGCCCACCGAGTCCCGGATCTCCGAGAGCGTCTCCTGGAGCTTCGCCTCCAGCGCCCGCTCCCGGCTCGCGCCGGAGCCGAGGAGTACCAGCGAGTCGCCTATGACATAGGCGCCGCCGGTGATCTGCTCCACATATCCCTCGCGGTGCAGCATCGTGAGCAGCGGGGTCAGATGGCCGGCCGGCAGCCCCGCCTCGCGGGCGATCTGGGCGTCACTGACACCACTGGCGTGCCGGGAGACCGTCTCCAGAACCCGGAGGACGTACTGCACCGAGTGGAACGGCGTGGTCGGTTCCGGCTTCAGCGTCACGGTCTCCCCCTTGCAAGTCCGGCACCGCACAGCTTCCGTGCATCCGTACCACGATAGCGGTCAAGGGTGCTCCCGAGGGCGGCTGTTGGCGAGAATGCCCGTCCGCGCCCCGCGCCCACCCGACCTCTGCTCTGCGCGGTAGCTCTCTGGCATATGCCAGAGGCATGACCTGTTTACGCGCCTCCCTCCCACTCCTCGGTGTTTGCGCATGTCAGAGCACCGCGCTCAGGAACTCACGGGTACGGTCCTGGTCCGGATCCCCGAAGATCTTGTCGGGATGGCCGTATTCGATCACCTTGCCCCCGTCGAACATCATCACGCAGTCCGAGACATCGCGCGCGAAACTCATCTCATGGGTGACACAGACCATCGTGACGTCGGTGGTGCGCGCGATGTCCCGCAGCAGATCCAGCACCCCCGCCACCAGCTCCGGGTCCAGCGCCGAGGTGACCTCGTCCAGCAGCAGCACCTTCGGCCGCATCGCCAGCGCCCGCGCGATCGCCACCCGCTGCTGCTGCCCGCCGGAGAGCCGGCTCGGATAGGCGTCGCACTTGTCCGAGAGCCCCACCAGCTCCAGGAGCTCGCGGGCCCGCTCCTCCGCCTCGTCCCGGGAGAGCCCGAGCACCTGCACCGGTGCCTCGGTGATGTTCCGCAGCACGGTCATATTGGGGAAGAGATTGAACTGCTGGAACACCATGCCGATGTTCTTCCGCACCTCACGGATGTGTTTCTCACCCGCCGGCACCAGCTTTCCCTTCCGCGTCTCATGGTTCAGATACCGGCCGTCGACCGTGATGGTGCCCTCATCGGGCTTCAGCAGGGTCATCAGCAGCCGCAGAATCGTGGTCTTGCCGGAACCGGACGGCCCGATCAGGGTCACGTGCTTCCGGGGATAGACCTTGAAATCCAGCGAGTCCAGCACGGTCTGCGAGCCGAACCTCTTGGTGACCCGGTCGAAGTGGATCAGATGTTCCCGGGCCTCGTCGGCGGAGGGTTTCAGCAGATCTCCGGAGGCCGCTTTCACGGCGGGGTCCGGGAAGGTTTCCGGCGCCGGGCCGCCGGCCGGGACATTGGCGCGGGTGATTTCAGCGGACAAGACGACGCTCCAGTGCTCGCATGAGAAGGGATGCCGGATAGGAGATGAGAATGAAGGCGACACCGACGACCGTGAACGCCTCGACCGTGAGGAAGGTCTCGGACGCGAACTGCCGGGCCTCGCCGAGCATGTCCATCACCCCGATGACGAAAATCATCGGAGTGTCCTTCAGCATCGCGATGACGTAATTGCCGAGCGCCGGCGCCACCCGCCGGACCGCCTGCGGCAGGATCACCGCGCCCCAGGTCCTGGTGCGCGGCAGGCTCAGCGCGGTGGCCGCCTCCCACTGCCCCTTCGGGACACCGTCGATCCCGGCCCGGTAGACCTCGGCCGTATAGGTCGAGTAGTGCAGTCCGAGCCCGGCGACTCCGGTGACCATCGCCGAGAGGGTCACTCCCCACTCCGGCAGTACGTAGTAGAGGAAGAACAGCTGCACCAGCAGCGGGGTGTTGCGGATGAACTCGGTGAGGACCGCCACCGGCCCGCGCACCCACACCGGACCCGAGCGCAGCGCCACCGCCCAGACCAGCCCCAGGGCGAAGGCCACCAGCGCGCCCATCACCAGGGCCTGGAGGGTCACCAGCAGACCGTCCAGGAAACGCGGCAGGAAGTCCCCGACCGCCGACCAGTCCCACGCCATCAGCGCTCACCCCCCGCGCCCGCCGCGGCGGCCGTCCGCCGCCCGGCGGACGCCCCCGGCTTCCCGCGCCTCGGGAGGAGACGGGGGCGGGGCTCCGGAGCCCCGCCGATCCCGGCCTTCGCCCGCCGCTCCAGTACCCGCATCCCGCGGGTCAGGACGAAGGCGAGCACGAAGTACATCACCAGGACCACCGAGTAGACGGGAGCGCTCTGACCGGTCGCGTTCCGCACCAGCGAGGCGCCGAAGGCGATATCGGCCACTCCCATGACGGACACCAGCGCCGTGCCCTTGAGCAGCTCGATCAGCAGATTGTTGAAGGGCGGGATCATCTCCGGCAGGGCCTGCGGCAGAACGATTTTCCGCAGTTGCTGCGCCGGAGTGAGGCTCAGCGCGATCCCCGCCTCGCGCTGCCCCCGCGGCACGGCGGCTATCGCGCCCCGCACCACCTCGGAGCCGTACGCGCCATAGGTGAGACCGAGCGACAGCACCGCCGCCCACATGGGCACCAGCTGCCAGCCGAAGCCCAGAGGCAGCACGAAGAAGATCCAGAACATCAGGATCAGCGCCGAGGTGCCGCGGAAGACCTCGAAGTAGACACCGGCCGCGAAACGGACGATCCAGCGCCGGTGATCCCGTGCCAGGCCGATGACCAGGGCTACCACCGCGGCGAGCGCGGCACCGCCGACGGTGAGCTGGACCGTGATCCAGACACTTTTCAGCAGGAGTTCCCACAATCCGGGGGTCATCTCGCTCACGGGCGGCACCTCTCCCCGGCGGTGATGGTGGTCATCTGGTCCTCGGTGAATCCGAAGGGCCGCATGATCTCCAGCAGTTCGCCGCTCCTCTTCAGCTTGTGGAGTTCGCGATTGAAAGCGGCCCGCAGATCGGTCTCCGGGCTGCGGAAGGCGAATCCGCCGACACTGACGACCGGTTTTCCGTCCACCCGGGGGGTGACCTCCTCGGTCGCCTCCGCCCGGGTGCTCCTCGTCTCCCGTACGACATTGCGCACGGTGACGGCCGTTCCGGCGAACACATCGATCCGGCCCTGTTCCACCGCGAGCAGACCCGCCAGCTGATCGGGGAGCGTGATGACCTTCCCGATCCCGGCCTCCTTCGCGTATCCGATCTGGGCATGGCCGACACCGGTCGCCATCCGTACACCCGAATCGGCGATGTCCCGGTAGGTGCGGAGATTCTTCGGATTTCCCCTGGGGACGATGAAGGCGTCGCGCATCTGATATTCGGGATCCGCGAAGATCACCTGTTCGCAGCGGGCCGGGTTGATGTACATCCCGGCCGCGACACAGTCGAACTGGAGCGAATTGAGCCCGGTGATCAGCGACCCGAATTCGGTGGGGAACGGGTCGACCCTCGCCACCCCCAGCTCGCGGAAGATGCGCTCGGCTATGGCCGGTGCGGATCCGGTCAGCTCGCCGTCCTTGCCGATGTAGCCGTAGGGCTGCTCCCCGGCGATCCCCAGCCGTACGGTTCCGTTCGCCCTCAGCCGTTGCAGCAGCCGGCCCCCGTCCCCGGTGTCCGCGGTGGTCACCCGGCTGCATCCGGCGGTCGCCCCGACGGCACCCAGAGCCCCCAGCGCGGCGGCCCCGGCGAGCAGCGAGCGGCGCCGCGGGCCCCGGGGCGAGGTGTCCGGGCGGTGTCCTGTTCTGTCTCCTGGTCGAGCCATGGTCGCGCGGCTACCCCGCCGGACAGCGGGTATGCGGTGCCGGAGCCGCCCCGTGCCGCGCGGCCGGACCCGTGGCGGGGACGCGGTCCGCCCTTCCGGGGGCCGCATCCGCCGCCGGGAGGCTTGGACGGCGCCCGGTGGTGGTACCTGATGACCCCGAGTGGCGAATACGAACATCACCGGCGAAAAGGCATGCGGCGACACGAAGGCATGCGGTACGCAGAACACGTCAAGGAAGGCTGGACATGACCACGGTCGGACTTCTCCACCCCGCACACGGCGCCGAGGACGACTATCCCCGGCTGGAGGTACTCCTCGACAGCGACATCAGGCTCCCCATCGTCCACACCGACGCCCCCGGCCCCGGCGGGGACGCGGAAGCGGCACTCGGCCCGGCCGGCCGGCTCACCGAGCAGGTGGCGGAATTGCGGCTCGCGGGGGCGGAGTCAGTGGTGTGGGCCTCGGCCGAGGAGAGCTTCGGCCACGGCTGGGAGGGCGCTCACCGGCAGATCCGGGCGCTGGCCCGGGCCGCCGGGCTCCCCGCGTCGAGTACCGCCTTCGGCTTCGTCCACGCGGTACGGAAGCTGGGAACCCGCCCCGTCGCGGTGGGCACCGCCGGACCGTCGGCGCGGGCCGCCCTCTTCGCGGAGTTCCTCGCGGCCGGAGGGGTGGAGGTGGTCGCCACCCATGCGGGTGCGGCCCGCGCCGGTGACGCCCCGGGTGCTCTCACCGGCGGCGCCCCGGCCGCGGAGCCGGTCGAGAGCTGGGACCGGGCCGCGGTCCTGGAGCTGGCGCGGGCGGCCGACCGTCCCGAGGCCGCCGCCGTACTGCTCCCGGACACCGGTCTGCACACCGTCGCCCACCTCGCCGACCTGGAGAAACTGCTGGGCAAGCCGGTGCTCACCGCCCACCAGGTCACCGTCTGGGAAGGGCTGCGGCTGGCCGAGCGCCGTGCCTGGGCCTTCGACCTGGGGACCCTTTTCGCCAAGCCGGGAGAGGACGGCACACCCGGAGCGGCGGGGACCGGCACCGCGGATGACACCCGGCGAAATCCGGCCGATCCGGGGCCGAGGGCCCGTGCGCACACCCGTCCCCGGCCCCCGCACGGGCCGGAATGAGGCTGGTGGAACAAGGTTCCGGAACAAGCCTCCGGAATAATCGGACCGGGCCTCCTGTTGGCGAGTTCCGTACGCCGCCTCATGCGCAGGAGGACTGAACCCCGTGGACACGGACGCCATTCGAGGCACCGCACCGGGCACCGCCCCCACTCCCCTGTCCGTCCTCGATCTGGTCACCGTCGGAGCGGGCACCACCGCGGGGGACGCCCTGCGCACCAGTGTCCGCATCGCCCGGCTGGCGGAATCCCGGGGTTACCACCGGCACTGGGTGGCCGAGCACCACTCCATGCCCGGGGTCGCCTCGTCCTCGCCGGCCGTGATCCTCGCCCATCTGGCCGCCCACACCCGGCGCATCCGCCTCGGTTCCGGCGGTGTGATGCTGCCCAACCACCCCCCGCTCGTGATCGCCGAGCAGTTCGGCACCCTCGAAGCCCTCGCCCCCGGCCGGATCGACCTCGGGCTCGGCCGCGCCCCCGGCACCGACGGCGCGACCGCCGCCGCCCTGCGGCGCACCGACCGGCTCGGCGAGGGCGCCGAGGACTTCCCGCAGCAGCTCGCCGAGCTCACCCGCTTCCTCGACGGCGACTTTCCCGACGGCCACCCCTACCGGCGGATCCACGCCGTCCCCGGCCCGGTCCAGGGATCGCTCTCCCGGCCCCCGATCTGGCTGCTCGGCTCCTCCGGCTTCAGTGCCCGGCTCGCCGGGGTCCTCGGCCTGCCCTTCGCCTTCGCCCACCACTTCTCCGGGCAGAACACCCTCCCCGCGCTGGAGCTGTACCGGGAGTCCTTCCGCCCCTCGGCCGTGCTCGACACCCCGTACACCCTGATCGGGGTCTCCGCCCTCGCCGCCGACGAGGAGCGCGAGGCCCGCCGGCAGATCCTCACCAGCGCCCTCTCGATGCTGCGGCTGCGCACCGGCCGCCCGGGGCTGATCCCCACCCCGGAGGAGGCCGAGGCGTATCCCTTCACCCCGTCCGAGCGGGAGTTCGTGGAGAACTGGCTCTCGCACACGGTGCACGGCACGGCGGACGCGGTCCGCGACGGGCTCGACGTCCTCCGGAAGCGGACCGGCGCGGACGAACTGATGATCACCGCGAACGCGCACAGCGGGGACATACGGGTCCGCTCCTATCAACTGATCGCGGATGTGTACGACATGCCCGTACTCGCGGGGGAGGAAGCGCCCGTACGCGCGGGCGGGAGCGGGGGAGACGCGCCGCCGACGGGTACCGCCGGCTGATCCGGCACGCGGCGGCGGGCGGCCGCACGGCCCGCCCCGGAACGCTCAACCGCACCGCCGGCGGCGCGCGTTGAGCGCTCCGCGCCCGCCGGACTGCTTGCATGCCCGCACCACTGATTTCGCGAACTGGTTCATTTCCGAACCATCCCTATGGTGTGATCAAGTCACCCTTAACCGCTCCTTAAACCGCTCGTCACCGAAGGTGGCGGGCGGTTATCTGTATTTCGCACGGCCCTGACGAGCGGTTTCTCGCTGGAATTGGTCTAGTCCTTCTTTGGTCGAGACCATTGACTCAGTGGCTACTCGATCGTCATCTTGTCTCCAACTCCTGTTGCATCCCTGCACCCAGGAGTCCTCTCCCCCCACTCTCGGAGGCTGTACGTGAGCTCCCGCAGACCCCTGATCGCGGCCTTGACGACAGCGGCAGTCGCCGCCGGCGTCCTGGCCGGCTTCGCCGTGAACGGCACCGCGAGCGCGACGGCCCCCGCCGCGTCCGCCGCCGCCCCCACCACCGGCGGAGTCAAGATCGCGTACTACGACCAGTGGAGCGTGTACGGCAACGCCTTCTACCCCAAGCACCTGGACACCCGCGGCATCGCGGGCAAGCTGGACATCCTGAACTACTCGTTCGGCAACATCCACCCGACCGACCTCACCTGTTTCCAGGCGAACAAGGCCGCGGGCGATGACAACAACCCGAACGCGGGTGACGGCGCGGGCGACTCCTACGCCGACTACCAGCGCACCTTCAACGCCGCGACCAGCGTCGACGGTGTCGCGGACCGCTGGGACCAGCCGATCGCCGGTGTGTTCAACCAGTTCAAGAAGCTCAAGGTCAAGTACCCCAACCTGAAGATCAACATCTCGCTCGGCGGCTGGACGTACTCCAAGTACTTCCACGACGCGGCGAAGACCGACGCGAGCCGCAAGAAGCTGGTGGCGTCCTGTATCAAGCAGTACATCGACGGTGACCTGCCCGTGGCCGACGGCTACGGCGGTGTCGGCACCGCGGCCGGGGTCTTCGACGGCATCGACATCGACTGGGAGTACCCGGGCTCGTCCGGCGGCCACCTCGGCAACCACTACGGACCCGAGGACAAGGCCAACTTCACCCTGCTGCTCGCCGAGTTCCGCAAGCAGCTCGACGCGAAGGGCACGGCCAACGGCGGCAAGAAGTACCTGCTGACCGCCGCCATGCCGGCCGGCCAGGACAAGATCAAGCACATCGAGACGGACAAGGTGGGCGCGTACCTCGACTACGCGAACATCATGACGTACGACATGCACGGCGGCTGGAACGGCAACGGCCCGACGTACCACCAGTCGCCGCTGTACTCGCCGGCGTCCGACCCGACCAACCCGATCGCCCCGGGCACCCAGAAGTACTCGATCGACAACGCGATCGACTCCTGGATCGACGGCAACCCGGCGTACGGCATCACGGGCGGCTTCCCGGCCAACAAGATCACCCTCGGCTACGAGATGTACTACCGCGGCTGGAAGGGTGTCCCGGCGGGCGCCAAGAACGGCCTCGGCCAGACGGCCACCGGTGCCAGCGCACCGCGCCCGAAGAGCCTGGGCGCGGGTATCGCCAACTACAACGAGCTCGGCGGCATCGTCGACAACCCGGCGACGACCTTCTGGGACGACGAGGCGAAGGCCGCGTACTTCTACAAGGACGGCGAGTTCTTCACCGGTCTCGACAAGCGGGCCATCCAGGCCCGTGCGGCCTACGGGCACCAGCGCGGTCTCGGCGGCGCGATGCTCTACTCCCTGATCGGTCTGGACGAGCAGACCCACCTGCTCAACGAGATCGTGGCCGCGGTCGGCGGATCCCCCACGCCCGAGCCCAGCTCGCCGCAGCCGTCCACCCCGACGCCGCAGCCGTCCACCCCGAACCCGGGCACCTGCACCGCGACTCCGTGGACCGCCGCCGGCACCTTCAACACCGGTGGTCTCGTCTCCCACAAGGGCCGCACCTGGAAGGCCGGCTGGTGGACCCAGGGCGAGGAGCCCGGCACCACCGGTCAGTGGGGCGTCTGGCGCGATCAGGGCGCCTGCTGACCCACCCCGCACCACGGCCGGCGGCGGCACCGCAACCGCCGCCGGCCCGCCCGGTCGGCGCTGACCCGGACCCCACGCCGGAGCGCCGAATCCCCCCACACCGCCGCCCCCGCCCGGAAGAATCTTCCGGCCGGGGGCGGTTTCCATGCGCGGGGGTACGAACCTCAGGCCGAGAGCGGGGCCCGGTCGCCGATGAGCTCGCCGATCCGGTCGGGGGGCACGGCCCGCGAGTACAGCCAGCCCTGGCCGTTGTCACAGCCGATCCGGCGGAGCCGGGCCGCCTGGCCCGAGGTCTCCACGCACTCGGCGGTCACGGTCAGCCCCAGCCGGTGCGCCAGCTGGACCATCGCCTCCACGATCGTCTCGTCCGCCGGATTCGGGTGCTCCTCGTCCTGGAAGCCCCGGACGAAGGAGCCGTCCAGCTTCAGCACCGAGACCGGCAGCCGGCTCAGATACGCCAGATTCGAATACCCCGTGCCGAAGTCGTCGATGGCGATCTGCACCCCCATGTCGCTGAGCGCCTGAAGCGCCTGGAGGGGGCGGCCCGCCGAGCCCATCACCGCGGACTCGGTCAGCTCCAGCTGGAGCAGTCCCGGTTCCAGACCGGTCTCGGCGAGAATCTCCGCCACATCCGCCACCAGGTCCGAATCCCAGACCTGGCGCACCGCGACATTGACGCTCATGAAGAGCGGCGGGGCGTCCGGATGCTCGCGCTGCCACTGGCATGCCTGGCGGCACGCGGTCCGCAGCACCCACTGCCCGAGCTGGACGATGGAGCCGTCCTCCTCGGCGATCCCGACGAACCGATTCGGCGTCAGCGTCCCGAACTGCGGATGATTCCACCGCACCAGCGCCTCCACGCCGCGGGTGACCCCGTCGGCGAGTCCCACCAGCGGCTGGTACTCCAGCTCGAACTCGCCGCGCTCCACCGCCGGGCGCAGGGTGGAGGACAGCGCCTGGCGGGTCACCCGGTGGGCGTTGCGCTCCGGATCGAAGAGGGTCCAGCGGGCCTTGCCGTCCTCCTTCGCCCAGTAGAGCGTGGTGTCCGCCGCCTGCATCAGCCCGGTGGCCGTGGTCCCGTCCACCGCCCGCTCCACCACACCGATCGAGGCCGAGACCGACAGCCGCTGCCCGTCGAGATCGAACGGCCGCTGGAGCGCCTCCAGCACCGATCCGGCCAGATCGGCGATCTGCTCCGTACCGGTGGAGTCCTCCACCAGCACGGCGAACTCGTCGCCGCCGAGCCGGGCCACCAGATGGCCGCCCCGGGGGCGCTCGGCGCATGCCCGGTCCGCGCAGTCGGTCAGCCGTCCGGCGACCGCCGTCAGCAGCCGGTCGCCGACCCGGTGGCCGAGGGTGTCGTTGATGGCCTTGAAGCCGTCCAGGTCGAGATAGCAGAGCCCGATCCGCCCGGTCGAGCCCTCGTCGTACGCGGAGGACTCCAGCGCGCCCGCCAGCCGCTCGAAGAACAGCGCGCGATTGGGCAGCCGGGTCACCGCGTCGTGCATCTCCAGATGGCGCAGCCGGGCGCGCAGCTCGCGCCGGTCGCTGACATCGGCGACCGAGAGCAGCACGCCGCCGCCGCTGCCGGGCAGCGGGGCGAGGGTGATCTCGCCCCAGAGGACCCGCCCGCCGGGCTGTTTCAGCCGCCGGGTGCAGCGGAACCGCGAGCGGCTGCCGCTCAGCACCTCCTCGTACGCCTGCCGCACCCGGCGCTCGGAGGTGAGATCGACGAGATCGCCCGCCGCACGCGCCACGAGCGCGGCGGGTTCGGCGGCGCCCAGCAGAGCGGCGAACGCCGGATTGGCGCTGACGACGGTCCCCTCGCGGTCGAGGAGAGCCATCGCGATCCTGGCCGCGGTGAAGGCGGCTCGGTAGTCGCGTAGTTCGGAGACGGAACAGCCGTTACGTTCCGTGATCTTCTGCCGGGTCCTGCGGGGGCTTGCGACACCCGCGGGCCCTGGTCCTTCGGAGGTTGCGCTCACCGCTCACTCCCGCAGTGCAGTTGTGTCGTACAGGGGCGTGCAGATGTGGTCGGGAAGGGTCGGGGACTTGGGCAAAGGGATCGGGAAAGTGTGCCGATCATAGGGGCTGTTCCCAGCACCGTTCCAGCTCCGCCACATGGGTGCCGCCCGTCCGTGGTGCCCGCTCGATCGTTTCTGCACACCTCTTTTCGGAGGCCGATTCCTGGATGACCGGATGTGACAGTCCGTGATTCATCGGAGTGTCGGAGGATCTCGTCCTCGTACCGGTACCGGGCTGCTCCGGGCGGGCGCGGATCACCCGACTGGGGCACCGGAACAGGGCGTACGACCGGAAAACCGCACAAGGTGGTTGCGGTGTCTCCCATTCCGCAGCCGGAGGTCTACGTGGAGGGTCAGCAGTCACCCGCGGGAACACCCGGGGGAGTGGAAGGATCCGGTCCGCGTGGGGGTGGACGGGGGCGTACGCGCGGCACGCGAGACGGCGGCGACTCGGCGCGGGCCGGTGGTGCGCCAGGTGGTGCACAGGGGCGCTCGGAAACGGCGCGCACGCCGGGCGGTCACGGGGTCGGTGCCGGTCGCGGGGACGGTGAGGGGCGCGTGGACGGTGCCGGTCGCGGAGACGGCGGGAGCGGAGGGCCGGTCGGGGGCCACGGCCCGCCGCCGCCCGGTCCGCCCGGCCCGCCGGGTTCGCCGGAAGCTGCGCCCCCGCCGGGACCCCCACCGCCGACCGGCCCCCCGCCCCCGCCCCCGTCCGGCGCCCCGGCGGCCCCCGGTCCGCCGCCGCGCGGGCGGCTCCGCAGCGCCGCCGCGGCGTTCACCTCGCTGATGGCGCTCGCGGCCACCTCGCTGGTGGCCGGCCCGGCGGTGGCGAAGAGCTCCGCCACCGCCTGCGCGCTGCCGCGCACCCCGACCCATCACTCCCTCGGCCTGGACAGCTGGAACTCCGCCTACCCCCGCCCGGAGCGCGCGCTCGACGCCGTGATGATCTTCCTGTCCTTCCCGGACGCGGAGCCGCGGCTCACCCCCGGCCGGCTCGCCGCCGACCACTTCCCGGCGACCAGCAGATTCTTCGAGCGGGCGTCGTACGGGCAGTTCTCGCTGCGGACCGACGCCCGGCGCACCTGGCTGCGGATGCCGAAGGCGTCCACCCGCTACGGGATAAGCCGTGACTGGGAGCCGGAGAGCCGGGGCGCCTATCTGCGCGACGCGCTCACCGCCGCCGATCCCGAGGTTGATTTCTCCCGGTACGACATCGTCTATCTGGTCGCCGACCCGGATGCCCCGGGGGTGGACTCGGACGCCACGAAGGTCGTCAACTTCGACCGCCCGATGACCTTCGACGGCACCGGGCTGCGCCGGGTGGTGACCGTGTTCGAGCGGCATCCGCCCGACCGCAATGTGCTGGCCCATGAGACCGGGCACGTCTTCGACCTGCCGGATCTGTACCACCGGCCGAGGAACGGCAAGGGTGACTGGGACACCCATGTCGGCGACTGGGATGTCATGGGCAGCCAGTTCGGCATGGCGCCCGATCTCTTCGGCTGGCACAAGTGGAAGCTCGGCTGGCTGGGCGGCCGGGCGGTGCGCTGTGTCCATGAGCCGGCGCTGGTCACCCTGGAGCCGATCGGCGCGCCGGCGCCCGGCGGCGGGCTCGGCACCCGGCTGGTGGTGGTGCGGACCGGCCCCGGCACGGCGCTGGCGATCGAGGCGCGCGGCGCGGTGGGCAATGACGCCTCCCTCTGCACGGAGGGGGTGCTGCTCTACCGGGTGCGGTCGGACACGGCCTCCGGCGGGGGGCCCATCGAGGTGGTGGACACCCATCCGGGGAGCGAGGCGTGCTGGGACCGGTCGGTCTATCCGGAGCTGGCGGACGCGCCGCTGGGCGTGGGGGAGACCTTCACCCTGCGGGAGGAGCGGACCCGGGTGGAGGTGGTGGACCGCTCCCGCTCGGGCGCCTGGACGGTCAGGGTGACGACGGCGTAGCCACCGCACGGCGCGAGAGCGCACGAAAAAGGCCCCCCGCTCGCGCGAGGGGCCTTTCTCCGTCTGTGCGCCGCCAGGGACTCGAACCCCGGACCCGCTGATTAAGAGTCAGCTGCTCTAACCAACTGAGCTAGCGGCGCCTGCTGACGTCGTAGACCTTAGCACCCACCCCGGCGCCGAGAAAAATCGATAAGCGCAGGCCCGGAGCGGCGGTGGCGCGGGCGGCCCGGACACAGGCCCAGAGCAGCACCTCGGGCCCGGGGAGCCAGGGGTGGCGGGTGTCCGGGGCCACCACCCAGCGGGAGCCGGCGGCGGCCGGTTCGCTCCCGCTCAGTGGCGGCACCGTCACGGCGTCGCCGGTGCCGTGGCAGAGCAGGGGCGGTACGGAGCCGCTCCATTCCTCCCAGCCGAGCAGGGAGGGCAGCCGGCCGGCGGTGCCGGGCGCGGCGAAGATCAGCATCCGGCCGCGCTGCATGGCGACGGGGCCGGAGCCGGGCCCCTCCTCCCAGAGCCGGTCGAGCATGTGGCGGCCGAAGACCGCGGGCACGTTCACCACGTCGAAGACGCTGCCGCAGGGGAGCACGGCCGCCGCCGTGGGGGTGGTCTCCCAGGCGTCGAGCATGTACCGCGGATACGTTCCGGCGGATGCCAGCCACTGGGCGCCGGGTGCCGTGACCCGGGAGAAGTGATCGGGTTGCGCCGCCTCCGGCGGGGTGGTGGGGGTGGTCCGGCGGTCGGTGCGGGTGTCTCGGGCCCATACGCTCATGACAGAAGATCTACCCGGAGTAACAGGGGGATTCCCGAGAGTTGGCGAAACCGGGGACAGGGCCGGGCGCGGAGGGGTATCTTGCGCGCTGTCCTGGCCCCTGACATATGCCCGGCGGATGACGGACGGCCGGTGACCACGGCTGTGGACGGGCGGTACGCGGCGGGGCGCGGCCGTGGACGGCTCCGCGCGGCGGTCCGCGGCGGGCGGGCCCCCGGTGTCACCGGTCCGCGGCGGGCGGGCCCCCGGTGTCACCGGTCCGGCGTCAGGGGCCGCCGTCACTGCGGTGAGCCGTCCCGCTCCAGGCCCTGCCCGAATTCGATCATCTTCAGGGTGTAGTCCTCGGTCCACCCCGCCCGCCCGGCGATATCGGCCGTGGTCAGCCGGTCGAACCGGCGGGGATCGGCCAGCTGGGCGGCGGCGAGGGCCTGGAACTCGACCGCCCGGTCGGTGGCGGCCCGGAAGGCGAGGGTCAGCTCGGTGGCACGGGCGAGCAGCTCCCGGGGATCGTCCATCGACTCCAGGTCGAAGAAGTGCTCCGGGTCGGACACCGCCTCCGAGGGCTCGAAGAGCAGGGGAGCGGGACGCATCCTGCGCGCGGGCTGCTGGGGTTCCGCCATGTGCTGCTTCCTCCTCGCACCGGATGCACCGGCTGATCGTCCGGACCGCCATCCATTGTCCAGGCGTGTGCAAGTACGCACGAGTGGCGCACTTGCGCGACTTCAGCGGAGGTCCCGGGTCCGGGGCGGGCCGGCGGCCGTGCGCGCCGTGCCCGCCCCGTCACCCGGCCCGGCGGTCGCCGGGCGGGCGCGGCGGTCAGCCCTCTTGGTGGGCCGTGTCGTTCCACTGGTCCATGGACGGGTCGCCGTAGGCCCAGCCCAGGATCGACAGCGAGGTCGGATTCAGCTTCAGCCGCGCCGCGAAGGACGGGTCCAGGCCGAGCCAGCGCGCGGCCAGCACCCGCAGGATGTGCCCGTGCGCGAAGACCAGGACATCCCGGTCCGCCGACCGCGCCCACTCCACGACCTCGTCCGCGCGGGCACCCACCCGGGCCAGGGTCTCGCCGTCCACCACCCCGTCCCGCCAGATCACCCAGTCCGGACCGGCCGCCGCGCGGATCTCCGGCGGCGTCATGCCCTCGTACGCCCCGTAGTCCCACTCCATCAGCGCGTCCCACGGCGTCGCCCGGTCACCGAATCCGGCCAGTTCGCAGGTCTCCGACGCGCGCACCAGCGGGCTGGTCCGCACCTCCACGTCCGGCAGCCCCGACCAGGGGGAACGCCGCAGCCGCTCGCCCACCAGCCGCGCCCCGCGCCGTCCCTCCTCCAGCAGCGGAATATCGGTCCGGCCGGTGTGCCGGCCGAGCAGGGACCATTCCGTCTGCCCATGCCGGACGAGCAGAATGCGGGGTGCCATATCACGGGCCTCCGTAGGTAATAAGCGCAGGTGGTGGCGTTCCATCATCGCCCACGCCGATCTCGGACGGCGGGCGGGCAACCTCCTCGCGGGTCCCGGCGTCCCTCTCTGAACCGGCCCCACGCACCGACCGCCGCCTCCCACGCCTTACGGTTGACCGGTTGCCGCCGGCCGAGAGCACCGGTCATTGAACGCACAACAGGGGGAATCGCTCGGATGCAGTACTCCGCGACCCGGCTTCGGCCTCGCTGGTGGGCCGAACTCATCCTGATCGTCGTGGTCTATCTCGCGTACTCGGGCGGGCGGCTGCTCGCCCGCGGCGACGTGAACACCGCCGTCGACCACGGCCTCGCGATACTCCGGGCCGAGAAGGCACTCTTCCTGGACGCGGAGACGCCGCTCAACCGGCTCTTCACCGACGTCCCGGCGATCGGCATCCCCGCCGACTTCCTCTACGCCACCCTGCACTACCTGGTGACCCCGGCCATCCTCGTCTGGCTCTTCCGGCGGCGCCCCGCCCACTACCGGGCCGCCCGCACCTGGCTGATGCTCTCCACCCTGCTCGGCCTGGTCGGCTTCACCCTGGTGCCCACCTGCCCGCCCCGGCTGCTCGACGCCTCGTACGGATTCGTCGACACGATGGCCCAGTACAGCTCCTACGGCTGGTGGGGCGCCGAGGCCAGCGCGCCGCGCGGGATGGGCGGGCTGACCAATCAGTACGCCGCGATGCCGAGCCTGCACGTGGGCTGGGCGCTGTGGTGCGGTGTGCTGCTGTGGCGGCACGGCCGCACCCCGCTGGTGCGCACCCTCGCGGTCGCCTATCCGCTGGTCACGGTGATCGTGGTGATGGGCACCGCCAACCACTACTTCCTGGACGCGGTCGCCGGAGCCGCCGTGATGGGTCTCGGCGCGCTGCTCACCCGGCCCGCCACGCGGTTCGCGAACCGGGTGCGCGCGCGGTTCGCGGGCGGCTCGCCGGCCGCCCCCGGCCCGCGCGGCGGCACGGCCGCCGCGGCCGTCGGCTCCCCCATTGTCGGTGGCGGATGCCAGACTGCCCCGGGTGAGCGAATCCCTGGACAGCGGCTCCCCTCCGCCGGTGGCGCCGGCGTCGGTTCCGGCGCCGGCAACAGCAGCGTCGACGACAGCACTTCGGCGGCGGCTCGCTGAGCTGCGCGGCCCCGACACCCGCCCGCGTCCGCTCGACGCGCGGGCGCTGGCGGCGCTCGCGGCCAACCCCGGCTGCGAGCGGCGGGCGCTGCTCGACGGCGCCGGGGTCGACAAGGCGTCGCTCGCCGCCGCGCTCGGTTCGCCCACCGCCTTCGGCCAGTCGCAGTTCGCCTTCATGCGCGGCAATGCCTTCGAGGCCCGGGTCAAGTCCGACGGCGGCGCGGAGCTGATGCGGCTCCTCGGGGTGGCGGAGACGGCGGAGTTCCTGGTGCCCGACCTCACGGCGGCCGGCCCCGAGGGGCGCGCGGCGCGCACCGCGATGGCGCTGCGCGAGGCCACGGCGCGCGGGGCCTGGACACTGCTCGACCATCCGCTGCTCGCCCTGGAGGTCGCGGGCTCACCCGCCTATCTGGAGCCGGACGCGGTGGTGGTCCACCCCGGCGGCCGGTGGACCGTGGTCGAGATCAAGTCCTTCCCGATGATCGACGCCTCCGCCGACCCGGCGAAGGTGGGCGCGGCGGCCCGGCAGGCGGCCGTCTATGTGCTCGCGCTGGAGCGGATCGCCGCGCACACCCGGGGCGCGGAGGTCGCCCCCGCGGTGCTGCTGGTCTGCCCCCGGGATTTCTCCAATCTGCCGACCGCCTCGGTCGTCGATGTCCGCAAACAGCTCTCGGTCACCCGCCGCCAGCTGGCCCGGCTGACCCGGATCGAGGACATCGCCGCCGCGCTGCCGGAGGGCGCCTGCTTCGACCCCGGGCGCTCCCCCGAGGAGCTGACGGCCGCCGTGGAGGCGGTGCCCGCGGCGTACGCCCCCGACTGCCTCGCCGCCTGCGAGCTCGCCTTCCACTGCCGGGGCCGGGCCCGCGACCGGGGCGCCGTGGGCGCGCTCGGCCGCTCGGTCCGGGGTGAGCTGGGCGGCCTCACCACCATCGGCGACGTCCTCGGGGCGGCGCGCGGCACCGGGGGCGATCCGCGGGACCCGGCGGTCATCGCACTGCGCCGGGCCGCCGCCCTGCGGGCGGAGGCACTCTCGGCGGCGCAGGCGCAGGCGCAGGCGCAGGCACAGGCAGAGGCAGAGGCGCAGGCACGGACGGCGGCCGGATCGGCGGGGCCCGGGATCCCGGAGCCGTCGCCGGCCGCCGGCGCCGTACCGCGCGTACCGCATCCCGCGCGGCACACCGGGCACGGGCACGAGTACGGGAACACGGACGCCGGACCGCTGGAGGGAAGGGCATGTCACTGATCACCACCCTCGCCCGGCTGGAGGCCGTCGAATCCGGCCGGGCCCAGCCGCTGGCGACCGTACGCCACCGGCATCTGTCCGAACGGCCCCTCGTGCTGGTGCCGCTCACCACCGCCGGTGAGGCCGGCGCCCCGCTCGGCGCGCTCGTCGGCACCGACCGCGACGCCCCGCGGCTGCTCACCGTCGCCCAGCCGCGCGACCGCGAACTGCGCTTCGCCTTCCTCGCCGAGCTCGCCGGCGCCGTACTGCCCCATCTCGAAGCCGGTGCCGACGACATCGAGCTGGTCGAGCGGAATGAGACCGACCCCGCGACCGGCAAGCGCACCAAGGTCGAGACCGAACTCTGCGCGGACGCACCGCAGCTGATCGTGCCGGGCCGGGCGGGCATCGAATTCATCCGGCTGCTCGGCCGCTCCATGCGGTTCCGCCGCACCGCCGAACAGGACCCGGACGCCGCCTATCCCGCCCCGCCCCGGGTGCCCCTGCTCGGCCGCTGGCTGACCCACTACGGCGAGCGGGCCCGGGTACCCGGCTCCTCGCTCCTGCTCGCCGCCACCGATCTGCTGAGCCGTCACTGGGCCACCGGGCAGTCCGCCCTGGAGGACCAGCATCTGGGCGCGCTCCTCGCCTGGATCGACCCGCCCGAGGGCGAATCGGGCGCCCGTGCGGCGCTCCGGGCCGAGCTGGGCCGCGACGCCGCCGGACAGCTCCTCCACCCGCCCGCCGGGCCCGCCACCGACCCTGCGTTCGACAACCGGCTCCTCGCCCCGGCGGTGGAGGCGTACGACCGGATCCGCGCCGCCCACGCCGCCGCCGAGGACGGCGCCGAGGCCGATGCCCGGCTCGGTGAACTCGCCCTCGCCGAGCGGGAGATCCGCCGGCTGCTCGCGTCCCAGCTGAAACCCACCTGGGACGCGGTCTGGCACGGCCTCGACCTGGTGCGCCGACTGCCGGAGGGCACCCGGGTCGCGGACCGCTGGACCCGGGACCGCTGGTCTTTCACCGGACACCGCGACCGGGTACGCGCCGGTGAACCACCGCAGCCCCGCCGCGATGACGCGGTCACCGCCGCGCGGAAACTCTCCGCCCGGGAGACCGCACAGGCTCAGCTGGAGGCCCAGGAGGCACTGGACGACCCGCTGGTCCTGGCCGGCCGCCGGCTCGCGGGCGAGGCGTTCCTCGGCGAGGTCACCGAAGTGGTCATGGCCTGGTCCGAGTCGAAGCGCCCCGCCCCGCGCCCGCTGGTCACCCTCCGCACCGACGACACTCCCCACCTCGGCGAGCGGATCAAGGTCTTCCGCTCGCTGGACGGCAAGCCGCAGTCGGCCGAGTTCGCGGGGTACGAGACCGACGGCTCCCTCACCCTCCGCCTCACCGACCGGATGGGCCGCTCGAAGGATCCGGCTCAGGGCAGCGTGCCGGCCAAGGGCGACCGGATCGCCTGGACCCTCTTCGAGCACGACCAGCGGGGCGGGCCCAAGCTGCCCGACCCGGAGGAGACGCCGTGGACCCACGGCGGACCGCCCGGCACAGCGGCGGAGAATCCCGACCCCGTCACCTCGGAGGACATCCTGTGACCGCCCCGCCGATCCCGCCGCCGCCCCGGGACTTCGACCCCGCCGCCGAGGCCGCGCGGGCCACCCGGGCGATCCTCGCCGACACCCTCGGGGGCGGTCACCGCGGAGTCGTCGTCGACTCACCCCCCGGCGCCGGGAAATCCACCCTCGTGGTGCGCGCGGCCCGCGAACTGGCCGCCGCCGGGCATCCGCTGATGGTCATCGCCCAGACCAACGCCCAGGTCGACGACCTGGTGCTGCGCCTCGCCGAGAAGGACCCCGACCTCCCGGTCGGGCGGCTGCACAGCACCGACGCCGACCCCTATGACAGGGCGCTGGACGGACTCCCCCAGGTACGCAAGTCATCGCGGGCGGCGGATCTGGCCGGCCTCGACGTCGTCATCTCCACGGCCGCCAAATGGGCGCACGTCCAGGGAGTGGAGCCCTGGTCCCACGCCATCGTGGACGAGGCGTACCAGATGCGCTCGGACGCCCTGCTCGCCGTCGCGGGCCTCTTCGAACGAGCCCTGTTCGTGGGGGATCCCGGCCAGCTCGACCCGTTCTCGATCGTCGGCGCCGACCAGTGGGCCGGGCTGTCCTACGACCCGTCCGCCAGCGCGGTCTCCACCCTGCTGGCCCACAACCCCGAGCTCCCGCAGCACCGCCTGCCGGTCTCCTGGCGGCTCCCCGCCTCGGCCGCGCCCCTCGTGTCGGACGCCTTCTACCCGTACACCCGCTTCCGCAGCGGCACCGGCCCGGAGGACCGCAAGCTCGCCTTCGGCGTCGCCTCGGACGGTTCGGCACACGACCGGGTGATCGACGAGGCGGCCGAGTCCGGCTGGGGCCTGCTGGAGCTGCCCGCCCGGCACACCCCGCGCACCGACCCCGAGGCGGTGCGGGCGGTGGCCCGGGTCGTCCGCCGGCTGCTGGACCGCGGCGGCGCCGCCACCGCCACCGCGGGCGCCGACCCCGCACCGGTCACCGCCGACCGGATCGCGGTCGGCACCGCCCACCGCGACCAGGCCGCGGCCATCCGCGCGGCCCTCGCCGAACTGGGCGTCACCGCCGTCACGGTGGACACCGCCAACCGCCTCCAGGGCCGCGAGTTCGACGTCACGGTGGTCCTGCACCCGCTCTCCGGACGCCCCGACGCCACCGCCTTCCACCTGGAGACCGGCCGCCTCTGCGTGCTCGCCTCCCGGCACCGTCACGCCTGCGTCGTGGTCTGCCGCGCCGGTGTGAGCGAGCTCCTGGACGAACACCCCTCCACCGAGCCCGTACAGCTCGGGGTGACCGTCAAATTCCCGGACGGCTGGGAGGCGAACCACGCGGTACTGGCACGGCTGGCGGAGCACCGGGTGAGCCTGCGGGAGTAGCCGGCCGGGGTCTCCCGGCCGGCCGCCCCGGAGAGGCGGCCGGCCGGGCGGGCGCGGCGCGGTGTCTCAGCGGTTGAAGGCCGTTCCCAGCCAGCCCCGGGGCGCCTTCATGCCGAGCGTGCCGGAGCCGAAGGTGACCGCGCCCTTGGGGGTGATCCCGGACTTCGTGGCCCGCAGGATCCACACGGCGCCCTCACTGGCGTTCTCGTGCGGCGCGCCGACGAGCAGTTCGGCCCTCTTGTCGTTGTCGAGGTCCACCAGCTTCGTCGCGGTGCCGAACTGATCCATCGCCTCGGCGGCCCCCGGCACGCCCGCGGTGTTCTGGCTGAAGGACGTGGCCCCGGCCCCGGTCAGCCCGCTCTTCGAGCCGCGCAGGGTGACCACGGCCCCCGCGTCCCGGACGCCGTCGAGATCCTCGTACTGGACACCGGTCGAGACATCCGCGTAGCCGTCACCGTTGATGTCGCCCACCGAGACACCCACCCCGAAACCGTCCCCCATCTCGTCCGTCCCCGGGACCCCCGGGGTGTTCTGGTGGACGAAGGCCGCCCGCTGCGGGACCGCGCCCTGCGCGGAGCCGGGTACGAAGGTGATCAGCCCGCCGAGGACATGGTCGCCGGGGCGGGTGCTCCAACGGCCGCCGCCGCCCATGACGATGTCCTTGAAACCGTCCTTGTTGACATCGCCGATGCCCAGGCTGCGCCCCTGGAGATCCATGTCGCCCTTGCGCAGACGGGTGGCGGTCCCGCTCAGTCCCTTGGCGCCGCCCATCCGCACCTCGACATAGGGCCTGGGGGTGATGTCCGCGATCCACTCCCGCACCGCGACGACATCGGTTCTCCCGTCGCCGTTCAGATCGCCCGCCACCAGATCGTCGTGGGAGTGGTCCTTGCGCTCCCCGGCCGTGGCCACCCGGGCGGCGGTCCCGGCGCGGGTGAACGGCCCGTAGGAGACCCGGAGCTGGGTGACATGGCCGCCGTCGTCCGTCTCCGCGCCGAGGACGGTGGCGAAGTCCGGGTTGCGGTCGCCGTCGAAGTCCCCGGTGAGCACGGAGCCGATGCGGTCCCGCGCGCTGCCCCGCGCCACCACGGCCGATCCCTTCAGACCGCCCCGGCCGCCCCAGACGGCCGAGATCATGCCGTGCCTGCCGTCGGCGCCGGTGCCGTCGGAGGATTCGACGAGCAGATCCGTGTAGCCGTCGCGGTCGAGATCGCTCGCCGCCAGCGTGCTGCCGTAGCCGTCACCGGGCTCGGCGGTCCCCGGTATGCCCGGGGTGTCCTGGTGGATGATCTGTCTCTTCGCGGGGAGCGCGGTGGATTTCGATCCGTACAGGACGGCGACGTATCCCGCGTTCCGGTGTCCGTTCACGGTGGCGCGCGAGGCGCTGACGGCGACATCGCGGTAGCCGTCGCCGTTGAAGTCCTCCGGCTTGGCGACCGGCTTGGCGACTGCCCCGGCCGCCGTCCCGGCCCGGTCGGCGGGCGCGGCGGCCGGCCGCGCGGAGTGCCCGGGGGCGGCGGAGGCCGTCGGGGCGATCAGCGCGGCCGAGACCGCGATGGCCGCGGTGAGAGCGAGACCGGGACCGAGAGAGCGACCGTGACTGCGGGGCGAGGTGTACGAGGTCATGTGTCATCCCCTGGATGCCGTGCGACGGGACAGGCGTACCTGTTGTGCCCCTGCTTGACCCGCGAGCCCGGCGGATGGTTGCCCGCTTCCGCGAGCCGGCCGTGCGGACCCTCCGCCGCCGGCCCCGGGACCCCGCCCCCGGCCTCCTCCGCGGCGGGGGACCGCTCCGGCGCGCCGCGCCTGCCGCGTACCTGCTCCCGTGCGGTGAACCCCAGATCCGCCAGCGTCAGACCCGGGAACATATGGCGGAAAACCCGCTCATAGGCGTAGTTGGGGCAGCGGATCTCGCCCGCCTCCACCCGCCCGACATAGCGGGCGTCGCACGACACCTGCTCGCCGATCTCGCGTGCCGCCCGCCGCACCCGGGCCGCGAACTCCGCCGGCGAGAGCAGCCCGCGCAGCCGCCGGAAAGCCGTGTTGGGAACCGGGGGCGCGCCCCGCTCCGCCCGTGCCGGTGACGACGACGCCATGACCGAGCCCCCCTCTGCCGATCCGTGTATCCGGAGTTTGACGGCCAAAAGGGCGACTCCGCCGAGAAATGCCATGAAGCGCCATCCTTTGGGCGGTGTGGCGCCGTAGCCCTTGACACCCGGAGGCGTTGAACCCCGCGGAGGCGCGCTCCGTGTCCCCGGCCGAGTGAGGAGGGGTCCCCGTGATGGAGACCGGTATGCAGAGCGGCGCCGGGCACGGCGTCCGCGGGTCCGTGACACCCGCCGTGATCGCCACATCCGCAGTACCCGCCGCCGTCCCCGCCGCGCCTGGCGTCCCCGCCGTCCCCGCCGGGCCGGGCGTGACCAGGGCGGCGGCCCGCAATGTCTCCACGGCCCGGCACCTCCCCAGCCCCGAGAGCAGCACCCTGCCCGCGGAGGCCCTCGCCGCCTCCTGCGATCTGGTGACCGTCCCCGCCCGGCAGGGCCTCGAAGCGGTGGACATCCTGCGCCGCACCGCGGCCCCGCGCGTCGGCCCCGTGCTCCACGACCGCGGCTGCGACACCCTCGGCTTCCTCGTCCCGCCCGGCACCGCCGACGGCTGGAATCTGCCGGGCAGCGCCTGCACCCAGACCTGGAGCCGCACCCCCCGCCTCCGTACCGAACCCCCGGTCCGCGGCACCGGCTGGCTGCTGCCCCCCGACGGCCCCGACCAGGTCACCGACCCGGTGACGCTCCGCGCGGCCCTGGGCGAGGCGGCCCGGCTCATCGAGGCCGCCGACAGCCGCCGCTGAGCTGGGCCGCCGTCCCCGTACCCGCGTATCGCCTGTCCCTTGTATCCCCGTATCCCCTGTCTCCCCGCCCCCGCCGGGCAGCCGACCGCCGTCCGGGCGGATAATGGGCTGATGGGAAAGAGCAAGCGCGGCCGCGCGGGCGGGCCGGGCCGGCCCGAGACCGTCGTCGCACAGGTGGACGGCGGAGTCGCCGAGCTGATACCCGACCCCGAGGTGCCGCACGGCTGGTCGCTGCTCATCGACGGCGCGCCCCAGTCCCATGTCGATCTCGCCGACCCGGCCCGGCTCACCTTCGCCTACCAGCGCCGGCTCGGCCATGTCGCCGATCTGGCCGCCCCCGCCGGACAGCCGCTCCGGGCCGTCCACCTCGGCGGCGGGGCCTTCACCCTCGCCCGTTACATAGCCGCCACCCGGCCCCGCTCCACCCAGCAGGTCCTGGAGGTCGACGCGCCCCTGGTCCAGCTCGTCCGCGAGCGGCTCCCGCTCGACGCGCGGGCGCGCATCCGGGTGCGTTCCGCCGACGCCCGCGCCGGCCTCGGCCGGATACCGGACGGCTGGGCCGATCTGATCATCGCCGATGTGTTCAGCGGCGCCCGTACCCCCGCACACCTCACCAGCACCGAATTCCTGGCCGAGGTCCGCCGTGTGCTCGGGCCCGGCGGGCAGTACGCCGCCAACCTCGCCGACGGCCCGCCGCTGGCGCATCTCCGCGCCCAGGTGGCCACCGCGGCGGCCGTCTTCCCCGAACTGGCCCTCGCGGCCGATCCCGCGGTGCTGCGCGGCCGCCGCTTCGGCAACGCGATCCTGCTGGCGTCGGACCTTCCGCTGCCGGTCGCCGAACTGACCCGGCGGGTGGCGACCGACCCGCACCCCGGCCGGGTGGAACACGGCCGGGAACTCATCGACTCCACCGGCGGCGCGCTCGCGGTCACCGACGCGAACGCCAGGCCCTCACCCGCACCGCCGCCGGCCGTCTTCCGCTGAGGACGCGCCGTCCCGTCAGGGTTCCTCGTAGAACATCACCGTCGGCGTGCCGCCGTTCCAGGTGCAGAAGACCGATGCCTCGCGGCCGTCCTTGGTGAAGGTCACCCGGATCTGCGCCTCCTGGTTCCATACATGCATCTGCCAGCCCGCGTTGGGCGTCGCCGACGCCAGCGTGGCCGTTTTCTCCTGCATGTTGAAGACGGCCCGGCCGCCCTCGACCGTGTACGCCTTCATCTCGCCGCTCTCCGCCGTCACCGGGGCGGACGGCGAACCGCCGTCGGCCGGCTGTTCCGGAGCCTCCGGGCTCTTCCCCGGCGGGGCGTCCGGGGGCCGCGGGGTCGGCCCGGACGGCGCGGTGGACCCGCCGCCGCCCCCGCCCCCCGTGCCCGAAACCGTCTTCGAGCCGGGCTCGGCCGTGGTGCTCCGCTCCCGGTGGGTCGCCGAGACACTCGGCTCGGACGTCGGTGTGTCCGCGGCGGGCGCGTTGATCGGCAGCGCCATCGGCCGGTTGTACGCGGTTCCGGACATGACCGTGTGAACGCCCCACCAGGTGAGTGTCACCGCGGCTCCGGTGGCCATCGACCACGCCACGCCATGCACAAGTCCTCTACGCATCGGGGCCATACTGCACCACGCATCCCAACCTTGTCCCCGATGGGACCGGCCTATTCCGGATAGTGAGCAGAGGACTGCGGATGGCGACCGTACTACTCCGAATGGCGTACGGTGCCGCCCATGGCAAGTGTGCTCGTCGTCGAGGACGACCAGTTCGTACGCTCCGCCCTCATCCGGCATCTGACCGAGGCCCACCACACGGTACGGAGCGTCGGTACGGCACTTGAGGCGCTGCGTGAGGTGGCCCATTTCCGGTTTGACGTGGTCATTCTCGACCTCGGACTACCCGATCTGGACGGCTCCGAGGCGCTGAAGATGCTGCGCGGGATCACCGATGTTCCGGTGATCATCGCCACCGCCCGCGATGATGAGACGGAGATCGTCCGGCTCCTCAACGACGGAGCCGACGACTACCTCACCAAACCCTTCTCCGTGGAGCATCTCTCCGCGAGGATGGCGGCCGTACTGCGCAGATCGCGCTCCTCGGCCGGGGAGGCTCCCCCCTCGCGGGTGATCCAGGTAGGCGGTCTCTCCATTGATCCGCTCCGCCGACAGGCCGAACTCGACGGGTCCCGGCTCGATCTGACCCGCCGTGAATTCGATCTGCTCGCCTTTCTCGCCGGACGTCCCGGTGTGGTGGTCGCGCGCAAGGAACTGCTCGCCGAGGTCTGGCAGCAGAGCTACGGCGACGACCAGACCATCGACGTCCATCTGAGCTGGCTGCGGCGGAAACTCGGAGAGACCGCGGCCCGGCCCCGCTATCTGCACACCCTCCGCGGCGTCGGAGTGAAGCTCGAACCGCCGAATGGCCCCCACCCAGGACAGCAACGAGGACAACAAAGATGAGATGGGCGCTGGTCAAGGTCTCCCTGGCCGTCACCGTGATGGTTGTGGTGGCTTTCGCCATTCCACTGGGGCTCGTGATCAAGGAGATGGCCCGCGACCGGGCCTTTTCCAATGCCGAGCGGCAGGCCGCCGCCCTCGGGCCCACTCTCTCCATCACCCATGAACGCGGCCCGCTGGAGCTCGCGGTGAAGTCGACCGAGGCCGGTGCGGACAACCGGATGGCGGTCCATCTGCCCGCGGCCAATGAACCGGGCAGCTTCCCCATCGAGATCGGGACCCGCCGGGCCGACCCGGCGGACCTCGCCACCGTCCGGCGCGTCACCCGGGTCTCCACCACCGAGGTCCCCGGCGGCTGGGCGCTGATCCAGCCCTCCATGATCAGCACCAAGCAGATCGCGCTGGTCGAGGTCTTCATCCCCGACGACGAGGTCTCCAGGGGTGTGGTCACCGCCTGGCTGATGCTCGCCGGAGTCGGCATCGCGCTGATCGTCGGCTCGGTCGCGGTCGCCGACCGGCTGGGCATCCGGATGGTGCAGCCCGCGCAGCGGCTCGCGGGCGCCGCCCATGAGCTGGGCGAGGGCAAACTCGGCGCGCGGGTGCCCGAGGAGGGCCCGCCCGAACTCCGCTCCGCCGCCATCGCCTTCAACGCCATGGCCGACCAGGTGGTCCAGCTGCTGGCCAATGAGCGCGAGCTGGCCGCCGACCTCTCCCACCGGCTGCGGACCCCGCTCACGGTGCTCCGGCTCAACGCCGCCTCGCTCGGCGAGGGCCCGGCCGCCGACCAGACCCGGGCCGCGGTCGAGCAGCTGGAGCGCGAGGTCGACACCATCATCCGCACCGCCCGCGAGGCCAAGCCGCAGACCACCGCCGCCGGCCCCGGCGCCGGGTGCGATGTCTCCGAAGTGGTCCGGGAACGCATGGACTTCTGGTCCGCGCTCGCCGAGGACGAGGGACGCAAGGTGCGCGTCGCCGGTGTCGAGCGGCCGGTACGCCTCCCGGTGGCCCGCCCCGAACTGGCCGCCGCGCTGGACGCGCTGCTCGGCAATGTCTTCCGCCACACCCCGGAGGGCACCGCCTTCTCCGTCGACGTCCACAACGGCGAGGACGCCGTCATCGTCCTCGTCTCCGACGCCGGCCCCGGCATCGTCGACCCCGAGGCCGCGATGGCCCGGGGCAACAGCAACGGCCGCGACGGCTCGACCGGCCTCGGCCTGGACATAGTGCGCCGGGTCGCCGAGTCGACGGGCGGCGATGTCCGCATCGGCAGCTCGGTCCTGGGCGGTACGGAGGTACGCGTCTGGCTCGGCCTGGACGCGCGCGTGGCCGCCCCCGGCGAACGCCGCCGCGGCCACCGGGGAACCGAACGCCGCCGGCTCCGCCCCGGCCGCTCCCGCCCCCGCGTCGGCAGCGGCATGGAGCTCTGAACCGGGCCCCCGGCCAGGTCTGTACCTTCAAGCCGGACCCGGACAATTCACCCCACGAAGCGTCTTTGGGTTAATCGGTTCCGATGCTGTCCTTAAGAGGACCCTAAGAACAGCCATCACGCGGTGGAACTGTCGATTTGCCGGGCGCGGGCTCGCTAGCGTGCTCCTGCACCCGGCGGTCCGCGGCCCAACCCCCATCCGAGCCGTGTCCGCCGATCCCCCCACACCGGCACCCACCCCCCACCCCCGCATCGCAGAGGCAGGCACTCGATGGCGACCAGGACGCACCGGCGGTCCGGATCCAGCGCCCGTGCCATGGCGGCCGACACGGCCCAGCCGACGGCTGCGAACGCGGTGACGGGTGCCGAGAACCCCGGTACGGGTGCCCGTGCCGCTCAGAACGCCGGTGGCACCGAGTGCCCCGGCACCGGCACCCGTACCCCCACAACCAGCCGCCCCCGCCCGCTCGCCGTCTCCTTCGGCGGCGGCGTACCGGCCGCCCGGCACCTCCCCGCCAGGCAGGCCGCGTCCCGTCCCGGATGGCTCCCGGTACAGCTCCCGCCCCGCCGTACACCCTGACGAATCCGCCCCCCACCCGCGCGTCCCGGTCGGCTCCCCCAATCCGACCGGGACGCGCCTTTTGCTTCTCCGTAAATGTCATGGTCATGGGTGACGAAGCCGGGTAGAAGTGCAGTCGGCCGCCCCCTCGCCGCCCTGACGAGTACGAGGAGTTGTGATGAACAGCCTGCCGACCGCACCCGTGGACGATGACGGGCGTCTCGCCCATGACATCGCGGGAGACGGTCCCGTCGTCGTCCTGCTCCACGGTGGTCTGCTCGATCTGACCATGTGGGACGAGGAGTTCGAGGCGCTCGCGGCCGAGTACCAGGTGATCCGCTACGACGCCCGGGGGCACGGCCGCTCGTCCTCGGTGACCCGCGACTGGTCCCACGCCGAGGATCTGTACGCCCTCCTGACCCATCTGGGCGTCGAGCGCGCCCATCTGGTGGGACTCTCCCTGGGGGCCCGCACGGCACTGGACTTCACCCTGCTCCACCCGGAGCTGACCGGATCACTGGTGCTCGCCGCGCCGGGGATCAGCGGCAGCCCGTGCACCGACCCCTATGTCATCGAGCGCACGGCCGCGCAGATGAAGGCCGTCACCCGGCCCGACGCCGTCGAGGGGTTCGTGGAGGAGTATCTGCGGATGTGGGTCGACGGGCCGTACCGCGGTCCCGGGGACGTCGATCCGGAGCTGCGCGAGCGGCTGCGGGCCGCCGCCGTGGAGAACGTCTGTCTCCATCCGAGCGAGCTCGGCACCGCACGGGTGCGGGAGGTCGGCGCGCACGGGCGGTTGGGCGAGATCGCGGTCCCGGTGCTGACCCTGGTGGGGGAGCTGGACTGCGGGGACATCGAGCGGAACGCGGCGGCCATCGCCGCCGCCGTACCGGACAGCCGGGTCGTCAGGGTGGCCGGAGCGGGTCACATGGTCAGCCTGGAGGCCCCCTCGGTCTTTCTGAAGGAGGTCGCGGCCTTCCTGCCCGGCTGACCCCCGAGGCGCCCTGAGAGGCGCCCCCGGGCGCACACCAAGGGCCCCGGTCCGAAGACCGGGGCCCTTGATCCATCAGGGTGAGTGACGGGACTTGAACCCGCGACATCCTGGACCACAACCAGGTGCTCTGCCAGCTGAGCTACACCCACCACGACCGGTCATTCCACCGACCGGCCGAGAAAAAGTGTACTGGGTCGGGGAGGGTGCTCGCGCCAGATTATTCCGCCGCCGACGCGCCGCCCTCCCCCCGGGCCGCCGCGGGCCCGCCCGCCCGGCTCGCGGAGTGTGCCGGCCCGCTCACTCGGCCGGCAGCACGTGTCTGGCCGCGATCTTCCGGGCCGTGTCCGAGTCCGGCCCGGGCTGCGGCACGAAGACCGCCTCCCGGTAGTACCGCAGCTCGGCGATGGACTCGCGGATATCGGCCAGCGCCCGGTGGTTGCCGCTCTTCTCCGGACTGTTGAAGTACGCCCTCGGATACCAGCGGCGCGCCAGCTCCTTCACCGAGGAGACATCGACGATCCGATAGTGGAGGTGACTCTCCAGAGCGGCCATGTCACGGGCGAGGAAGCCCCGGTCCGTGCCCACCGAATTTCCGCAGAGCGGGGCCTTCCCCGGCTCCTTCACATGCTCGCGCACATACGCGAGCACCTGAGCCTCCGCGTCGGCGAGCGTCGTGCCGTCCGCCAGTTCGTCGAGGAGGCCCGAGGCGGTGTGCATCTGCCGCACCACCTCGGGCATCGTCGCCAGGGCCCCGTCGGGGGGGCGGATGACGACATCCACCCCCTCGCCGAGGATGTTCAGTTCCGAGTCGGTGACCAGTGCGGCCACCTCGATGAGTGCGTCGTCCGTCAACGAGAGCCCGGTCATCTCGCAGTCGATCCACACCATGCGATCGTTCATGCGTCTACCTTATGGCGCGCTCCGCTGGCCGGGCAGGCTCGGTCGGCCGTGACCTGCTGCGTAAGCACCGGATGGCGGCTTTCCGAGCTCCGGCGGTACGGAGGCGGTCGCACCCGAATGAGACATTCCGGCCGCTGCCGCCGCCCGTCTGGCCTGTACGGGGACGACCGAGTCGACCACCGAGGGCGGCGCCGGGTCGTTCTGCGGCCGGCGGACCCGGTAGGCGGCCCGGTACGCGGCCGGGGACGAGCCCAGCTGCCTCCGGAAGTGCCCGCGCAGGGCGACCGGCGAGCGGAAGCCGCAGCGGCCGGCCACCTCGTCCACCGAGTAGTCGGACGTCTCCAGCAGACGCTGGGCCTGGAGGACCCGCTGAGTGATCAGCCACTGGAGCGGAGCGCTGCCGGTGAGCGAACGGAATCGCCGGTCGAAGGTGCGTCGGCTCATGTACGCCCTGGCCGCCAGCGTCTCCACGTCGAACTGCTCGTGAAGGTGCTCCAGCGCCCAGGAAACGACCTCGGCCAACGGATCCGACCCGATTTCCTCGGGTAAAGACCTGTCCAGATAGCGTTCCTGCCCGCCACTGCGCCTCGGCGGCACGACCAGCCTGCGGGCGAGCGCCCCGGCGGCCTCCGTGCCGTGGTCGGTGCGCACGATGTGCAGACAGAGATCGATTCCGGCCGCCGTGCCCGCGGAGGTGAGCACATCGCCGTCGTCGACGAAGAGCTCCCGGGGGTCCACATGGACGGACGGGTAGCGCTTGGCCAGTGTCGGCGCGTACATCCAGTGCGTGGTGGCCGGTCTGCCGTCCAGCAGGCCGGCCGCGGCCAGCACGAACGCGCCGGTGCACAGCCCCACTATCCGGGCGCCTTCCTCATGCGCGCGGCGGAGTGCGTCGAGCGCCTCCGGCGGCGGCGGCGAGGTGATCGACCGCCAGGCCGGCACGACGACGGTGCCCGCCCTGCCGATGGCCTCCAGGCCGTACGGCGCGGTCAGTTCGAGACCGCCGGTGGTCCGCAGCGGTCCGTCCTCACCCGCGCAGACGAGCAGTCGGTAACGTGGTACTCCGGCGTCCTGACGGTCGATTCCGAACACCGAGAGCGGGATGGAGCTCTCAAAAATGGGGCCGCCGCTGAACAGCAGTACGGCGACAACTTCCCGGCGCCGACGCCCGGAGAGCTTTCGTGCCACCTCCGGTGCGGCGGAGTCCTGACTCATGACGCTAAGCCCCCCTCGGTATTCGCGTCTCCCCGTTCGTTTCGGGCCTGTCGCTGCTGCACGTTTCCCCTCGGTTTTGCGCGAGTCCCGAGCCTTCAACACTCAAGATCGAATCTACTGTGTCCCGTGACTCCGCCGTAACAAGTTCGGCATGCCCCGCTATGTCTGCATGGGAACTTGGCGCGAAGCATTCGATCACGAAGCGTTCCACTCGCAGCGCCCCCAGGGAAGTGCGCCTGACGCGCATGGCCCGTCCCCGTAGGGTGCAAGAGCCGCGATTAGTCCTTTCCTGCCTGGTGACAAGGGGGTACGCAGGCCATTTCCCCAAGGGGGAGACACCAACCCGAAGTTGGCTGAAACTATACGGGTGCGTGCGTACGAATGGGTCAGTCTCCGGTGGGGCGCCGGGCGCTGTGACGGCCTGCCCGGCCCTCTCCTCCACCGTCTTCCCGGCCGTCTCCGCGGGTGTCCTCGCGGCGGTCCGTCCGGGCCGTCCGCCGCCGCCGGGCCGGGCCTCCGTGCCGGCCGCCGGCCGGGCCCCCCGCCGCCGCCCGCCGGCCCCCGGAGCCCCGGCGGGCGTCCGCCGCGCGGGCCCGCGCGGCTCCGCGTTCCGCGTGTCCGATCACCAGCCGGCAGGCGGTGGTGACCGCCGCGAGACCGGCCGCCGCCGCGGCGGCGCCGCCGACCGATGCCCCGTAGGCGACGAGCACCACGGGGACGAGCAGACAGCTGAAGGCGGCCCAGCGGACCACATCGCTCACCGGGTCCGGCGGCGCGGCGCGGGCCGCGGTGCACGGTACGGGACGGGGCGCCGGGCCGGGCGACGCGGGGCGCGCGGCGGCTTCGGGCGGGGGTGCGGTCTGTTCGCACCGGTCACGCGCGGTGCGGGGCGGCCGGGGGAGGCCGGGGGCGGGAGTGCGGGACCGGGCGGGCGGGCGTGCGGGCACGGGGGCTCCCTCGGGACGGGGGGTGGCTGCGGGGTGACCGAGGTGCCAACGAGACGCGGAGCCATCCGGTCACTGCGGCACGCGGTGCCTCGGCCAGGTGGCGGCTTCACCCCCTTCCGTATCACTCGTCCCTTCAGTCCCCGCCGACCCTTTCATCCAGCTGTGCGACTGGCTCACATTGATCGCTTTTCGGCCCAGGAGATGCCGGCTGTCTCTCCGGCCTCCCAGGTCTCTCGAACCCCTCTCGATCTCTCCCTGCTCACCCGGCTCAAAAGCATCCCTCGCGCGGTGTCGCCGGCTGTCACCGGCGGCCGCGTACGGCGTCTGGCGGCCCTCCCCGGCGGCCCCGGTGCGCACCGCCGGGGGGAGGGGTGCGCCGCCCCAACGGCCTTCCAGGTACCCTCTGACGGCTGTAGGGCGCAAGCGGCATTGCCAACCGGCACGCCCTCAGGCATGCTCCCTTGAACGCCTGAATGGGCCGACCGGTCCTGGGCAGGAGAAGAGTGTCGCCGTACCCTTGCGGGTAGGGCCGGGGAAGATGATTCCCGGACACCGCATCCGCCGCCATGTCGTTCCCCTCACTGAGGACTTCCTTCGCCGAGACACCGATGGCAGGTCACGAGATCCCCGAACCCGCGGACCGCAAGCAGGTAGCCGACCCCACGTCGGATCTGCGCGCGGCGGAAGAGTCACGCCATTCCTGCGACCCGGCGTTCCGCCACGGAGTCGTCGTCGGCTTCGACGGATCGACCTCCAGTGAGCGGGCGCTCGCCTACGCCATCGGCATGGCGCGCCGCTCCGGCTCCGGACTGATCATCGTGCATGTCGCCAACCGGCTCCCCACCACCGTCTGGGCGGGCTGCGAGCCCCCGGTCTTCGTGGACGTCCCCGATCACCGCACCGAGGTCCTCGGCCTGGAGCTGGCCTGCGCCGACTACCTCACCGAGGTGCCGTGGATCCTCGTGGAGCGCGGCGGCGACATCTGCCACGAGCTGGAGGAGGTCGGCCGGGAGTACTCGGCCGACGCCATCGTGGTCGGCTCCACCCAGGGCATCGTCGGCCGAATCTTCGGCTCGGTGGCCGGACGGCTCGCCCGGCGCGCGCAGCGCCCGGTGGTCGTCATTCCGTGACTCCGCCCCGCCCCGCACGTATCGTCGGGCCGGGCGCAGGGCCGGCCCCGATCGGATGACAGCCGGTCAACTCCCTTGTGCCGCAAGGAAATCTACTCATCCGTAGAGGTGCATTGTGCCTTTGTGAAGGGTACATAACGGCCGCTGGGCCGCAGTACGGCAACTGCACAAGGACATGAAGGGAGCCCGCTGTGGACAAGGACGTCTCCGCGGGAAGTGCCACCGCCTCACCACAGACTCTCGGCCATCTCGCCCTCGGACTGACCCTGCTGGCCTTCGGTGTGGCCAACACCGGTGTGATCGACGGTGTGTCCGCCGCGCATGCCGCGGCGATAGCCACCTGGCTCGGTGGCGTCGCGCTGTTCGTCACCGGAATACTCGCCTTCCGCGCGGGTGACGGAGGCTCGGGCACGGCGTTCGCCGGCCTCGGCGCCTTCTGGTTCACCTGGGGAATCGCCTCGGGTCCCGACCTCACCGCGGAGGCCGCGGGCCTCTTCTTCCTGCTGTGGGCGCTGCTGTCGCTCACCCTGACGGCCGCGTCGGCGGGCGCCGGAGTCGTCACCCAGGGGGTGTACGGGCTCTTCACGGTCGCCCTGGTGCTGCTCGGGGTGGCCGCCTTCGCCGAGAGCGGCGGTCTGGCCAAGGCGGGCGGCTGGATCGCCGCCGCCGCGGGCCTCGGCGCCTGGTACGGCGCCACGGCCGCGCTCGCGCACTGGCCGACCCTCTCAGGACGCGCTGCCGGCCGGGGAGTGACGGCCATCGGCTGAGGCCGCGCAGGACGGCGCGCACTGGGCCGCGCGCCGTCCGGCACACTCCCCCCGCGCGCGTCTTCGGACGACGCGCGGGGGGAGTGTGTTGTACGGGTCCGCTACTCCACCGTCACCGACTTCGCGAGGTTCCGCGGCTTGTCGATGTCGCGGCCCATCGCCAGGGCCGTGTGGTAGGCGAAGAGCTGGAGCGGGATGCCCATCAGGATCGGGTCCAGCTCGTTCTCGTTCTTCGGCACGACGATGGTGTGGTCGGCCTTCTCCTGCTCCCGGTGGGCCACCGCGAGGATCCGGCCGCTCCGGGCCTTGATCTCCTCCAGCGCCGCGCGGTTCTTCTCCAGCAGATCGTCGTTGGGCACGATCGCCACGGTCGGCAGCGCGGGCTCGATCAGCGCCAGCGGGCCGTGCTTCAGCTCCGACGCCGGATACGCCTCGGCGTGGATGTAGGAGATCTCCTTCAGCTTCAGCGACGCCTCCAGCGCCACCGGATAGCCCCGTACCCGCCCGATGAACATCATCGACTGGGCGCCGGCGTACTCCTCCGCCAGCTTCTTGATGTCCGCCTCCGCCTCCAGGATCTCGGTGATCTGCTCGGGCAGCCTGCGCAGACCGTCGATGATCCGGCGGCCCTCGGCGACCGACAGATCGCGGATCCGGCCCAGATGCAGCGCGAGCAGCGCGAAGGCGACCACCGTGTTGGTGAAGCACTTGGTGGAGACGACACAGACCTCGGGCCCGGCGTGGACATAGACACCGCCGTCCGCCTCCCGGGCGATCGCGGAGCCGACCACATTCACCACGCCCAGCACCCGGGCGCCCTTGCGCTTCAGCTCCTGGACGGCCGCGAGCACGTCATAGGTCTCGCCCGACTGGGAGACCGCGATGTACAGGGTATCGGGGTCGACCACCGGATTGCGGTAGCGGAACTCGGAGGCGGGTTCGGCGTCCGCCGGGATCCGGGCCAGCGACTCGATGAGCCCGGCGCCGATCATGCCCGCGTGGTACGAGGTGCCGCAGCCGAGGATCTTCACCCGGCGGATGCCCCGGGCCTCCCGGGCGTCCAGATTGAGCCCGCCGAGGTGCACGGTGGAGAACCGGTCGTCGATCCGGCCGCGCAGCACCCGGTCCACGGCGTCCGCCTGCTCCGAGATCTCCTTGTGCATATACGTGTCGTGGCCGCCCATGTCGTACGACTCGGCCTCCCACTCCACGGTGGTCGGGGTGGCCGTGGTGGTCGAGCCCTCGGTGGTGTACGTACGGAAGTCGTCGGCCTTGATGGTGGCCATCTCGCCGTCGTCGAGAGTGACGATCTGCCGGGTGTGGGCGATCAGCGCGGCGACGTCCGAGGCGACGAACATCTCCTTCTCGCCGATGCCGAGGACGACCGGGGAGCCGTTGCGGGCCACCACGATGCGGTCCTTGAAGTCCGCGTGCATCACCGCGATGCCGTACGTGCCCTCGACCGCCTTCACCGCCTGGCGGACCTTCTCCTCCAGGGTGTCCGCGGGGGAACGGGCGATCAGATGGGTCAGTACCTCGGTGTCGGTCTCGGAGGCGAAGACCACGCCCTCGGCCTCCAGCCGGAGGCGCAGCTCGGAGGCGTTGTCGATGATGCCGTTGTGGACGACGGCGACCGTGCTGTCGGGGGAGAGATGCGGGTGGGCGTTGGCGTCGCTGGGCGCGCCGTGGGTGGCCCAGCGGGTGTGGGCGATACCGGTGGTCCCGGCGAACCGCTTGGGGATCCGGGCCTCCAGCTCACGGACCCGGCCCTTGGCCTTGACCAGCTTCAGCCCGGCGGACTTGGCGCCGGTGATCACGATCCCGGCGGAGTCGTACCCCCGGTACTCCAGCCGCTGAAGCCCTTCCAGCAGCAGCGGTGCCACATCACGCTTACCGATATATCCAACAATTCCGCACATTTTGTTGTTACCCCTCCATGGTTCGGATGGCGCTCGAACGACGGCTGACGGTTCGCCCCGCACAAGGGCGGTCAGCCATAGACGATGCGGCGCAGCTGCCGGAGCGAGAGCTCCGGCGGCGCCACGGCCCGGTGCGGCAGCTCGGCCGCGATCCGGTCGAAGATCTCCGCGTTGGCCGCGCCGGCGGTCTGGAGCTCGCGGTGGCGGCGGCGGACATACTCCTCGGTCGTCTCGTCGAAGTACGCCAGCACATCGAGCACCACCCGGGCAGCCTCGCCGCGCGGGAGCGCGGTGCTGCGGACCAGATGGTCGATGAGGTCGTCATGTGAGGGCAGACGAATGGGCCGGCGTTGTTCGAGCACTCGTAGATACTGAAGGTTCACTGTGCGGTATGGCAAGAATCCTGCCCGAAATCGGGCAGGGATCGGCTACATGCGCTTCAGGATCGCCTGTTTGGCGGTGGTGAACTCCTCCTCCGTCAAGATCCCGGCCTCCCGCAGCTCACCGAGCTCCCTCAGCCGCCGCAGCAGCGCGTCATGATCACTGACCTGCCCGGCGCCGGTGCCCTCCGGCTCCCCGCCGGTCCTGGCGGTCCCGCCGGCCCCGCTGGCCCCGTCGGCCCTGGCCGCGGGTGCCGCGTCCTGTGGCTCGTCCCGCCCCGCGGCGTACGGATGCGGCATCCGCGCCACCACCGCGGCGGCGACCAGCGCCATCAGGGGGTCCTTGCGGAACCCCCACAGATCGATCGCATACGGGTCGTACTTCGGCGGCGTGCGCGCGGAGACCCTCGCCACCACGAACCGCAGATGCCCGCCTTCGAGCCCCGCCGACGGCTGCCACTCCACCGCCTCCACATCCTCGACGGCGATGATGCGGGGGCCGCCGGAGGACTTCGACTCCTCCGTCTTCCAGTTCCAGCTGAGCCTGATCTGCTCCCCGTCGAAGGCGGCGGTGCCGTCGCCCGCCCCGACCGAGATCGGCAGATCCGGCCCCCGGAGCAGATAGCGGTCCACCGGCCCGGTGGGTACCTGCTCCAGCAGCAGCGAATTCCGCACCTCGTCCACGAAGTACTCGGCGACGCCGGAACGGTCGCTCTCCACGGTCAGCAGATACGGGTCCATGCTGTCCGACTTGGTGCCGCCGGTTATCTGCAACAGGGGATCGGCCCCGTTGCGGAGGCGGAGCCGGAGCCGTCCGGTCTTCCGCCCCGCCTCGAAGGAGATCCCGGCGATGGCCTCCAGGGGGACGGTGAGCTCTCCGATGGTCCTGCGCAGCAGACTCACGGATTTGTCGGAGCCGGGGACGATGCGGACGGCGTCGCCGTCGAAGGTCCAGGTGCCGTCCTTCTGGATGATTTCCGCCATGGTGTGATTGTTTCATTTCCCGGGGCTCGGCCCTGGGCCCGGCGCGGCTGCCTTCGGCGGGGCTGTTGCTTGGTGCGGGTTGCCTGTTTGCCCGGGTGGGGGTCTTGTTGGTGCGGGTTGGGTGCCGCTCCGGTTCGGTACTGGGGCTGCATGATTTACGGCGCGTGCACCCGGTCTTGTTTTGTTCGCCCGGGTTTGCGCCGCAAATCACGCTTGATGCCCCAGTACCGCTCCTGCGCGTCCCCCCTTCCGCGAGTAAGCCCAGTGCGTGATGACGATGCTTTGCCCGTCCGCGCGTTCCGAGACGGTTTCACAAGGCGGGGAAC
>NZ_JBDQQP010000029.1:0-31369 GCF_039888735.1 Streptomyces sp. CAU 1734
TGTTGAGTTCTCAAGGAACGGACGCTTCCTTTGATTCCCTTCCGGGTCTCTCCGGGCTTTCCCTTCGGTCTTGCGTTTCCAACTCTACCAGATGTTTTCCGGCCCGTTTCCGGACCGTATTTTTATCTCGGCGGCCAGTTGGACCGGCCTTTCGCCTTTCGGCTGCTCCGACTTTATCAGATCCTTTCGGGCCTGATTCCCGGTCGAAATCGGGTTGTCTTTCCGGCTGTTGGGCCGTTCCGACGAGTGAGACTTTAGCGGAATCTTTCGTCCCGACGCCAATCGGGGCGGCGCTCGTGTGAACGCGGATTCCTCATTCCGTAAAAGCACACCGAAAATCGGACGACATGACGTCGCTCGCTTCTGGTGGATCCTGCGGATTGGCTGCCCGGGGACCAACCGGAGTCGGCGCTCACGTCGGGCAACTCGGAGAACCCTACGGATCCCGTAATCCACTGTCAACCCGAGGGCTTCTCCCCTACTCTCGCCCCATGACCGCGCGCATGTACTCCCAGCTGTGGCGGGCCGCCTGACGGCGGCCGGTACCTGCGCGTGACTCCATGGCCGCCGCTTCGGCGGCCTTTCCCGTCTCTCCTCCCGGAGCCCGGAGCCCGCCGGGTGCGGTGGCTCCGAACCGGGACGGAGCGGTAATGAAACGGACCTTCAGCGGGATCAAGCCCACCGGGCACATGACCCTGGGCAACTACCTCGGGGCACTGCGCCGGTGGGTCGAGGTGGATCAGCATCAGTCGGACGCGCTGTTCAGCGTGGTGGATCTGCACTCGCTCACGGTCGAGCACGATCCCGCCCGGCTGCGCCGGCTCAGCCTCCAGGCGGCGACGCTGATGCTGGCGGCGGGCCTCGACCCGCGGCGGTGCACCGTGTTCGTGCAGAGCCAGGTGAGTGAGCACACCCGGCTCTCCTATCTGCTGGAGTGCACGGCCACGGACGGCGAGCTGCGCCGGATGATCCAGTACAAGGAGAAGAGCGCGGCGGCGCGCGGCGCCGGTGCCGGGGTGCGGCTGTCGCTGCTCACCTATCCCGTACTGATGGCGGCGGACATCCTGGCCCATGGGGCCGACGAGGTTCCGGTGGGTGAGGACCAGACACAGCATGTGGAGCTGACCCGGGATCTGGCCGTCCGCTTCAATCAGCGGTACGGGCATGTCCTCACCGTGCCGAGGGCGACCCACCCGCCGGTGGCGGCGCGGGTCATGGATCTCCAGGACCCCGGTTCGAAGATGGGGAAGTCGCACGCCTCCGGGGCCGGGATCGTCTATCTGCTCGATGACGCCGACGCGGTGCGGAAGAAGATCATGCGGGCGGTCACGGACAGCGGGCACGAGGTCGCGTACGACCGGGAGCACAGTCCCGGGATCGCCAATCTGCTGGAGATCCTCTCCGCGTGTACGGGCCGGAGCCCGGACGCGGAGGCCGGTGCGTACGCGTCGTACGGGGCACTGAAGAAGGACACGGCCGACGCGGTGGTGGAGCTGCTGCGGCCCCTGCGGGAGCGGCATGCCGAGCTGGCCGCGGACCGGGGGTATGTCGACGGGGTGCTGAGGGAGGGGGCCGAGCGGGCCCGGGCGGGGGCCCGGCCGAGGGTGGACGCCGCCTTCGCGGCGGTGGGGCTGCGGCCCGGGTCGGGGCGGGGGCCGGCTCCGCCGCCGCGGAGCCGGCCCGCGGGAGCGGTCAGCCGTTGCCGGAGGCGAGTTCCCTGCTGCGGTCGCGGGCGGCTTCGAGGGCGGCGATCAGGGCGGCCCGCACACCGTGGTTCTCCAGTTCGCGGATGGCGCTGATGGTGGTGCCGGCGGGGGAGGTGACGGCCTCGCGCAGTTTGACGGGGTGTTCGCCGCTGTCGCGGAGCATGACGGCGGCGCCGATGGCGGCCTGCACGATCAGGTCGTGGGCCTGGGAGCGCGGAAGGCCGAGGAGGATGCCCGCGTCGGTCATGGCCTCGACCAGGAAGTAGAAGTACGCCGGGCCCGAGCCGGACAGGGCGGTCGCCGCGTCCTGCTGGGACTCGGGCACCCGGAGGGTCTTGCCGACCCCGCCGAAGATCTCCTCGGTGTGGGTGAGGTGATCGGCGGTGGCGTGGCTGCCGCCGGAGATGACGGACATGCCCTCGTCGACCAGGACGGGAGTGTTGGGCATGACACGGACGACGGGGGTGCCCGGGGTCAGCCGCTCCTCGATGAAGGAGGTGGGGATTCCGGCCGCCGCGCTGATGACCAGGCGGTCGGCGGTGAGGTGCGGGGCGAGTTCGTCGAGAAGCTTGCCCATGTCCTGGGGCTTCACGGCGAGGATGAGGGTTTCGGCCCGCTTGGCGGCGTCGGCGTTGGTGACGGGCTCGACGCCGTAGCGGGTGCGCAGTTCCTCGGCGCGTTCCGGGCGGCGGGCGGTGACCAGGAGGTCGGCGGAGGGCCGGCCCCCGCGGATCATGCCGCCGAGAAGGGCCTCGCCGATCTTGCCCGTGCCGAGGACTGCGACTGTCTTGGTCATGGCTCTGTTCACCTCGCCGGTGGGGATGTGTGGGGTCATCCTCGCACCGGGGACCCGGCGGTGCCGTGGTGTCCGAGGGGCGGTACGGGGGCGGGGTCAGGCGGTTCCGGCGGGTGCCGGGGTGCCGGCCGGGCCGGACGGTGAAATCGATGCCGCGCAGGACGGTGCGGCCTCCTCGCGCGGCGGTGAGGCCACGGGCCACGGCGGCCATCCGCGTTTTGTTCATCATGCGATGAACACCCCTCCCGGGTGCCGGGGCCGTCAAGCGTCCCGGCAGCGGACGGCCCGGCTCCCTGGTGGGCGGGAGCCGGGGCGGAACCGGGCCGGGTCAGAGACCGGGAAGGAGGGAGAGGGCGCCGGGCCGGCTGCGGGCGAGCCGGAGGGTGTGGACGGTGGCCCGGACGATCTGCTCTTTCACCAGGGCCGCCGGGCGGCCGGTCAGAATGCGGTCCCTGGGGGTGTCGTCCGGGTTGACGAACTGGATCAGCCCGTCATGGCGGCCCAGGCTCACGCACTGGAGGCTGTAGCGGAATCCCAGCGGCTTCGGGGTCCGCTCCAGGCTCTCGGCGGCGATCACGGCGGCGGCGTGGGAGCCGGTGGGCAGGGCGGCGGCGCAGCCCATCCGCAGCGACCCGGCGAGCGGGGAGTGGGCGGCGGCCGAGTCGCCCGCCGCCAGGATCTCCGGGTGGGAGAGCGAGCGCAGATTCTCGTCGACGGCGATGCGGTGGGTGCGCGGGTCGAGGGTGAGCCCCGCGTCGGCGGCCAGGGCGGTGTTGGGGACCATCGCGGCCGACCAGAGCACCGCGTCCGCGTCCACGGCATCGGGGGACGTCACGCGCTCGCCCTCCTCGACGCTCACCCCGCGCGCGGCCAGGACCCGGCGCACATGGGCGCGGCCCCGGGCGGAGTGCCCGGCCGCGACCTGGCCGGAGGAGAGCAGGCGGACCCGCCAGCCGGTGTGGGTCTCGGCGAGCTCGGCGGCCATCTCGATGCCGGTCAGCCCGCCGCCGACCACCGCGAGGGTGCCGGTGGTGCCCCGCAGCCGCTTGCCGAGGCCGGCCGCGGACTCGGCGGTGTGGACATGCTCCCCGGCCGTCTCGGGGGTGCGGCTGCCGAGGGCGTACACCAGCCGGTCCCAGTCGTGGATCCGGCCGTCGTCGGTGGTGACCCGGCGGGCCGCCGGGTCGAGGCCGGTGGCCCGCCGGGCGATGTGCCGGATGCCGGTGCCGCGCAGCAGCCGGGTGAGCGGGTGGCCGACGTCGGGGCGGCGGGCGGCCAGCTCGTGGAGGCGTACGCGCTCGGTGAAGCGGTCGCTGGGGTCGATCAGGGTCACCCGGGCGTGCGGGGCGAGCCGGAGCGCGGCGAGGAGTCCGGCGTAACCGGCGCCGAGGACGATGACATGCGGCTGCTCCGCCGGGCGGGTGTGCTTCTGCGATGGGGTCATGCAGCAGGGACGACGCGGCGGGCGGAAGTGTGACACCGCTGTCGGCCGGGGTGCCGTCAGGGCAGGAGACCGCCGCTCAGGTGGGTGAGTTTCTCCGGGTTGAGGGAGGCGTCGATCGCGGTGACCCGGCCGTGGTGGACGGTGAAGGCGTACACGGCCACGCTGCCGGTCTCGGGGATGCCGACGATCAGCCCGGGGGCGCCGTTCACCTCGCGCACGGCGAGCGGATTGGCCGCCGGGTCGAAGCCCCGCACCAGGTGCTCGATGAAGTTGGCGACCTTCGCCCGGCCGACCACCGGGAGCCGGGCGGCCAGGACCCGGCCGCCGCCGTCGGAGCGCCAGACCACCTCGGGGTCGAGGATCTCCAGCAGCGCCTCGAAGTCGCCGCCGGTGACGGCGGTGAGGAAGGCGTCGACCGCCCGCCGGTGCTCGCCCCGGTCCACCGTGCGCCTCGGCGTCTCGTCGCGGACCCGGCGGCGGGCGCGGGAGGCGAGCTGCCGCACGGCGTCGGGTGTGCGGTCCACGACCTCGGCGATCTCCGGGAACGGCACCGCGAAGATGTCGTGGAGGATGAAGGCGGTGCGTTCGGCCGGGGTGAGGCGTTCCATGACGGTGAGCATCGCGGTGCCGACCGACTCGTCCAGGGTGACCCGGTCCTCGGGGCCGGCCTCCCCCACCACCGGTTCCGGCAGCCAGATGCCGACATAGCACTCGCGGCGGGCGCGGGCCGAGGTGAGCTGGTCGTAACAGATCCTGCTGACCGTGGTGGTGAGATAGGCCCGGGGCTCGGCGGCCACCCCGTCGGGCAGCCGCTCCCAGCGCAGCCACGACTCCTGTACGGCGTCGTCGGCATCGGCGACCGAACCGGTGATCCGGTACGCGATGCCCCACAGACGGCCGCGCTGTTCCTCGAATGCCGCCGCTTCGGCCATGGTTCCGCCCCTTCGTGTTCTCGCGGTGCCCCCGCTCAGCGGGAGAACGACGTACCGGGGCGGATTGTGACGGCGAGCTCCGTCTCGTACTCCTCGCGCACCGTCCCGCCGGGGAAGGCGGCGAGGAGTTCGGCCCGCTCCCGGTCCAGGAAATCGGCGGCGGTCTCCTGCCCGACGGTGAGGAAGAGGGAGTGGCTGCCCAGATTCTCCAGATGGACGGCGAGCGGGACGGTGCGGCTCCAGCGCACGGTGCGGGTGTGCGACGGGAGCTCGTCGGGGAAGCGGCGGGCGGCCGGGGGCGCGCCGTGGGCGCTGTCGGTGAAGCGGGCGGCGAGCCGGGCGGCCTGCTCCCGGATCCAGGGCACATCGCGGTCGGCGATGTTCCACCAGAGCGCGAGGGCGCCGCCGGGTGCCAGGACGCGGAGGGCCTCGGGGATGGAGCGGGCCGGGTCGGTCCAGTGCCAGGACTGGGCGTAGGTGATCAGATCGGCGCTGCCGGCGGCCAGCGGCAGGGCGTCGCCGATGCCCCGGACGAGGGGGACGGAGGGCAGGCCGCGGCGGAATTGGGCGGCCATTCCCGGGCCCGGTTCCACGGCGGTGACGCGGGCGCCCCGGGCATGCAGTAGCCGGGTGGAGATCCCGGTGCCGGCGCCGACGTCGACGACCCTGGAGCCCCGGATCGGGCGGCCGGTGAGCTCCTCGACGGCGTCGAGCAGGGCCTGCGGGTAGCCGGGGCGGGCGGCGTCGTACCGGGCGGCGGCCGGATCGAAGGAGCGGGCGCGCAGGGCCCGGGGCGGCGGTGGGATCCGCCCGGGGGGTTCGGGGCTCCGGGCGGGGGGTGGGGTACGGGCCGGTCCCGGCCGGGTGCCGTCAGCCACGCCCCGGCCTTCCGTTCCGCCGGCCGCGGCCGGAGTTCGCGCGGGCCGCCGGATTGCCGGTGCGGGTGCCCCGGCGCTTCTCCCAGCGGGCGCGGGCCGCCTCGTACTCGGCGCGGTGCAGCTTCTCGCCGGGCGCCTCGGCCAGGGCGCGGAAGAAGTACGCCAGCAGGACGCCGATGAAGCCGATCGCCCGGAGGCTGCGCAGCGAGTCCGGGTTGGCCGCTCCGGTGAGACGGCGGGAGAAGCCCTCCCAGGTCTTGCGGAAGGCGATCGTGCTGCACACCGCGAACATCACGATGACCAGCGCGTTCAGAAATCCGCCGACCTCCGCGATCACCAGGCCCTCGTAGGCGAACCGCAGGGTCAGACAGCCGGCGACGGTCGCCGCGAGCGCGCCGGCGGCGACGCCGGCCCGGCGCGGCCCGTACCCCCCGTCGTGGTGGACCCAGGTGGTGCCGAAGAACCGGATGGGTTCGGGCCGCGGACCGCCGCCGGCGCCGGCGACGCCGCCACCGCCGGTGCTGCCGGTGGTGGTGCTGCCGCTGGTGGTGCTCTGCTCCTCGCTCACAGGGGCGATTATCCCCGGGACCGCCCCGGTGAGCGCTGTGACCCCGGCCTCAGGAGCAGGGAACCGTCACATAGCCGTCGCTGCCCGTGCGGACATAGGCGTCGGAGACGTACTCGCCGTTGCCGATGCAGTCCCAGATGTTGGTGGTGCCGTACGGGCCGGAGATCCGCTCGCCCGGCTTCTGGCAGTTGATCGGTACCCGGGCGCCGACCGGGAGGACCCGGACGAGGCGGTAGGCGGTGCCGGGGCCGCTGCGGACCTTCAGCTGGACCCCCGGTGCGACCGGGTAGCGCTGGACCGATGAGGCCGCGCGGCCCGCCGGGCCGTCTCCCCCGTCCGGCTCCGCGCTGTCGATCACATCGACTGTTTCAGGACGTGCTTCACCAAGTGCCATCGAAATCGCCCCCGTTGCTGTATGTGCGTAAATGCACGGTACGACGCACGGAGGTTAACAAGCCACCCCCGGGCCTCATGCACCATCGACTAAGCTCCGTGAGTCGCCTGTGCGCACCGAAAATACGGGGGTAGGACATGCCGCCGCTGCGCGGTACCGGGCAGTCCCCGGAAGCGGAGCATCCGGAATATGCCGGGCAGTATCGCCTCGAGTCCTCGCTGGGCACGGGAGGCATGGGGGTGGTGCATTTGGCCACTTCCGCTTCCGGACTACGCCTCGCGGTCAAGGTCATTCATGCCGAGCACGCCTCGGATCCCGAGTTCAGAGCGCGGTTCCGGCAGGAAGTCGGTGCCGCGCGGCGGGTCAGCGGGGCATTCACCGCATCCGTGGTCGATGCCGACCCGGACGCCGGGCGGCCCTGGATGGCCACCCTCTTCATCGACGGCCCCACCCTCGCCGAACAGGTCAAGCGGAATCCCCTGGACGGGATCTCGCTGCGCCGGATGGGGGCCGGGCTGGCGGAGGCGCTGCGCGATATCCACCGGGCGGGGGTCGTCCACCGCGACCTCAAGCCGAGCAATGTCCTGCTCGCCCCGGACGGCCCCAAGGTCATCGACTTCGGGATCTCCCGCCCGGCGGACAGTGATCTGCGCACGGAGACCGGAAAACTGATCGGGACACCGCCCTTCATGGCCCCCGAGCAGTTCCAGCGTCCCCGGGAGGTCGGGCCGTCGGCGGATGTCTTCGCCCTGGGCGCGGTGCTGGTGTACGCGGCGACCGGGCGCGGGCCCTTCGACTCCGACAGCCCCTACATCGTGGCGTACCAGGTCGTGCACAACGAGCCGGATCTGACCGGGGTGCCCGATGATCTCGTACCGCTGCTGAAGCGCTGTCTGGCGAAGGAGCCGGCGGAACGGCCGACGCCGTACGAGGTGATGGTGGCGCTGCGCCAGTCCACGCCCTCCGCCTCGTACGACACCCAGGCCTACATCCCGGAGCCGCGGACGCCGGATCCGCGCGAGCGGGTGCCGGCGGTGATCGGCGGTTTCCCGGGCGCGGCGCGCCCGGCGGAACCGCCGGCCACCGGCGCGGATCCGGGTGCGGGCGCGGATCCGGCGGGAAGCGGCGCGGGCCGGGGGCGGCGGGCAGCGCGCGGGCGGTCCCGGAGGCCGCGGTGGGCGGCGCTCGGCGCCGCGGTCGCCGTGGCCGTCTCCACCGGGATCGTGATCGTGCGGTCGGCCGGTGAGCCGCCGTCCCGGCCGCCGAAGCCCGCCGTCACCGCCCGGGAGTTCAGCGGCTGGAGCGTGCCGCTGCGCACCGGGAAGGCGGAGAACCGGACCCCGGTCTGTACGGCCGATCCCCGGCTCACCGGCGTGTACTGCGCCGCCCCCGGGCTCAGGGCAGCCCGGCTCGACCCGGAGAAGGGGACCGTCCGCTGGGCCCTGGAGACGGCGGCCGGCGACGCGCGGCAGATGGAGGTGGGCATGGTCCCGACCTTCGCGGGCGGGCTGCTCCATGTCGTCACCCCCGGCGGGGAGCGGCTGGAGGCCCTCGACCCGGCCTCCGGGAAGGTGCGCTGGAGTGCCGGGATCCGGTCGTACGCCACCGTCCGCCACATCGGCGGCACCGTGCTGCTGGTGAGCGAGAACGGACGGATCCGGGCGGTGGACGCGGCCACCGGCGAGCGCCGCTGGGAGCGGTTCCACGGCGGGGTCGGTACGCAGTGGGTCTCCGCGCCCGGGGCGGACGGCCCGGCGCTGGCCGCGACCCCGTCGCCGGACGGCGGGTCGACCCTGATCACGGCCGTCGACGCGGCGAACGGGAAGCGGCTGTGGGAGCAGCGGCTCGACGGGGAGCTGCGGCCGGTCCAGCACTCGGGCGGCGGGCTGTATCTGCTCTCCGTCAACACCGACGGGTACACGGAGGCGGTCGTCCGGCTGGACACCGGACCGGGTGCGGGAGGAGCGGACGGCGAGCGGGCGGTGCGGCGGGCGAAGCCCCGGACGCCGGTGGACCAGGCGCAGGCGACGGTGGTGGGCGACCGGGTCCATCTCAGCGGGGCGGGCGGATCGCTGCTCTCCTTCCGCCTGGGCGCGGGGAGCGACTGGGCCCGCAATGAGCTGTGGCGGCTGGAGACCGGGGCGGCGCATCTGTCGCGTCCGGTGGGCGACGCGCGGTCGGTCCATGTCATGGCGGCCGACGGGCGGCTGCTGGCGGTGGACCTGGCGAGCGGGCGGCTGGCCGGGCAGACGGAGCCGCGGATGGACGACGGACGGCACACCTTCGCGCCGATGCTGCCGGCGCCGGTGGTGGCGGAGGGGCGGGTGTACGCGGCGGCGCCGGACGGTTCGGTCTTCGGTCTGAACGCGCGCGCGCCGGGCCGGTGGTGACGGCCGCCCGGGGGCGCGGCGGCGGTACGGGGGCCGGACCGGGCCGGGGCCTTCTGGCGTGACCGGTCACGCGGATTCCGGGGCGCCGTGTCCGTACCGGCGCCGGCGGGCCCGGGGCACACTCCGGCCGGGGCGGCGGCGGGGCGGACGCGGTGCGCCGCCGGCCGGGGCGGTGACGGCGCCGGAGGCACACCCCGCCGTGTCCGTACCGGACCGGCGGTGACCCGGCCCCGGTGTTCCGGACGGACGCCGAGTACCGGAAGTACCGCACGGGGCGGCGGCGGGGCCGCCGGACACACGAGAGCGCCGGGGCGGAGACGAGCTCCGGCCCCGGCGCCTCCGCGCGGTGTCAGGACAGCTTGCTCACATCGCGGACCGCGCCCTTGTCCGCGCTGGTGGCCATCGCCGCGTACGCGCGCAGCGCCGCCGACACCTTCCGCTCGCGGTCGCGGGGGGCGTACACCCCGCCCAGCGCCTCGCGGCGGGCGGCCAGCTCCTCCTCGGGGACGAGGAGTTCGATGGTGCGGCCCGGGATGTCGATACGGATCCGGTCGCCGTCGGCCACCAGGGCGATCGTGCCGCCCGACGCGGCCTCCGGGGAGGCGTGGCCGATGGAGAGGCCCGAGGTGCCGCCGGAGAAGCGGCCGTCGGTCACCAGGGCGCACGACTTGCCGAGGCCCCGGCCCTTGAGGAAGGAGGTCGGGTAGAGCATCTCCTGCATGCCGGGGCCGCCCCTGGGGCCCTCGTAGCGGATCACCACGACATCGCCCTCGGTGATCTCCTTGCGGAGGATCTTGTCGACCGCCTCGTCCTGGGATTCGCAGACCACCGCCGGGCCCTCGAACGTCCAGATCGACTCGTCGACACCGGCGGTCTTCACCACACAGCCGTCGACCGCGAGATTGCCCCGCAGCACCGCCAGGCCGCCGTCCTTGCTGTAGGCGTGCTCGGCGTCCCGGATGCAGCCGCCGGCCGCGTCCGTGTCCAGCGTGTCCCACCGCTCGGACTGGGAGAACGCCTCCGCCGAGCGGACGCAGCCGGGGGCCGCGTGCCACAGCTCGACCGCCTCGGGGGAGGGGGAGCCGCCGCGGATGTCCCAGGTTTCGAGCCACTGCTTGATCGACGGGGAGTGGACCGTGTGGACGTCCTCGTTGAGGAGTCCGGCGCGGTAGAGCTCGCCGAGGATGGCGGGGATGCCGCCGGCCCGGTGGACGTCCTCCATGTAGTACGTGCCGCCGGGGGCGACATTCGGCGCGACCTTCGCCAGGCACGGGACCCGGCGGGAGACGGCGTCGATGTCGGTGAGGTCGTACTCCAGCTCCGCCTCCTGCGCGGCGGCCAGCAGGTGCAGGATCGTGTTGGTCGAGCCGCCCATGGCGATGTCGAGCGCCATGGCGTTCTCGAAGGCGGCGCGGGTGGCGATGTTGCGCGGCAGGACGGAGTCGTCGTCGTTCTCGTAGTACCGCTTGGTGATCTCGACGACGGTCCGGCCGGCGTTCTCGTAGAGCGCGCGGCGGGCGGTGTGGGTGGCGAGCACCGAGCCGTTGCCGGGCAGGGCGAGGCCGATCGCCTCCGCCAGGCAGTTCATCGAGTTGGCGGTGAACATGCCGGAACAGGAGCCGCAGGTCGGACAGGCGTTCTCCTCGATACGGAGGATGTCCTCGTCCGAGATCCGCTCGTCGACCGCGTCCACGATGGCGTTGACCAGGTCGAGCTTGCGGACGGTGCCGTCGACCAGGGTGGCCTTGCCGGCCTCCATCGGGCCGCCGGAGACGAAGACGGTGGGGATGTTGAGGCGCAGGGCCGCGTTGAGCATCCCGGGGGTGATCTTGTCGCAGTTGGAGATGCAGATCAGGGCGTCGGCGCAGTGCGCCTCGACCATGTACTCCACACTGTCGGCGATCAGGTCGCGGGACGGCAGGGAGTAGAGCATTCCGCCGTGGCCCATGGCGATGCCGTCGTCGACCGCGATGGTGTTGAACTCGCGCGGGATCGCCCCGGCAGCCTTGATCGCCTCGCTCACGATCCGGCCGACCGGCTGGAGGTGGGTGTGGCCGGGCACGAACTCGGTGAAGGAGTTGGCGACCGCGATGATCGGCTTGCCGATGTCCGCGCTCGCTACGCCCGAGGCACGCATCAGGGCGCGGGCGCCCGCCATATTGCGGCCGTGGGTGACTGTGCGGGACCTCAGCTCGGGCATCGTCGCTCGCTCCTCGGTGGTGCTCGGTGGTGCTCGGTCACGGGTGGCGGCGGGTCGTTTTCGGAGACTTTTCGCCGCTTACGAGAGTACGCCGACCGACCAAGATCTGGACAGGTTGTCCGTAATCCGGGACGGATGGTTCAGGGCGCGGCCGGATCCGGCCGCATCTCCCCGGGTCCGCGCGGATCCGGGTCGGTCAGATGGCGCTGGAGGGCCGGGGCCGCCAGGGCCACGATCTCCTCGGGATCCGCCGAGGCCGGCGGCTCCACCCGGATCACATGGCGCAGGATGGCGATCCCGATCATGTGCGAGGCCGCCGGCTCCGCCCGGAGCCGGGGGTTCGGGACATCGAGCTCGTCCGCGATCCGCTCCAGCAGCCGGCGGAGCGGAAAGCCCCGGAGCACTGTCGCCGCCGCCTCGTGGGTGAGCGCGGAGCGGATGACCGCCGGCAGCGGCGCGCGGGTGGCGGGGTTCTCCCCCACACCGGTGAAGAAGCGGGCCAGGCGCTCGCCGATGCCGTCCTTGCCCTGTCCCAGGATCGCCGGGATGACCGGGGCCGGTTCGAAGGTGACCTCGATCGCGGCGGCGAAGACCTCGTCCTTGGTCCCGAAGCAATGATGGACCAGGGCCGCGTCCACACCGGCCGCCCGGGCGATGCCCCGGACGGTGGTCTTGTCGTACCCGCGCTCGGCGAACTCCGCACGGGCCGCTTCCAGGATACGGTCCCGGGCGCCGGGGCCGTCGGCCGACTCGGCGCGGGCCGGGCGCCCGCGCCGGCGGGGAGCCTCCGGCGGTGTGTCCGGGGGACGGTGTGCGTGCGGTCATGAGCCGCGTACGCCCCTGATGTCGCGCACGGCCGGGGGCCCGCCGCCCGCGCTCTCCCGGGCCCGGTCCGCCGCGGCGGCGGCCAGATGGCGGCGGGTGAATTCCAGCGCCTCCGCCAGATCGGCCTCCCGCTCCGCGCCGGACATCGCGCGCCGGGTGTTGACCTCGATGACCACATTCCCGTCGAAACCGGTGCGCACCAGCCGGGTCAGCAGCTCCGCGCAGGGCTGATCGCCCCGGCCCGGGACCAGATGCTCGTCCTTGGCCGAGCCCTTGCCGTCCGCCAGATGCACATGGCCCAGCCGGTCGCCCATCCGGTCGACCATCGCCATGGTGTCCGAGCGGGAGGTCGCGGTGTGCGAGAGATCGATCGTGAAGTGGGTGTAGTCGTCCTTGGTGACATCCCACTCGGGGGCGTACGCCAGCATCTCGCGGTCCCGGTACCGCCACGGGTACATGTTCTCCACGGCGAACCGCACATCCGTCTCGTCCGCCATCCGCCGGATGCCGGTGACGAAATCGCGGGCGTACTGGCGCTGCCAGCGGAACGGCGGGTGGACGACCACGGTGGAGGCGCCCAGCCGCTCGGCGGCGGAGCGGGCCCGCTGGAGCTTGACCCACGGGTCGGTGGACCAGACCCGCTGGGTGATCAGGAGGCAGGGGGCGTGGATCGCGTGGACCGGGACGCGGTGGTAGTCGGAGAGCCTGCGCAGCGCCTCGACGTCCTGGCTGACCGGGTCCGTCCAGACCATGACCTCGACACCGTCGTACCCCAGGCGTGCGGCGATCTCGAAGGCCGTCGCCGTCGACTCCGGATAGACCGACGCCGTCGACAGGACAACCTTCACATCGGGGGTGCGCACCGCTGGTTCTGCCACGGGAGACAGGGTACGGGCCCGGACCCGGCGGCGACGGCCGGGCGGCGGGCCCCGGCGCGGGGCCCGTCCGCCGGGGGCGGCACGTGTCAACCGGCCGCGGGAAGGTGGTCCAGCCGGCGCAGGATGACGCCCTCGCGGAGCGCCCAGGGGCAGATCTCCAGCTCGTGCGCGCCGAAGAGATCCATCGCGCCCTCGGCCACCAGGGCTCCCGCGAGGAGCTGGCGGGCCCGGCCGGCCGAGACGCCGGGCAGGGCCGCGCGCTCCTCCACCGTCATGGCGGCGAGCTTGGGCACCCACTCCTGGAGTGACTTGCGGCTCAGTTCGCGCTGGAGGTAGAGCCCCTCGGCGTCTCGGGGCGCGCCCGCGATCCTGGCGAGCTGCTTGAAGGTCTTGGAGGTGGCCACGATGTGGTCCGGCCGCCCGAAGCGGCTGAATTCGCCGACCGTACGGGCGATCTCGGTCCGCACATGGCGGCGCAGCGCCCGTACGTCATCGGCGCTCGGCGGGTCCCCGGGCAGCGAGGAGGCGGTCAGCCGGCCCGCGCCCAGCGGCAGCGAGACGGCCGCGTCCGGCTCCTCGTCTATCCCGTACGCGATCTCCAGCGAACCGCCGCCGATATCGATGACCAGGAGCTTTCCGGCCGACCAGCCGAACCAGCGGCGGGCCGCGAGGAAGGTGAGCCGGGCCTCCTCCTCGCCGGTGAGCACCTGGAGGTGCACCTCGGTCTGGGCCCGGACCCGGGAGAGCACCAGATCGGCGTTGGTCGCCTCGCGGACGGCGGAGGTCGCGAAGGCGAGCACCTGCTCGCAGCCCTGGTCCTCGGCCGCCCGGACGGCCCGGTGAATGGTCCGGACGAGCCGGTCGACACCCGCCTCGCTGATCGCTCCCGCTCCGTCGAGCAGCTCGGCGAGCCGCAGCTCCGCCTTGTGGGAGTGGGCGGGCTGGGGGCGGGCGCCGGGGTGCGCGTCGACCACCAGGAGGTGCACTGTGTTCGAACCGACGTCGAGGACTCCGAGTCTCATGGGCTGAACGCTACTGCGGAGACACGCATACCCTTGCCATGTGCCGAAGACGAAAAAGGCGAAGCAGGGCAAAGCCCAGCCCCCCGTGAAGATCCAGGGCGACGAGGTCGGGCTGGACTTTCCCCGGGCGTGGGTGGAGTTCGCCGATCCCGCCGATGACGAACAGGTGTTCCGCTGCGATCTGACCTGGCTGACCTCCCGCTGGAGCTGTGTGTTCGGCAGCGGCTGTCGGGGAATCCAGGCGGGACGCGCGGACGACGGCTGCTGCACGCTGGGGGCGCACTTCTCGGACGAGGACGACGAGAAGCGGGTCGCCGAGCATGTGGAACGGCTCACTCCGGAGCTCTGGCAGTTCCATGACGTCGGTACCGAGTCGGGCTGGGTCCAGCTCGACGAGGACGGCGAGCGCCAGACCCGGCGCTGGGACGGCTCGTGCATCTTCCAGAACCGCCCGGGGTTCAAGGGCGGGGCCGGGTGCTCGCTGCACATCCTGGCGCTGCGGGAGGGCAAGGAGCCGCTGGAGACCAAGCCGGATGTGTGCTGGCAGCTGCCGGTGCGGCGGACGTACGACTGGATCGAGCGGCCGGACGACACCAAGGTGCTCCAGGTCTCGATCGGTGAGTACGACCGGCGCGGCTGGGGCCCGGGCGGGCACGACCTGCACTGGTGGTGCACCTCGGCGACCTCGGCGCACGGCGCCGGGAAGCCGGTGTACGTCTCCTACCGGCCGGAGCTGACGGAGATGATGGGCAAGAAGGCGTATGCCGTGCTGGAGGAGTTGTGCGAGGCCAGGCTGGCCGCGCAGCTACCGCTGCTGGCACCGCATCCGGCGGACGGCGGCACCCGCGCGGGCTGCTGACGAGCGGCAAGAGCGGCACGGAGGGGCGTACGGAGCGATCCGTACGCCCCTCCGCGGCGTCCGGGGCCGCCGGGCCGTTGCTCGCGGGTCTTGCCGGGGCATCTCCCGGGCCGCCGGGCCCGGGGGAAGCGCGGCGCCCGGGGTACCCCAGGCGGCAGCCGGCGGAGGCGCGCGGCCCGGCAAGATCCGTAAGAGGCGGCCTAGGGCGGCGGGGAGGTGGGGGACGGGGAGGGCGGCGGCGGGGACGGCTCCACCGAGGGCGACGGGTCGGTTCCCGGGGCGGGCGAGGCGGTCGGCGGGGAGGCCGCCGGGCCGTCCGCGGAGGGTTTCGGGGACGGGGCGGCGGCGGGCCGGGAGACACCCCGGCCCTCGATCGCCACCATCGCCCCGGAGGGGTCCACGCCCACCCTGGCCCGCCAGGGGCCGGGGGGCTCGCGGCGGGTGTCGACCGCGACCTGGACCGTGACCGTCTCTCCCGGGCGGAGCATTCCGTACACCCGGCTGATGGCGAGCCAGGGGGCGTCCGTCCAGACCGACCACGCGACGGGTGCGCCGCCCGAGGCGCGCAGGGTGATCAGGGTCGTGCCGTCGAAGGGCTCGGCCTCGACGGTGAGCCGGCCGGGGCCGGTGCGGCCGGGGCGGTCCGGCGGGGTGCCGGTGCTGATGACCTCGACCGAGACGGCCGACGACCGGCCGCCCCGGTGGAAGCGCGGTCCGGGCTCGGCCTCCGCGCTGCCGGCGTTCTCGTAGCGGTCGTGCGGCTCCCCCGTCATCGCGTCCCCGCCGTCCGCGCGGGTGGCGCTGACCCCGGCGCCGCCGGGTCCGGCGTCCCCGGGCGGCGGGGCGCCCCGGTAGGCGGCCCACAGCGCCAGCACCGGCGCGGCCACGACGGTGGCGACCACCGTGGTGGTGACCGCGCGGGCGCGCAGCCGGTCGCGCCGGGCGGCGTGGTCCTTGGGGTCCAGCGGGAAGCCGCTCGGCCCGAAGCGGGGCAGGGCTCCCCTGGCGCGCGGGACGTGGCGCGGGGAGATGTGGGCGGCGGCCCGGGGCGCGGGGACCAGCGGCAGGGTGGCGGGGGTGAGGGCGCAGCCGGGCCAGGGGCCGCTCTCGCCCGCCCGCTCGGCGGCGCGGCGGCAGCGCGGGCAGTCGTCCACATGCCGCACGAGCTCGGTGCGGAGCGCGGCGGAGAGCAGGACCCGCTGGTCGCCGGCGAGCCGGGCGACGGCGGGGCAGCCGCCGCCCTCGACCACCGCGAGCGCGGCCCGGGTGCGCTCGACCTCGCAGGCGGCGGCCGAGAGCAGCTCGCGCGCGGCGAGGACCTCCAGGCCGAGGACGGCGGCGACCTCCCGGGTGCCGAGGCCGTGCCGGACGGCGAGCTCCAGCGCCTCGCGCTGTTCGGGGGAGGTGCCGGCCGCCTCCGGCCAGGCGAGGAGGGAGAGTTCGGCGCGGCGGCGCTCGGCGGTCTCCCGGGAGATCCTCGGATGCGCGGCGGGCTCCCCGGGCGATTCCCCGGCGGACTCGCCCGCCGGGGCGCCGCCGTCCTGCCTCCCGGGAGCCCTCCCCGCCGGCTTTCCGACCGGCTTTCCCAGCGGTTTCCCGGCCGGGGCGCGGCCGGTGTGGGCGCCCGGACCGGACCGCCGCTGCCGGGTGAGCCGGCGCAGACAGGCCCAGCGGGCCAGCGCGTACAGCCAGGCCTTGCGCTCGGCCTCGTCGTCGGGGCTGCGGCCGTACTGGCGCTCCGCGATGGCGAGCACGTCGCCGAGGATGCCGGTCGCGGCCTCGTGGTCGTGGAGCGCGGCGAGGCAGTAGGTGAAGAGCCCGTCGAGATACGGCTCATAGCGCGCGGGCTGCCGCGGGGAGGGCCGCAGCGCGCGCCGGGGCGGCCGGGGTGCGCCGGTGGTGTGCGTGGATGGTTCCAGCCTGCTGCTCATCACGCGGTGACGGTATGGGCAGGACCGTATCCGGTTCATACCTCTTGAACACTTTTAATCCTTACGGGTGAACAGTTCGCTCGAAGGGGGACAGGATTCGATGACTGCCCGGCCCTTGTTGCGGTTTTGGCCCGTGTCGCGGTCGGGAACGGTCGGGAACGCGCGGAAACGGTCATCGTGAGGGTGTTCGGGCGGGGTGTCCGGCGGGTGCCCCGCCGGCGGGCGGGCGGGGCGGCCGGTGCCGGACGGCCGGGGCGGCCCGGGAGGGCGGCGGCGCTGTCGGCGGTGTCAGTGGCGACCGCTACGGTTCCCGTATGGCTGCCCGTACGAAATCCGCGAAGGACCGTCCGTCCTACCGATGCACCGAGTGCGGCTGGACGACGGCCAAGTGGCTCGGCCGCTGCCCCGAGTGCCAGGCGTGGGGGACGGTCGAGGAGTACGGCGCGCCCGCCGTGCGGACGACCGCCGCCGGACGGGTCTCCACCGCCGCGCTGCCCATCGGGCAGGTCGACGGCCGGCAGGCCACCGCCCGCTCCACCGGCGTCTCGGAGCTGGACCGGGTGCTCGGCGGCGGGCTGGTGCCGGGGGCCGTGGTGCTGCTCGCCGGGGAGCCCGGGGTCGGCAAGTCGACCCTGCTGCTCGATGTCGCGGCCAAGGCGGCGAGCGAGGAGCACCGCACCCTCTATGTCACCGGTGAGGAGTCGGCGAGCCAGGTCCGGCTCCGCGCCGACCGGATCAATGCCCTGCACGACCATCTCTATCTCGCCGCCGAGACCGATCTCGCCGCCGTCCTCGGCCATCTGGACGCGGTCAAGCCGTCGCTGCTGATCCTCGACTCGGTGCAGACCGTCGCCTCCCCGGAGATCGACGGCGCGCCCGGCGGCATGGCACAGGTCCGGGAGGTCGCCGGGGCGCTGATCCGGGCCTCCAAGGAGCGGGGCATGGCCACCCTGCTCGTCGGCCATGTCACCAAGGACGGCGCGATCGCCGGGCCCCGGCTCCTGGAGCACCTGGTCGATGTCGTCCTCTCCTTCGAGGGCGACCGCCATGCCCGGCTCCGTCTGGTCCGGGGCATCAAGAACCGCTACGGCGCCACGGACGAGGTCGGCTGCTTCGAGCTGCACGACGAGGGCATCACCGGACTGGCCGATCCCTCGGGCCTCTTCCTCACCCGCCGGGCCGAGGCCGTGCCCGGCACCTGTCTGACGGTCACTCTGGAGGGCAAGCGCCCGCTGGTCGCCGAGGTGCAGGCGCTCACCGTCGACTCCCAGATCCCCTCGCCCCGGCGGACCACCTCCGGTCTGGAGACCTCACGGGTCTCGATGATGCTCGCGGTGCTGGAGCAGCGCGGCCGGATCAGCGCGCTCGGCAAACGCGACATCTACAGCGCCACCGTGGGCGGAGTGAAGCTCTCGGAGCCCGCCGCGGATCTCGCCATCGCCCTCGCGCTGGCCTCCGCGGCCAGTGACACCCCACTGCCGAAGAACCTGGTCGCGATCGGCGAGGTCGGCCTCGCGGGCGAGGTCAGACGGGTCACCGGGGTGCAGCGGCGGCTCTCGGAGGCCTTCCGGCTGGGCTTCACCCACGCCCTGGTCCCCACCGACCCGGGGAAGATCCCCGATGGGATGCTGGTGACGGAAGTGGCCGATGTGGGAGAGGCGCTGCGAGTGCTTCCGCGCGGCCGGAACCGATCGGCGGAGGGGCGGTCCGGAAGTGCCCCCGACGGCTCATCGCGCGCGGAGCGCACGGACGCCCCACGGGGCGACGACACTCGCCGGTAGACTTTGCCCTGGTCTCGCCCATCCGTACGAGCCGGAGGAGTGCAGTGGCAGCCAACGACCGGGCAGCGTCACCCGGAAAGTCCGGCGCGGGCTCCGGCAACGAAGCACTGATCCGCGCCGCCCTGAGCGCGGTGGCTCCCGGCACCGCGCTCCGCGACGGCCTGGAGCGGATCCTCCGCGGCAACACCGGCGGGCTGATCGTCCTCGGCATGGACAAGTCCGTCGAGTCGATGTGCACGGGCGGTTTCGTGCTGGACGTGGAGTTCACCGCCACCCGGCTGCGTGAGCTCTGCAAGCTGGACGGAGCGCTCATCCTCGACAAGGACATCGGCAAGATCCACCGGGCGGGCGTGCAGCTCGTCCCGGACGCCTCCATTCCCACGGAGGAGACCGGCACCCGGCACCGCACGGCGGACCGGGTATCCCGGCAGTGCGGATTCCCGGTGGTCTCCGTCTCCCAGTCGATGCGGCTGATCGCCCTCTATGTGTCCGGCGAGCGCCGGGTCCTGGAGGAGTCGGCGGCGATCCTCTCCCGCGCCAATCAGGCGCTGGCCACCCTGGAGCGGTACAAGCTCCGGCTGGACGAGGTCGCGGGCACCCTCTCGGCGCTGGAGATCGAGGATCTGGTGACGGTCCGGGATGTGACGGCCGTCGCCCAGCGGCTGGAGATGGTCCGCCGGATCGCCACCGAGATCGCCGAGTACGTGGTCGAGTTGGGCACCGACGGGCGGCTTCTGACGCTTCAGCTCGACGAGTTGATCGCGGGCGTGGAGCCCGACCGCGAGCTGGTGGTCCGGGACTATGTGCCGGAGCCCACCGCGAAACGATCCCGCACCGTGGACGAGGCGCTGTACGAGCTGGACTCGCTCACCCACGCCGAGCTGCTGGAGCTGCCCATCGTGGCGCGGGCGCTCGGCTACAGCGGCTCCCCGGAGACCCTGGACTCGGCGGTGTCGCCGCGCGGTTACCGGCTGCTCGCCAAGGTTCCCCGGCTGCCCGGGGCAATCATCGAGCGGCTGGTGGAGCACTTCGGCGGATTGCAGAAGCTGCTGGCGGCGAGTGTGGACGACCTCCAGACCGTGGACGGCGTGGGCGAGGCCCGGGCCCGGAGCGTCCGGGAGGGCCTGTCACGGCTCGCCGAGTCGTCCATTCTGGAGCGGTACGTCTGAGGGTCTGGAGCGGTACGTCCGAGGGCGGTCCGCACCGGGGTGTCCGGGCGCCGGGGCGACCGGCACCCCGGCGGGGGTGTCAGTCGCGTTCCAGGCGGATGGAGACCTGCGCCGGTGCCTCGCCCGCGATACGGGCCTCCGCCAGATAGGTGCCGGCGCGCACCGCGCCGGCCGGCGGGGTCGCGCACTGCGGGGCGCTGCGCACCCGGTCCCACTCCACGACATGGGTGACGGATCCCCGCGCCGGGACCTTCAGCAGCAGGGCGCCGCGCGTGCGGGGGCAGTCCTTCGACGACCACACCTTGTCGCCGCCGTCATCGGCCGAGGTGATGGTGAGCACCGCCGCCCGGGGACCGAGATCCGCCTTGCAGGCGGTGTCCGAGCTGTTGGTGACGACCAGTCGGAAAGAGGGCTTCTCCCCCGGCTCGTAGGGCACCTTGGGGGTGTTCAGGGCCAGGGTCAGCTCACTCGCCCGGCAGTTGGGCAGCGGGGAACCGGCCGGAACCCGCTCCCCCGGCGAACCTCCGCCTCCCGTGCCCCCGGTGCCGGAGCCGCCGCCCGGCCCGGAGCCGGTGCCGGTGGAGCTTCCCGTACCGCCGGAGTCGGTGCCCCCGGTGCCGTCCGGGCCGCCGGAACCCGGCTGCCCGGAGCCCGGCCCCGATTCGGTGCCCGTGCCGCCGGTCTCCTCCCGGCCGCCCGGTTGCTCGCTGATCGCGGTGCCCGACTGCGAGGGACCCGGCGTGATGGTCGAAGGCGAGGATGTGGACTTGCCGTTGGCACTGTCCTGCTTGTCCCCGCCCCCTCCGCGCGAGGTGAGCGCCCAGATGGTCAGCACCGCGAGCAGCGCGACCAGTGACAGCGCGATTGCCCTCCGTCGCCAGTAGATGGAGGAGGGAAGCGGCCCGATCGGATTGCGCAGAGATCCCACGGAACGAACTCTACGAGAGATCGCGGCCAACTCCGGTCCCACCCGCCGCTCAGGCCGGAAGTTCTGCCGATCATCATCATGGACCGATCGGATCTCGCCATGAATCACGCCATCGGAGGCCGTCCCTGACGCTCCGTCCCCTACTTTCGCCGGGTCGGCCGGAGACCATCGGCAAGGGTACGGGTTCCGGCCACCGGGTACGGTCGGTGCGCATGGACAGCAGTATCACCGCCGATCTCTATCGGGACATCACCGACTTCGCCGACTCCACCCCCGCCTGGTTCCAGCTTCTGGCCAGGCTCTGGACGGAGGGCGGCCTCCTCCTCTTCGGGGTCCTCCTCGTCGTCGTCTGGTGGCGTGCCCGGGGCGGCGGCACCTCGGACATAGCCCTGGCCGTACTGGCCCCGCTCGCCACCGCCGCCGGCTATGTCGTCAGCGAGTCGGTCAAGACCGTGTTCGACGAGGAGCGGCCCTGCCGGGCCCTGGACGACGCGCCCGCGCCCCTGCTCACCTGCCCGCCGACCGGTGACTGGTCCTTCCCCAGCAACCATGCCGCCATCGCCGGCGCCGCCGCGGTCGCCATCGTCCTGGCCTGGCGCCGGCTCGCCCCGCTGATCGTGCCGATGGCGCTGCTGATGGCCTTCTCCCGGGTCTTCGTCGGTGTGCACTACCCGCACGACGTGCTGGTGGGCATGGTGGTCGGCGGCCTGGTGGCGGCGGCCCTCATGTTCGGTCTCGGCCGCCCGGCGCGGTCCCTCCTGGCCGGAATGCGCGCCAGCCGCTCGGGCCCGGTCGCCTGGTTCGCCGGACCCGGTCCGCGCACCGGCGCCCGCACGGCCGCGCCCGCCGGCTGACCCCCGGCGGCACGGGGCGCCCGCCCCCGCCGCCCGTCCCGCGCAGATGTTCCGCACACGGCCGGCCCCGACCGGGGCCGGCCGTCCCGCTTCCCCCATCGCGTGTCCGCACTCCGCCGCTCAGCCCATGGCCCGGAGCGTATGCCTCCGAGCGTCCCGGGAACGTGCCAGGATCACAGGGCCATGACTGACACCACCACAGACCTCACCGCGGCCGACGCCGCCGCCCTCCACACCCCCGTCATCGCCTGGTTCGCCGGGCACGCCCGCGACCTGCCGTGGCGGCGCCCCGAGGCGGGCGCCTGGGGTGTGATGGTCAGCGAATTCATGCTCCAGCAGACCCCGGTCAGCAGGGTCCTCCCGGTCTACGAGCAGTGGCTCGCCCGCTGGCCCCGGCCCGCCGATCTGGCGGCCGAGGCGTCCGGCGAGGCGGTCCGCGCCTGGGGCCGGCTCGGCTATCCGCGCCGTGCCCTGCGGCTGCACGGAGCCGCGCAGGCGATAGCGGAGCGGCACGGCGGTGACGTACCCAGCGATCACGCGCAACTGCTCGCGCTGCCCGGGATCGGCGAGTACACGGCGGCGGCGGTGGCCTCCTTCGCGTACGGGCAGCGGCATGCCGTCCTGGACACCAATGTGCGCCGGGTGCTCGCGCGCGCCGCGAGCGGGGTGCAGTACCCGCCGACGGCGACCACAGCCGCCGAGCGCAGGCTCGCCCGCGCCCTGCTGCCGGACGACGAGGCGACCGCGGCCCGCTGGGCGGCGGCCTCCATGGAGCTGGGCGCCCTGGTCTGCACCGCGCGGAACGAGGACTGCGCCCGCTGTCCCATCGCCGCCCGGTGCGCCTGGCGGCTGGCGGGGAAGCCCGCCCACGAGGGTGCCCCCCGGCGCGGCCAGACCTACGCGGGCACCGACCGCCAGGTGCGCGGCAAGCTGCTGGCGGTGCTGCGGGAGGCGCACGGCCCCGTACCGCAGTCGGCGCTGGACGCGGTCTGGCACGAGCCGGTGCAGCGGGCCCGCGCGCTGGACGGGCTGGTCGCGGACGGCCTGGTGGAGCCCGTCGACGGCGGGATGTACCGCCTCCCCGCCTGACCCCGGGCCGGTCCCGGACGGTTCCCCGGCCGCCCCGCACGGCGGTTCCGCGCACCGGGGCGCGGCGCCGTTCCCCGGACAACAGCAGTCGAAACCTGCGCTGTTACACAACCGATGGATGGCCGTGCGCCCGCCGACGGCTTCTCCGCACAACGCCGTGACAACCGCTCCGTAGCTTCTGACATGCAGCGAACACAGTGCAGGTCACGGGGACGGAGGCGGTTGGAATGGCGCACGGCGAGGTGCTCGGCTTCGAGGAGTACGTACGCACCCGGCAGGAGGCCCTGCTGCGCAGCGCGCGGCGGCTGGTGCCCGACCCGGTCGACGCCCAGGACCTGCTCCAGACCGCGCTGGCCCGCACCTACGGCCGCTGGGACGGGATCGCCGACAAGTCCCTCGCCGACGCCTACCTCCGCCGGGTGATGATCAATACCCGGACCGAGTGGTGGCGGGCCCGGAAGCTGGAGGAGGTCCCGACCGAGCAGCTTCCCGACGCCTGTGTCGAGGACGGCAGCGACCAGCGCGCGGACCGTGCCCTGCTGATGGATGTCCTGAAGGTGCTGGCGCCCAAGCAGCGCAGTGTGGTCGTGCTGCGGCACTGGGAGCAGATGAGCACCGAGGAGACCGCTGCCGCGCTGGGCATGTCGGCGGGTACGGTGAAGAGCACTCTGCACCGGGCGCTGGCGAGACTCCGCCAGGAGCTGGAGAGCAGGGACCTGGAGGCACGCGCTCCGGAGCGCGGCGAGATCCACCGGGTCCCCGCGCCCCGCCGGGCGCGGACCGCACGGGGTGGACTCAGTGACGACGAGCGGGGGCAGGAGCGGTGCGCGGCCTGAATGGCCTGAGGAGGGGATCCGGGGTGTTCCCGGTGTCCCGGTCGGCTCCGTCGGCCCTGTTTCCGGGTCGCCCGGCGTCCCTGGCATCCCCGGCGTCCCCGGTGTCCCCGGCGGACGGCCGGGCGGCCGGGGTGCCCGGCGGGGACCGGGGGTCCGGGCCGGAGATACCCGGGCGCGGGGAAGGACGGAAGCGGCGGCGGAAAGACGGCGGCGGGGCGGCGGCGGGGACCGGGATCCTGGTCGCGCTCGCCGCCATCGGGCTGTTCGCCACCGGATGCTCCACCGGCGGCACGGGGGTGGAGGACGAGGGCCCGGTCCACCCCGAGTCCAACAAGAAGGCCGCCGCCTCCTCCGTGCCCGCCACCGGGGAGAGCGCCGAGCGGCGCAAGGTCAACCCCGTGGCCATGATCAGATCGGATCCCAAGGTCAGCGCCCGGATCAAGGCCGACCTCAAGCCGTGCAGCCGGGACAGCTATCCGGTGGACACCGCCTACGGCAACCTCACCGGCGGCCTCGTGCCGGATGTGGTGATCAATGTGATGACCTGCAACGAGGGCTCGGGGGTCGGCACCTATGTGTACCGGCTGGAGGGGACCGAGTACCGCAATGTCTTCGCCAACGAGGATCCCGCGGTCTACGGGTCGATCGACCGGGGAGATCTGGTGGTGAACCAGCAGATGTCCATCGGCAATGATCCGCTGGGGCCGCCGGACGCCGAGGAGGTGTCGACCTATGACTGGGTGAACGGCGAATTCACCAGGATCCACTTGGTGCGTCACGAATTCACCAGCAACGCCGGCCGGGGCGAACTGATCGCCCCCGAGCCGCCGAGCCAGAGCGAGAACTGAGAGAACCCGATGGCCGAGACACATGTCCTGTTCGTGGAAGACGACGATGTCATCCGCGAGGCGACCCAGCTGGCGCTGGAACGCCATGGGTTCATGGTCACCGCCATGCCCGACGGGCTGCTGGGCCTGGAGGCGTTCCGGGCGAACCGCCCCGACATCGCCCTGCTCGATGTGATGGTGCCGGGGCTCGACGGCGTCAGTCTGTGCCGGCGCATCCGGGACGAGTCGACCGTGCCCGTGATCATGCTGTCGGCCCGTGCCGACTCGATCGATGTGGTGCTCGGGCTGGAGGCGGGGGCCGACGACTATGTCACCAAGCCGTTCGACGGCGCCGTGCTGGTCGCCCGGATCCGCGCCGTGCTGCGCCGGTTCGGCCATGCCGGCGGCGGCCCGGACTCCTCCCCCGGCACCGGCCAGCCCCAGGGCGCGCTGCTGACCTTCGGCGATCTGGAGGTCGACACCGAGGGCATGGAGGTGCGCCGGGGCGGGCTGCCGGTGGGGCTGACCCCCACGGAGATGCGGCTGCTGCTGGAGTTCTCCTCGACGCCCGGCACCGTACTGTCCCGGGACAAGCTGCTGGAGCGGGTCTGGGATTACGGGTGGGGCGGCGACACCCGGGTCGTGGACGTCCATGTGCAGCGGCTGCGCACCAAGATCGGCCAGGACCGGATCGAGACGGTCCGCGGCTTCGGCTACAAACTCAAAGCATGAAGCGGTTCGTTCTGCGCACCGGGGTCCGCTGGAAGATCAGTTTCGCCATCGCGGCGGTCAGCGCGCTCATCGCGATGGCACTGAGCGTGGTCGTGCACAACGCCGCCCGGCTCTCGATGCTCGACAACGCGCGCTCCACCCAGCTGGACCGGGTGCTCGACGCCCAGCGCTGGTACGAGTCGTCCAAGGGCGGCGAGCCGTCCCGCGGCACCAAGATCAATGACCCGAAGCTTCCCCGGGAGCTCCAGCGGCTGATGAAGCAGCACCGGCGCGGCAGCTATGTGCACGACGGGCCGGGCAGCGCGCCGCAGATCTGGGCCGCGGTGCCGCTGGCCAATGGCGAGGTGCTCTCGCGGCGATCCGAATTCCCCGAGCGCAGCGCCCTCATCCTCAAGGATCTCGACCGGGCGCTGATCATCGGCTCCGTCTCGGTGGTGCTCGGCGGCTCGGCGCTGGGTGTGCTGATCGGCGGACAGCTCTCGCGCCGGCTGCGGAAGGCCGCGGCGGCGGCGGCCACGGTGGCCGAGGGCAATACGGAGGTACGGGTCCGGGACTCGATCGGCGGTGTCGTACGGGATGAGACCGATGAGCTGGCCCGTGCGATAGACGCGCTCACGGACGCGCTGAACGCCCGGATCGAGGCGGAGCGGCGGGTCACCGCGGATATCGCGCATGAGCTGCGGACCCCGGTGACCGGGCTGCTCACGGCGGCGGAGCTGCTGCCGCCGGGGCGGCCGACGGAGCTGGTACGGGACCGGGCGCAGGCGATGCGGACGCTGGTCGAGGACGTTCTGGAGGTGGCCAGGCTCGACAGCGCGTCGGAGCGGGCCGAGCTCCAGGAGATCTCGCTGGGCGAATTCGTGTCCCGGCGGGTCCGGGCGCTCAATCCGGATGTGCCGGTGGAGGTGCTGCACTCGGCCTGGGTGAACACCGATCCGCGGCGGCTGGAGCGGATTCTGCTGAATCTGCTGACCAACGCGGCGAAGTACGGCAGGGCGCCGATCGAGGTCACGGTGGAGGGCCGGGTGGTACGGGTGCGCGACCACGGTCCCGGCTTCCCGGAGGCGCTGCTGCGGGAGGGACCGAGCCGCTTCCGCACGGGGGCGAGCGACCGGGCGGGGACGGGGCACGGGCTGGGGCTGACGATCGCGTCGGGGCAGGCGAGGGTGCTGGGGGCACGGCTGACGTTCCGCAACGCGGCGCCGGAGGGGGATGAGGCGGGGGGCCCGGGGGCGGGCGGGGCGATCGCGGTGCTGTGGCTGCCGGAGCACGCGCCGACGAATACGGGAAGCTTTCCGATGCTGGGGGTCGCGGAGTGAGCCGGGGCGCGCACCCCGGGCGGCGGGCGGGCCGAGGCCGTCCGGGCCGGGGGCGGGAGGCAGCGCACCCGCACCCGGGGCGAGGGTCCGTCCTCAAGCGCCGGGCGGGCCGAGATCGCCGGGGTACGTCCACGAGCGCCGGGCGGGCGGACGCGGCCCGGGGAACGGGAACGGCCCCGATGCGAGGGCATCGGGGCCGTTGGGGTGTCCGGGCGGGACGGGTCAGATGGTGACGCCCTCGGAGCGCAGGTGGGCCACCGGGTTGATCGCGCTGCCGTAGTTCGGGGTGGTGCGGATCTCGAAGTGCAGGTGCGGGCCGCTGGAGTTTCCGGTGTTGCCGGAGAGGGCGATCTGCTGACCGCCGCTGACCTGCTGGCCGACCTTCACGTCCACCCGGGAGAGGTGGGCGTACTGCGAGTAGGTGTCGCTGTCGTGCTTGACGACGACGGCGTTGCCGTACGCGGGACCGTCACCGGCGCCGTTCGGGCCGGCCTTCACGACGACACCGGGGCCGACGGACTTCACGGGGGTACCGGTCGGGACGGCGAAGTCCTGGCCGGAGTGGTTGCTGGCCCACATGGCGCCGCCCTTGCCGTAGGTGGCGCTGACGACGTACTGCGTGACCGGCTTGGTCCACCCGGAGGCGGACTTCGCGGCGGCCTTCTTGGCCGCGGTCTTCTTGGCGGCGACCTTCTTCGCGGCGGCCTGCTCGGCCACAGCGGCCTTCGCGGCCGTGGCGGCCTTGGACTGGGCCTGGGCCTGGGCGGCGACAGCGCTCGCGGTGGTCGCCTGGACAGGGGCGGTGGGTGCGGCGGCCGCCACACCGGTCTCGGCGGCGAACGCGGCTCCTGCGCCCAGCACCATCGACGCTCCCAGACCGGCTGCCAGCACGGCGGAACGGGTACGGAGAACGGACGGGCTGATACGACGGGAAGTGCGCGACATACGAGGAAAGCCTCCGGGCAAAAGGGAACCCCGGCACGGGAAGTGCGCCGGGATGTGTTGGCCATCCCTTGGTAACCGAAACGCCCAGATCACCTCAAGCCCCCCATCTACGACATTCCGTCGTAGACGAATCGCCCGAAATAAGTTCCTTGACAGCTTTTCTTCATGATCGAAAATCGCGGATGCCGACGGTCGGCACAGCCGCGCCGGACCGGACTCCGCCGCAGCCGGGGAGCCCGTCCGCCCCGCACCGGCCCCGGCCGCCGGGCCGTCCGCCGGTGCCGGGACCAAAGTCCCGGCCGGGCCGGATCCGGGACTCCGGAGCGGAAGCGGAACGCTGCTACTGCCCCGGCTAGTAGGCCCTGTGGGGCCTGTGTGCCTTGTCACCGGCCGACCCCCCTGGCCTGTGGCCCGGGTCACCCGCCAACTGCCCCTTCCTGTGGGCCAGGTCACCGGCGGACCACCGGCGCGGGAGGTCCGGAAGGACCCCCAACACCCCCGCGCGGTGGCCCGGGTCACTCCCCCGCACCCCCGGAAGTGGCCCGGACCACTCCCGCGGGGCTCCCCGAGTGGCCCGGGTCACCCGCGTACCGCCCCAAGGGCGCCCGCCCATTCACCGTTCGGGCCCCGCCCGCCGCCGCTAAGGTCGGCCCGGGGGCCGGATCGGGGGAAGGCTGAGCATGGGTACGGGCGCGTCGAAGCGGGTGGTGGCGATCCGGGCCGGACGCCAGGGCACAGGCGTACTGCTCACCCCCACCCTCATCCTGACCTGCGCACATGTGGTGCGGGACGGAGATCCGCCGGACATCTGGGTCGCCCATCCCGGGCGCCGGACCCGTATCCGCTGCTCAGTGGTGTGGTCCGGTCTCTCCGCGCGGGAGAGGCTGGTGCCCCGGCTGACCCGGATGGATCTGATCGACCGGCTGGACGCCGCCCTGCTGCGGGCCGAAACAGAGGTGATCACCCCCGCTGAGCTGGGAACACTCCGCTGGGGCCGCCCCACCGCGGATGAGCCGCTGGCCGGCTGCCACACAATCGGCTTCCCCGATCACCAGCGGTACGGACCCGGCGACCGCCGGGAACGGCTCGATCTCGGCCAGTACCGGGGCAGCGTCCTCCCCCTGGCCGGGCGGGTGAGGGGCGCCCTCACCTTCTGGCTGGACCACTCGCCCGGCGCCGCTCCCCCGGGCGGCACCTCACCGCTCGCCGGGCTCTCCGGCTCCCCCGTCTTCGCGAGCGGGACCCTGCTGGGCATCGTGTCCCAGGTGCGGGAGACCGACGGCGGGCGGCATCTCGAAGCCGTACCGGTCGCGGATCTGGAACCCGTGCTGACCAGGTACGCCCAGCTCCCGGAGCTGGAGCGGGTGAGCGGCCTGCACTCCGCCGACACCCCCTTCGAGGAGGGGTACGCGCGCTCCCTCAAAGCTCAGTACAGCCGTATGGAGATCTTCGGCATCGACGAACTCGGTGTCAGCGAGACCAGCTGGGATCTGGACACCGCGTATCTCAGCCTGGAGGCCGCCCCGCTGGAGAGCGCCGATCGCGCACCGATCGACGGTTTCCCCTCCGGCCCCACCCCACCGCACGACGACGGCTTCCCGCCGGGCCCCACCGGTCCGCGGCGCGTCGAGGAACTGCTCGGCCGCAGCCGGCGCACGCTGCTGCGCGGCGAGGCCGGCGCGGGCAAGACCACCCTGGTCTGGTGGCTGGCCGCGCACGCCGCCTGCGGCACCCTCCCCGCCGAACTCGCCGAACTCCAGCGGCTGGTGCCCTTCGTCGTCCCCATGCGCAGTGTCCAGGCGCGCGGCCGGGGCTTTCCCGGCCCGGACGAGCTGGCCCGGGTCGCGGACCTGCCCATCGGCGACGCGCCCCGCGGCTGGGCGGAGCGGGTCCTGGAGTCCGGCCGGGCGCTCGTCCTCGTCGACGGTCTCGACGAACTCCCGCGCGCCGAGCGCCAGAGGGCCCGCGGCTGGCTGACCGGGCTGCTCCGGCGGTATCCCGCCGCCCGCTGCCTGGCCACCGTCCGGCCCGGCGCGGTGGAGGCGGACTGGCTGACCGCCGAGGGCTTCGCCGATGTGCAGCTGCTGCCCATGAGCGACCAGGACATCAACGCCTTCGTCACCTCCTGGCACACGGCGGCCCGGCTGGAGTGCGCGGCACTCGACCGGGGCCGTGCCGACTCCGAGGCGGACCGGCTCGGCGGCCTGGAACAGCGGCTGCGGAAGGAGTTCGCCGACAATCGCGTTCTGCGCGACCTCGCCCGCGCTCCCCTCCTCTGCGCGGTCATCTGCGCCCTGCACCGCAAACGCGGCGGCCGGCTCCCGCACACCCGCTGGGAGCTCTACCGGGCGACCCTGGACATGCTGCTCGGCAAACGCGACAGCGTCCGCCGGATCGACGCCCCCGAGGGGCTGACGATCGGCATCGAGGAGCACAAGCTCCTCCTCCAGCACATCGCGGTCTGGCTGGTGCGCGGCGGCCGGAACCAGCTGACCCCCGCCCAGGCCGTCACCCAGCTCGACAAGGCGATCCGGGGCATGCCCCAGGTGCGGGAGCAGGGCGGCACCGAGCAGATCCTCACCCATCTGCTCAACCGCAGCGGACTGCTCCAGCAGCGCCGGGGCAATGCCATCCAGTTCATCCACCGCACCTTTCAGGACTATCTCGCCGCGAAGGAGCTGGCCGAGACCGACAGTGCGGACGAACTGGTCCGGCATGCCCACGAGGAGCAGTGGCAGGACGTCATCCTGCTCTCGGTCGGCCATTTCGACCGCCGGGTCGGCGGGCTGATCGAGAAGCTCCTCGACCTGGCGGGCGACGTGCTCTCCCCCGCCCTCCTCCTGGCCGGGCGGTGCGCCGCCTCCGCCGTCTTCCTGGACGACACCGTGCGCACGCGGGTGGAACGGCGGCTCCGGGAGATCATGCCCCCGCGCGACTCCGGCCAGGCCAAGAAGCTGGCCGCGCTGGGCCCCTCCGTGCTCCCGCTGCTCCCCGGGCCCTCCGGTTCGCTCGGCGCCGATCAGGCGGTGATCGAGACCATCGCCCTGGTGGGGGACGAGACGGGCATCGAGCGGCTGGTGGAATTCACCCGTCACCCCGACCCGGCGATCCACCGCAAGCTGGCGGACGTCTGGACCTCGTTCCCGGCCGAGCGGTACGCCCGCGACGTCCTCTCCCGGGCCAGCCCGCGCTCCCTGGCGGTGTTCAGCCCGGCCCAGCTCGCGATGGTCGGTCACTGCGCGAGAGTGAGCTCCCTCTATGTGCACGGCGACCACGGCACCCGGGAACTGGACCGGCACCTGCCGGCCGACGGACTGAACACCCTCGCGCTGTACGGGAATCCGGGTGTGACCGACCTCGGCTTCGTGGCGAGCAGGCCCTCGATCGAACGGCTCACCCTTCTCGACTGCCCCGGGCTCCGCTCCCTCGGGGAACTCTCGGACCGTTCGCTGCGGCTGCTCATCGTCTCCCCCGCCGAACTGGCGCTCACCGGACCCCACCCGCGGGTGAAATCCCTCAGCGTCATGGGTGCCGCCCTGATCGAAGGCGCCCGGCTGGCGCACTGGAACACCGTCGAGCTGCTGACCGTCCTCGACCCCGTCCAGGAACCCTCGCTGCTCGCCGCGATCGGCCGGATGCCCGCGCTGACCTCACTCCTGACCACCGCGGCCAACCTCGGCGACCTGGCGGACGCCCGCCCCGTACCCCGGCTCACCGGCCTCTGGCTCCAGGAGCTGACCGAGCCCCTGGACACGGCTCGGCTGGCCCGCGTCTTCCCGTCCCTGCGCCGGCTGGGTCTGCGGCTCGGGGCATCGGCCGCGTACCCCCTCGATCTCACCCCGCTCCGCACCCTGCCCGGCCTGGAGATCTCCATCAACGACACGGACAGCACCCGCCTCCTGCTGACCGGGGCCGAGCACTTCGGCGACCGGCTGAGCACGGACTAGGTGTATTGACCCGCAGGGTTGTTTACGCGGCTGATGGGTGGGTGTCCGCCGAGGGCGGTGTGGCTGCGGTGGTGGTTGTAGGTGTGGAGGAAGTCTGCCAGGGCTCGGGTCCGCTCGTC